>NZ_SMKA01000288.1 GCF_004348455.1 Kribbella albertanoniae
GGCTTGGAGTTGGGCGGCGGCGGGGGTGGTGCCGTCGGTGTAGTAGTGCAGGAGGCGGGTGCCGGCGGAGGTTTCGTGGGCCAGGAGGTTGCCGGAGCCGCCGAGGCGGGCGGTGAGGTGGTCTTCGAAGGCGCGGAGTTCGTCGAGCATGTCGGATTCGGGGAGGCCGTCGTCGCGGACCACGGGGTAGCCGACGGAGATCTCGACGTGGGTGTCGAGGTGCGGGCGGCGGATGGAGCGCAGGGGGTACTCGGCGGTCGCGATCAGGCGCTGGCCGTCGCGGGTGCCTTCGAGCATCTTCCAGGCGGGGCTGCCGTCCTCGAGGGTGTGTTCGGCCGCGAACCCCGCGACGGCGGGGAGCAGGGTGTCGATCGGCCGGGCGTCCACGGGTGGTCGGTCGAGGGTGTCGATGGCGCCGATCCAGGTCTCGACCATCTCCTCACCGAGGACGAGATCGAGGATCAGGAAGGTGACCCGCTGCCGCACCTCGACCGGCAGATCGGGGAACGCCGGATGGAACACCCCGACATGAATCGCGGAAGCATCCGGGTCAACCTCGACCACGGCTTGCTCAATCGGTACGGCGGGCAGCCCCTCGAACTGGATGGTGCTGATCGGCCCCGGCCGGCGCAGATCGGCGTACTCCCACAACTCGTCGGAAGCCGGTGCCGAGCGGAGCCAGCGGCGGGCGGTCGCGCGGCGGCTCGGGTTCCCGGCGGCGGTGACGATGAGGGCGTGCTGGGCGTGCAAGCCGGGTCCCAGCTCCCAGTCGAGCTCGGGGTGGACGCGGTTCACCCACTCGCTCAGGGTCGCGCCGATCGCGGCGGGCTCTTTCCGGGCGATCGCTTCGGCGACGAGCGTCGCGCCGGCCGAGGTCCACCAGGTCCAGAACGCGCCGATCGGGTCGGCCTCCACGACGGCCGCCTTGCGACGCTTGAAGATGGGCATACGTCCCATCTTCCCTCGCCAGAGGTGCGGATACAGTCCGTGACCGGACCAGTACGCCACTGGTGTGGTCCCGGCCACAGGATTATGGGGCACCTGGTTCAGGCACGTAACCTGCAGACACCACTGGCATATGGGGCCGGCTGGCTTGAGGAGGAGAACAGAAGTGCTTCGGCGAGTCCTGCTGGGCATGTCCCGCAGCCCCCAGATCAAGAAGGCCGTCTCGGCCATGCCTGTTTCCAGTGGCATCGTGGCCCGGTTCGTGGCCGGTGAGACCGCTCCGGAGGCCGTGCTGGCCACCGAGAAGCTGGTCAGCAACGGCCTGAACGTCACCCTGGACCACCTCGGTGAGGACGTCACCGACCTGTCCGCGGCGACCGCGACCGTGGACGCCTACCTCGAGCTGCTCCGCAAGCTCTCCCAAGCCGGCCTCACCAAGAACGCCGAGGTGTCGGTCAAGCTGTCCGCGGTCGGCCAGGCGCTGCCCGGTGACGGCGAGAAGATCGCCCTGGAGAACGCCCGGACGATCTGCCACGCCGCCCGCAACGCCGGTACGACGGTCACCCTCGACATGGAGGACCACACCACCACCGACTCCACGCTGGGCATCCTGCGCGAGCTGCGCCAGGACTTCCCGGAGACCGGTGCGGTGCTGCAGGCCTACCTCCGCCGGACCGAGGGCGACTGCCGCGACCTCGCGCACGCCGGTTCCCGGGTCCGCCTCTGCAAGGGTGCCTACAAGGAGCCCGAGTCGGTCGCCTTCCAGGACAAGCGCCAGGTCGACAAGGCGTACGTCCGGGCGCTGAAGATCCTGATGAACGGCACCGGCTACCCGATGATCGCGTCGCACGACCCGCGGCTGATCGCGATCGCCGGCTCCCTCGCCGACCGCGCGAACCGCCAGCCGGGCTCCTTCGAGTACCAGATGCTCTTCGGCATCCGCCCCGAGGAGCAGCTCCGGCTGGCCGGCCTCGGTCACACCATGCGGGTCTACATCCCGTACGGCGAGGACTGGTACGGCTACCTGGTTCGCCGCCTGGCCGAGCGCCCGGCCAACCTCCAGTTCTTCGCCCGCTCCTTGATCAGCAAGAAGTAGAACTCAGTAAAAGTCGTACTGTGTGGGCATGACTGACCAGGTGGCCATTCTCGGGGCCGGTGTGATGGGCGAGACGTTGTTGTCGGGGCTGATCCGGGCCGGGCGACGACCGGAGCAGTTGCTGATCACCGAGCGCCGGGCCGAGCGTGCCGCCGAGCTGCGGGAGCGGTACGGCGTCGATGTCGTGTCCAACCTGGATGCCGCGGTGAAGGCCGACACGCTCGTGCTGGTCGTGAAGCCGCAGGACATGCCGGAGTTGCTGGGTGAGATCGCGTCGGTGGTCCGCCCGGAGCAGACCGTGGTCTCGCTGGCCGCTGGTATCTCGACGAGCTTCATCGAGTCGCGGCTGCCCGAAGGTGTCGCGGTCGTCCGGGTGATGCCGAACACGCCGGCCCTCGTCGACGAGGGGATGGCCGCGATCTCCCGCGGTGCGCACTGCGACGAGAGCCACCTCGCCCTGGCCGAGGGCCTGCTGTCCGCGACCGGCCGGGTGATCCGGGTGCCGGAGAAGCAGCAGGATGCGGTGACCGCGATCTCCGGGTCCGGTCCGGCGTACATCTTCTTCGTGGTCGAGTCGATGATCGAGGCCGGTGTCCACATGGGGCTGCCGCGCACCACGGCCACCGACCTCGTCGTACAGACCCTCTTCGGTTCGGCGAAGCTGCTGCGGGAGACCGGTGAGCACCCGACCGTGCTGCGCGAGCGGGTGACATCGCCGGGCGGTACGACGGCGGCCGCCGTACGGGAGTTGGAGGACCACAAGGTCCGGGCCGCGTTCCTGTCCGCGATCGAGGCAGCCCGGAACCGCTCGCGGGATCTCGCCGCCGAATAGCGTTATTCTGAAGCCCATTCTTTCCCGCAGGCTTGAATCGACTAGGGTCCCGCTCATGGGTAATCGTTCGGAGCAGCAGAGCCCCGAGCAGCTGAGCCCTGCTCCGGAGCCGGTGGCCCAGCTACCGGCCTTGCCGTGGCGGGTCCCGCTGGATCCCGCGCCGTGGTGGGCCTGGGCGTTGTTCATCACGCCGTTCATCGCCGTGCCGGCGCTGAACTCGTGGCTCTGGATGGGCGCCCGCGACATCCTCGCGGTCTTCCTGCTGACCGTCATCGGCGCTTCGGTGGTCCGGATCGCCGGCGGCGTCGTGCTGTACCGGGTGATGCTGACGCCGACCGCCCTCAAGGCCCGCACGAGCATGCTGATCCGCAGCCTGCCCTGGCAGGACGTCGACAAGATCGAGGTCGGCGACGACAACGTCGTCCTGACCCGCAACCAGGACGAGAACGAGATCAACGGCATCCCCGGCGACCGCACCGCCGAGGTCGCCGCGGTGATGGAGGCCCTGCGCATCAAGGCCGCCGGCCGCCCGGCCCGCCGCGCCACCCCGCGCCCCGGCATCGGCGCCCTGCTCGTCCTGCTCTACCTCGTGCTGTCCTTCGGGTCTTTCATGATGCGCTGGCACCTGGTCTGACGCCCGGCATAAGGTCGAGGCCATGGACTTTTCCTTTTGGCCGAACGCCGGCCGGACGTGGACCGAAGTACTCGAAGGTGCCGAGTACGCCGAGCGCACCGGCTGGCACGGCGTCTGGATCGCCGACCACTTCATGAAGAACGGCGACGACCTGTCGGTGCCGGTGAACGAGGCGTTCGCGCTGCTCGCCGGTCTCGCGGTCCGGACCGAGCGAGTGCGGATCGGGTCGATGGTGCTCGGCAACACCTACCGGCATCCGGCCGTCGCGGCGAACGCGGCCGCGACCATCGACCAGATGAGCAACGGCCGGTTCGTGTACGGCATCGGCGCCGGCTGGCAGGTGAACGAGCACGAGGTCTACGGCATCGAACTGCCGCCGACCAAGGAGCTGCTGGCCCGTTTCGAAGAGGCCTGCCAGGTCCTGACGGGCCTGCTCACCGAGGAGCGAGCAACCTTCGACGGCAAGTACTACCAACTCAAAGGCGCCCCGCTCGAGCCGAAGCCGGCCAAGCTGCCGGTTCTGATCGGAGCCGCCGGCGAGAAGGTTGCCCTGGGCATCGTTGCCAAGTACGCCGACGAGTGGAACCACTGGGGCCGCCCAGAACTCGCCGCCCACAAGGGCAAAGTGTTCGCCGAGCACTGTGAGCGGATCGGTCGCGACCCGAAGACGGTACGCCGCTCCGCCCAGACCTTCCTCGAGGTGATCGCCCCCGGCGACACCGAAGCGGTCGCGCGCAAGGAGAACTTCGAGTCCCGCGGGCTGCACGTGATCATGGGCTCCGCCCAGGAGGTCCTCGACGTCGTCGCCCAATACCCCGAGGCGGGCATCGACGAGATCCTCGTCCCGGACCACTGGTTCGGCTCCGGCGCCAAGCGCTACGAAACCCTCGAACGCCTCCGCGAAGAGGTCTTCAACAAGATCTAGAGAGAAAGCGTGGCCATCACGGGCCAGTGATCGCTGGGCAGCCGTCCGCCCGGACGGAAGTGGGAGACGGCTGCCTCGGTCACCGTCCAGGCCGGGCTGATCAGGATGTGGTCGATCCGGTCATCGTCCTCGGCCCCGGTGAAGTCGTGCCAGCTACCACCGGCATCGGCCGGTACGGCGTACCGCAGCCCGGCGTCCGTCAGCGCCTTCAGCGGCGGGGAGTCCGGGGTCGCGTTCAGGTCGCCCATCACGATCCACGGCACCTCACCGGCGACCCACTTCGCGACCAGGCGCGACGACTGCAGCTGCGCGACCTCGCCCGCGTGGTCGTAATGCGTGTTCAGTACGCCGATCGTCGTACCGCTGCGGTGCCGCAGCCACACGAGCGTGGCCACCCGGGTCAGATGCGCGTCCCAGCCGACCGATCCCGGCGTACCGGGGTCGTCGGACAGCCAGCGCGTCTCGGACCGCTCGATCCGCCAGTCACCAGGCCGGACCAGCACGGACGAATGCTCACCGGCACTCATCCCGTCGTCCCGCCCGGCGCCGACGATCTCGTACTTCGGGAACCGGAACCGCAGGTAGTCGAGCTGGTCGGGCAGCACCTCCTGCAACCCGACCACATCGGCCTCGAGCAGCTCGATCGCCGCCACCGCTGCCTCCCGCCGGAGCGGCCAGGCGTTCTCGCCGTCCGGGGCGGAGGAGTTACGGAGGTTGAAGGTGGCGGCCCTGATCTTCATGGCAACGATCCTGCCAAACCCATCGCTTGGGTCGCCGCGCGGAGTCGGGGAGTGCTGGCTTCGAGGGCACGATCCCGCCCTTGAGCGAGCAATTCGTCGATCGCTCCAGGGTCGGTCGCCAACCGGGCGTACTCCTTCTGCAGCGGCTCGATCACGGCCAGTACGGCGTCCGCCACGTCCTGCTTGAGCTCGCCGTACGACGAGTACGCCGCCGCCAGCGCGACCGGATCGCCGTCCGTGCACGCAGCCAGGATCTCCAACAAGTTCGTCACACCGGGCTTCGAGGACTCGTCGTGGCGGACCTCGTTCTCGGAGTCCGTGACGGCCCGCATCACCTGGCGCCGGATCACGTCCGGCGGGTCGAGCAGCCGGATCGTCCCGACCGCGTCGTCGGAGTCGGACTTGCTCATCTTGGCGGTCGGGTTCGCCAGGTCCTTGATCCGGGTGGCCAGCGCCGCCTTGTGCAACTCCGGTACGACGAACGTCTCGCCGTACTCGCGGTTGAACCGGATCGCGATGTCCCGGGCCAGCTCCACGTGCTGATCCTGATCGCCGCCGACCGGGACCCGCTGGGCGCCGTACAGGAGGATGTCCGCCGCCATCAGGCACGGGTAGGTGAACAGCGACGCCCGGGTCATCGGCCGGCCGCCCTTCTGTTTGTACTGGATCATCCGGGACAGCTCGCCGACGTACGAGGTGCACTCGAGCAGGTACGCGAGCTGGGCGTGCGTCGAGACGTCGGACTGGACGAAGACCGCCCCGGGCGGGATCCCGGCCGCCAGCATCAGCGTCGCGCACTCCCGGGTGAGCGTGGCGAGCCGCCGTGGATCGTGTTTGGTGGTCATCGCGTGCAGGTTCGCGACGAAGAAGAATCCGTCGGGATCGGTGAACCGCCGCAGGGCGCCGAGGTGGTTGCCCAGGGTCAGCCGGCCGGACGGGGTGATACCGGAGAGCGAGGTCATGTCATGACCTTTCGGTGAGGTGAGTGGCGAGAGCCCCACCGAGGGCACAAAAAAAGGCCGTCTCGGCGAGACGGCCTCGTGGATGCGTGTGAACGCCGGGTGACCGCCCTAGACGGCCCACCACAGCTGCAGATTCGTGTTCACAACCCCAGATTAGCTCACTGTGGGCGATCGGTCTGCACATGTTCTGCAAAATCTGTAACGCTTTGCAGTCCGGCACCGATGAACCGGACGTTGGACCCGCTGCTGACCCAGCGCTCGGGCGGGCCGGCGCAGCCTGTGGAGGGGTGTTGCGCCGCCCGCCGAATCGGGTTTGTCAGGATGAGGTCATGACGGTGCTGGTACGGCGACTGGCCGAGGACGACTGGGCCATCCTGCGCGAGGTCCGGCTGCGCGCCCTGATCGAGGCGCCGGGATCCTTCTACCAGACGTACGACGGCGCGGTGGTGCTGACCGAGGAGGACTGGCGATCCCGGCTGCGCTCCACCGACAAGGTGACCCTGCTGGCCGAAGCCGACGGCCAACCGGCCGGGATGGTGGTCGGCGCCCCGGCGGGACCGGACGAGCGGGACCCGGACGCTGCGTTGATGCTGTCGATGTGGGTCGACCCGTCGTTCCGTGGTCAGCGCGTTGCTGATGAGCTGACCACTGAGCTGATCGCCTGGTCCCGGGAGCAGCAGTACAAGCGGCTGCTGCTCTGGGTCTACGACGCCGCCCCGCGAGCGGCCGCGTTCTACCGCCGGGCCGGGTTCGAGCCGACCGGACGCGTCGAGACGTTCTACGACCCGACGCGCCCGCTCACGCTGATGTCCCAGACGCTCTAGGCCGTCGGGACCAAGCTGATGTCGATCGCGTCCAGCTCGGTGTAGCAGTCGCCCTTCATGAAGGTGACCGTGTTCTTGCCTGCGTTCAGCGGCAGGTCGACCTTCGAGACGCCGAGCAGGTCCCAGCCGTACGAGGGGTAGCTGACGATCGCCTGCGGGCCGCCGTTCGCGCTGACCTTGTGGCTGCACACGGCGTTCATCCCGTTCGCGCCCCTGGCCCGGATCCGGTAGTTGCCTGCGGCACCGACCTCGAAGGTGAACTTGACGAAGCTGGTGTCCAGGTCGATGTAGCCGATCTTCGCGCCACCGGAGGCTGACACGATCTGGGTCCGTTTGGTCGGCGCGCCACTGATCGAGGCGTTGGCCGACTGCTCGGCTTCCAGGCGGGTCACCTGCTGGCCGGTCAGAGCGGCGTACCAGCGAACCGCCGCCTTCGACGCGGCGCCGTAGTTCGGGTGCCACATGTCGACGAAGTCGTAGGGCTGGAAGAGGCCCGAGTTCGCGTCCAAGGCGGTGACACTCTTGCCAGCGGCAACCTTCGCGGCGACGATCCCGGGGATCGTGTAGTTGAAGGCGGCGACCCGGCTGTGGTGGTTGGGGTCCTGGAGCTGCGGGATCGTGGTCACGAAGACCTTCACGTCCGGCAGCGTCGTGGTGATGCTGTCGATCAGTGCCGACAGTCTGCCGGGCGCCGCGCCCGCCGCCGCGTCGTCGTACATGTCGTTGGTGCCGATCTGGAGCGTGATCACGTCCGGCCGGTAGGTGTTCAGCCAGCCGACGACATTGGCCTGGATCTGGCTGATCGTCCAGCCGCCGTGGCCCTCGTGGTCGGGGTCCATCAGGTTCGCCGGGCCGGCGGCACCCGAGCCGACGAAGTCGACCGGCCGCCCGTCCGCCCTGAGCAGTTGCCACAGGTCGGGGCGGTACGACCCCGCCCCGCTGCCGGTGGAGCTGCCCGTGTTCGAGTCGCCGATCGGCATGAGTTTGGTCGGGGTCGCCCGCTCGATCGGTACGGCGGGGCCGTCCGCGGCGGGTGCGTTTGTGGCACCGGTGACGGTGGCGGCGGTGACGGCGCTGCCGATCAGGGCCGCGGTGCCGAGCAGGGCGGGCAGTGCGCGATAGATCGCACGCATGAGGTTTCTCCTCGAGGTGGGCGGGCCGGACGTGGCGCATCGATCCTGAGCCGGTCGCGGGAGACGGGCAAACCTTTCGACCGACCCTGAACATCGGGCGGACCGCTATGGTCGGATCCATGAGTGGTGAGGCGAGACTGGTCTTCGAGGACGGCCTGACGAAGTACGACTTCGGGCGCGGGCATCCGATGAGTCCGATCCGGGTCCAACTGACCATCCGGCTGGCGCGGGAGCTCGGCATCCTGGACCAGTTGACGATTGTCCCCGCGCCGGTGGCGAGTGACGAGCTGCTGCGGACCGTGCACACGGCGGAGTACGTCGAGGCGGTCAAACGGGCCGGCGAACATCCCGACGTACCGGATCTCGAGCACGGACTCGGGTCGGACGACACCTACAACTTCGCCGGGATGCACGACGTCAGCGCGCAGATCGCCGGGGCCAGCGTCGAGGCTGCGCGATCGGTCTGGGAGGGCGAGGTGCTGCACGCGGCGAACATCGCCGGCGGGCTGCACCACGCGATGCCGAACCGGGCCAGCGGCTTCTGCGTCTACAACGACCCCGCGATCGCCATCCAGTGGCTGCTCGACCAGGGCGCCGAGCGAGTCGCGTACGTCGATGTCGACGTGCACCACGGGGACGGCGTACAGGAGGTCTTCTACAACGACCCCCGGGTGCTGACCGTGAGCCTGCACGAGTCGCCGACCACGCTCTTCCCAGGGACCGGCAGCGCCGGTGAGATCGGCGGACCGGACGCGCGAGGATCGGCGGTCAACATCCCGCTGCCGCCCGGGACCGGGGATGCGGGGTGGTTGCGGGCCTTTCACGCGATCGTGCCTGACGTTCTGAAGGCGTTCCAGCCGTCGATCCTGGTCACCCAACACGGGTGTGATTCCCATGTGGAGGACCCGCTCGCTCATCTGACCAAGACAGTCGATGGGCAGCGAGCGGCGTACCTGGCCCTGCACGACTTGGCCCACGAGGTGTGTGATGGGAAGTGGGTGGCCACCGGTGGTGGCGGCTACGCGATCATCGACGTCGTCCCGCGCGCCTGGAGCCACCTGCTGGCGATCGTCGCGGGGAAGCCGGTCGATCCGCAGACGCTGGTGCCGGAGGCGTGGCGCGAGGAGGTGCGGATCCGGTTCGGCCGGGTCGCGCCGCTGCGGATGACGGACGGCCGCGATCCCGAGTACATCGACTGGTCGACCGGTTACAACCCCGACACCTGGCTGGACCGGTCGATCAAGGCCACCCGGGATGTCGCTTTCCCGTACCTGGGCCTTGACCCGACGTACTGACTTCGTCACAGGATCGAGTCACACGAGTCCCCCTCTTTCCCATTCGCACCAACAGCCACTACCCTCGTCACATGCACGGACGGAGGTGCCGGAGGGGAAGCCGGCGCACGATCCGTGCTGGAAGTGCGGTGCGCAAATGGCATCAAAGAAGTCCGGTGGTGAGCAGCCGCTCGCAGAGGTGAAGTTCTTGACCGTGGCAGAGGTTGCCACGGCCATGCGCGTGTCCAAGATGACGGTGTACCGGTTGGTGCATTCCGGTGAGCTGCCCGCGGTGCGGGTGGGTCGTTCGTTCCGGGTGTCTGAGGATGCCGTGCACGACTACCTCAAGGGCGCCTTCTTTCAGGCCGGATAACCACGAGAGAGGCGGCCGGATCCCTAGTTGGGACCGGCCGCCTCGTCATGTCCCGTCCAGCCCGGACAGCGTCCGCAGTACGCCGATCGCCTGCTGGACCGTTGCGTCCGGGTGCCCGGTCCACACCTGGTGGTGGGCCGACGAGGTGGCGATCACGGCCTCCTCGGCGGCCTTGATGCCGTCGGCGGTCAGCCGGATCTGGGTGCCCCGGCCGTCGACCGGGTCGGGCTCGCGGTCGACGTAGCCCCGCCGTACCAGCTGGTTGATCACGTTGCTGGTGCCGCCGGAGGACAGGAACAGGTTGCGGCTCAGATCCGAGGGCTTCTGCCGGTACGGCGCTCCTGATCGGCGGAGCGCGACGATCACGTCGAACTCGGCCGCGGTCAGGCCGAGCTCCCGCAGCACCGGCCGGGTGGCCTGCTCCAGGGCGTCGGCCAGCACCATCACGCGCTTGCTCAGCTCGCTGGTCGGGTGCAGCGCGGCCGGCAGCTCGTCCTGCCAGGCCGCGATGATCCCGTCCACCCGATCCGTCGTCATGGTTGACAGTCTAGATGCCTTTGATGATAGCTTTTAAGAAAGCTTTCTACTGAGGAGATTTTTCTGATGCGCATACTCGTCCAAGGCGGCCTGGTGATCGACACCGCGCCGGAAGTGGTGGTGCGGCCGGAGACCGACGTACTGATCTCGGATGGCCGGATCGTGGCGGTCGGGCCTGGGCTGTCCGCTGATGGCGCTTCCGTGATTGATGCGCGCGGGCGGATCGTGCTGCCGGGGTTCGTCGACACCCACCGGCACGTTTGGCAGACGGCGCTGCGGGGGATCGGGACCGCGGGGGATCTCGGGTTCTATTTCGACAAGGTGATGCAGGCGCGCGGAACGCGGTACCGGCCTTCGGATGTTGCCGCAAGCAACCTTGTTGGTGCGCTGGAGTGCCTCGACGGCGGTATCACCACCGTGCAGGACTATTCGCATGTTCAGGGCTCGGCGTCGTTTGCCGAGGCTGCGGTCGATGCGCTGGATCGCAGTGGGATCCGCGCCGTCTTCGGCTTCGGACCGTCGCCGCTGGTCGGCGGTCCGGTTGACGGGAGTGCATTGCGGCGGGTCGCTGCCCTCGCCTCCGACCGGATCACCGTCGCGGTCGCATCCACCGGACCCGCCTACGCACCGTTCGAGGTCGTCGAAGCCGACTGGGCCTTGGCTGCTGAACTCGGGCTCTCGATCGTCACCCACATCGACCGCAGTCACCTCACCGAGACCCCGATCGCACTCCTGGCTTCGGCGAACCTGCTACGTCCCGACACGCTCTATGTGCACTGCAACAACCTTTCCGACGCGGAACTGAAACTGATCGCCGAATCCGGCGCCTCGGTCTCGATCGCCCCCGCAGTCGAGTCCCGCCTCGAAATGGGCGCGCCCGTCGCGGCCCGCCTGAAGTCCCTGGGTGTCCCCGTCAGCCTCGGCATCGACACTGTCACCAGTGCCGCCGGCGACATATTCAGCGCCATGCGCGAGATCCTCGCCCTCGGCCACAACTCCTTCACTGCCGCCGAAGTCCTCCAACTGGCCACCGTCGCCGGCGCCCATGCCCTCAATCTCCCCGACATCGGCTCCCTTGCCATAGGCAACCAAGCCGACCTCATCCTGCTGCGCGCCACCGACCTCAACCTGGCCGGCGGCCTCCAGGACCCAGTAGCCACCGTCGTTACCTCAGCCCACCCCGGCAACGTAGAAACAGTCCTCGTCGGCGGCACGGTGGTCAAACGCAACGGACGCCTAACCACCACGCCCGTCCCCGAGGCCCTGGCCGCCCTAGCCACCTCCACCACCCACC
>NZ_SMKA01000289.1 GCF_004348455.1 Kribbella albertanoniae
CGCCACCTGAAAGCCACCTTCAACCGCCCCTGAATGTCCATGCCACCTAGGGTGGCGGACGCTGTGAGGGGACGCACCCGGTTTTCGGGGCGGACCTGCAAGCCATCACAACTGCGCCCCAGGCGCTGACCCACGCGGGGACGACCGGCGAACGTTCAGTTGTGATGGCCTGTGGGTCCGCCTGTGGATAACTTCCGACGGCGGATGGCGATTTCGGTCAGCATCGAGGGATGACAGATGTGGTGGAAGTACTGCGACGGCGGGCGGGTACGGCGAGCTTCGGCGAGCTCCGCGGGGTCGTGCCCAGGGGTGCGATTCGTACGGCGCTGGCCGACGGACTGATCAGGCGGATCGCTCGCGGGGTCTACGCCCTGCCGCCGCTTCCCGATCCGCTCGCCGCTGCGCGGGCCCAGGGCGGCGTGGTCTCGCACGAGAGCGCCGCCTTCCTGCACGGCATGTCGGTGCTCGAGTTGCCGGACAAGCCGCAGGTCACCGTCCCGCGCGGGCAGCACCGCCGTCTGAGCCCGGTCTCCTGCAGATTGCATTGGGCCGACCACGTCCCCTCCGACGGACGCGTCACCAGCAAGCTCCGAACCGTGCTGGACTGCGCGCGCACGCTGCCGTTCGATGCCGGGCTCACGGTCGCGGACTCCGCGCTGCGGCTCGGGATGGTGGACCGGTCCCAGCTCATGGTGGCCGCCGCCGAGCTCACCGGCCCCGGCTGCCGGCGAGCCGGACGGGTCGCGGCGGCCGCGGACGGCCGGGCCGAGTCGCCGCTGGAATCCGTGTTCCGCTCGATCCTGATCGAGAACGGCATCGACGGCTTCGAGCTGCAGGTCGTCATTCAGGACGGCACATTTTCCGCGCGCATCGACCTCGGCCACCGGGCACTGCGGCTCGCCGCAGAGTGCGACGGCTTCGCCCACCACAGCAGCCGGTTGGCACTCACCCGCGACTGCCGCCGGCACGTGAACCTGACCGTGCGCGGTTGGCGGCTGCTGCGGTTCACCTGGGAGGACGTGATGTTCGACCGCGAGTGGGTCGTGGCCTCGATCCGCGCGGCGATGGCCGGACCTGCAGGCCATCACAATTGGGCCGGCGTTGGCGGTCTGAGCGGGGAGGCCCTGGCCGGATGACAGTTGTGATGGCGTGTGGGTTCGCGCCCTACACCGGCCGCCCAGCCACGTAGGTCTGGGCAACCAGCGGCACGCCGGGGCGGTAGGCCAAGTGCAGGTAGCTCGGGGCGTCGAGGATGGCTAGGTTGGCTTGGGCGCCGGGGGTTAGGTGGCCTACGTCGGTGCGGCGGAGGGATTTGGCGCCGGCGGCGGTGGCGGACCAGAGGGCTTCGGCGGGGGTCATGTGCATTTCGCGGACCGCTAGTGCGATGCAGAACGGGACGGAAGAGGAGTAGCCCGAGCCGGGGTTGCAGTCGGTGGCTAGCGCTACGGTGACGCCGGCGTCGATGAGGCGGCGGGCGTTCGGGTACGGCGATCGGGTGGAGAACTCGATAGCCGGGAGGAGGCCGGCGACGACGCCGGTTTGGGCGAGGGCGTCGATGTCGGCATCGGTGAGGTAGGTGCAGTGGTCGGCGGCGGCCGCGCCCAGTTCGCAGGCGAGTTGGACGCCGGGGCCTTCGCCGAGCTGGTTGGCGTGGACACGCGGTTGAAGACCGCGAGCAATCCCCGCCGTCAGGATGGCGCGGGCCTGGTCCTCGTCGAACGCACCACGCTCGACGAACACGTCGATCCATTTCGCGTGACCAGCAACGGCATCCAGCATCGGCCCGGTGACCAGGTCGACGTAGCCCGCTGGGTCGTCGGCGTAGTCGGCCGGCACGACATGCGCACCCAGGTACGTCGTTTCGTCGGTGAACTGGCGCGCGATCTGCAACGCGCGCGCCTCATCCGCCACCGTGAGCCCGTAACCGGATTTGATCTCGACCGTCGTCGTCCCCTGCCGGCGCATCTCGGTGACGAGCCGGGCGACGTTCGCGGTCAGCTGCTCATCGGTCGCCTGCCGGGTGGCCGCGACCGTGGTCCGGATCCCGCCTGCCGAGTACGGTGTCCCGGTCATCCGGGCCGCGAACTCCTCGGCCCGGTCCCCCGCGAACACCAGATGCGAATGCGAGTCGACGAACCCGGGGATCACGGCCCGCCCAGCGACGTCGATCGCGTTGTCAGCAACAGGTGCATCAGCGCGACGCCCGGTCCACGCGACCTTGCTGCCCTCGATCACGAGCGCTGCATCGAGAATCTCGCCGAGCGGCCCACCATGCGACGGATCGTTGGTGACCAGCGAACCGATGCCGGTCACGAGAAGAGAGGTCATGCCGTCATCAATCCATTCTCGGTGAAGCGCCAACAGCGGGGGCCAGGCGTCATGTGGTCACCGCTGCGATCGAGGCCGCCAGTTCGGCGGGCACATCCAGGCGAATATGCTTGCCCTCAGCAACCAGATGCCGACCGCCGACGACGACATCCACCACATCGGCAGCCGAGGCAGCGAAGACGGCTGTCTCCACGGTTCCGCCGGTCCCCGCCGTACGGATGCTGTCCAGCCGGACCGCGACCAGGTCAGCGCGAGCACCCACCTCGATCACACCGGCGTCGGCGAAGCCGATCGAGCGGTGACCGTCGACGGTTGCTGCTGCGAAGAGCTCCGGCGCGGACCAATGTCCGCGTTCCTGCGATGCCAACCGCTCATCCAGCTCAACCGCGCGCATCTCCTCGAACAGGTCGATCACCGCATGACTGTCCGACCCCAAAGTCAGCCGCGACCCGGCATCGCGCAGTGCCACCGACGGACCGATGCCGTCGGCAAGGTCTCGCTCGGTGGTCGGGCAGAAACACGAGTACGTCGCGGAACTCCCCAGCAGACCGACATCAACCGGAGTCAGGTGCGTCGCGTGGACCGCGCTCGTCCGGCCGCTCAGGAACCCGACCTCGTCGAGCACCTGCGACGGCGTCCGCCCGTAGGCCTCAAGGCAGGCTGCGTTCTCGGCGACCTGCTCGGACAGATGAATATGCAGCGGTACGTCGGGAAACGCGGAAGCAACCGCCCCGAGTTGATCCTGCGGAACCCCACGAACCGAATGCGCGGCCGCACCGATCACCACATCATCCGCACCCTTCAGCGCGGAGACCCGAGCAGCCCAGGACGCGGCATCGCCGTCGCTGAACCGCTGCTGAACCTCGTTGAGCGGCTGGTCGATTCCACCCGCGATGTAGCAGGTGTCGAGCAGGGTGATCCGCAGCCCGACATCCTGCGCAGCCGCGATCAGGGCCGCGCCCATCGCGTTCGGATCGTCGTACCGGCGGCCGCTCGGCGCGTGGTGCAGGTAGTGGAACTCCCCGACCGCGGTGATCCCGCCGAGCAGCATCTCGCCGTACACGGCGCGGGCGAGGTCGTAGTACGAATCCGGCGTGAGCGCGGACGCAACGGCGTACATCTGTTCACGCCAGGTCCAGAACGTCCCGCGCTCGGTCTGGGTGCGCCCGCGGAGCGCGCGGTGGAAGGCGTGGCTGTGGCAGTTCGCCAGACCGGGGACCACGAGCCCGCCCAGCCGCACGGCGTCGCCGGGTTCGGCGTCGACCGAGACTGCGGTGATGCGTCCGTCCAAGACGGTCACCAGAACGCCCGAGGCGACGCCGGTGGGAAGGAGGGCGGTCGAGCACCAGTACGACGTCACTGCGCGAGATCCTTCAGTACGGCGGCCAACGCCTCGACGCCGGCCAGACAGTCGTCCTCCTCGGCGAACTCGGCCGGCGAATGCGAGATGCCGGTCGGGTTGCGCACGAAGAGCATGGCAGTCGGAATCCCGGCCGCGGAGAACACGCCGGCGTCATGCCCGGCGCCGGTCGGGAGGACGGGCGCACCATCCAGTACGCCGACCAGGCGGTCCCGCAGGCCAGCCGGGAAATCGACGATCGGGGACACCGACTCCGGTACGACGGCGACCGTCGTACCGTCGCGTTCAGCGCGCTCGACGGCTTGCCGAGTGATTGCTGCTAGCAACGATTCGAGGGTGGCTGTGTCTGCAGCCCGCGCGTCCAGCCAGGCGATCACGCGAGACGGTACGGCGTTCGTCCCGTTCGGCTCGATCGACAGCCGCCCGAACGTGGCGCGGGCACCGGCGAGCCGGGCCTGCTTGTTCGCGGCGAGCGCGGTCATCGCGTACGTGAGCATCGGGTCGTGCCGGTCCTCCATCAAGGTGGTGCCGGCATGGTTGGCCTCACCCTCGAACGTGAACCGGTACCGCCCGTGCGGCCAGATCGAACTCGCCACCCCGACAGGTGGCGTCAACCCGCGCCCCTGCTCGACATGCAGCTCGACAAACGTTCCCATCCGCTCCAGCAACGGCGAAGGTCCGACGCCGGCCGGATCCGTCCCCGCAGCCTCCAACGCTGCAGCCAGCGTGACGCCCTGCCGGTCCGTCAACGCCAAAGCCTTGTCAGCCGACAGAACCCCAGCCGCAACCCGGGACCCCAGACAAGGCATCCCGAACCGAGATCCCTCCTCCTCCACGAACGCCCCAACCCCAAGAGGCACAGAGGGTGTGAAGCCCTCAGCCCGCAGCAGGTCGACAGCCGCCAGCGCCGACACCACCCCCAGCGGCCCGTCGAAGGCACCTCCATCAATCACCGAATCAAGGTGACTTCCGGTGACTACACCCGGCCGGTCCGGAGAACCCCACCAGGCGATCAGGTTGCCGATGCCGTCGGATTCGACGGCCAAACCCCTTGTGGCGCACTGGTCCAGGAACCAGGTGGTGGCCTCGCGTTCGGTGGGGGTCCAGCCGCCTCGGGTGTAGCCGCCGGTTTCGGCGTCTCGCCCGATGGCGGACTGGTCCCGCCACAGGTTTTCGAAACTCAAGACAGCGGGTTCTTCGACAGCCAGTCCTTGGCTACCGCGTCGGCGCTCTCCTTGCCGACGTCGACACGCTTGACGAGATCGGTCAGGCCCTCGGTGGTGAGCTTGGCCTGGATGGCGTTCAGCGTGGTCACCACGTCAGGGCTCTTGTGGTCGGTGCGGATCAGCGGAACGATGTTGTTCGGCAGGTGGATGTGCTGCGGGTCCTCCAGCGAGACCAGGTTGTTGTCCTTGATCACCGACTGGGTGGTGAAGAACTGGGTGACCTGGATCTGGTTGTCCAGCAGCGCCTTCAGGCTCAGCGGACCACCCGGGTCGAGCGACTTGAACTCCTTGAACTCGATGCCGTAGACATCCTTCATCCCGGCCACACCCGACTTGCGGGTCTTGAACTCCGGACCGCCACCGGCGACCAGGTCCTTGCCGACCGGCTTCAGGTCCGCGATCGACTTCAGGTTGTACTTGTCGGCGGTCGCCTTGGTCACCACGATCGCGTCCTCGTCGGCAGCCGGCGACTTGTCCAGCACCTCCAGCCCCTTCGGCAGCGCGCCCGGGATCGCCTTGTAGACGGCCTCGGCCTCGTTCTCGGTCGCGTCCTTCTTGAAGTAGGTCAGGGTTGCCCCGGTGTACTCCGGGAGCAGGTCGATCGACTTGTCCTGGATGGCGGCCATGTAGACCTCACGGGCGCCGATGTTGAGCTTCTTGCTCACCTTGATGCCCTTGGCGGCCAGCGCCTGGGCGTAGATCTCGGCGAGCACCTGGCTCTCGGCGAAGTTCGCCGAGCCGACGGTGATCGAGTCGATCTTGGCCGGGGCGTCGGCGTCGCCGGCGTCGCCACCACCGGCCAACGGGTCGCCGTTGCCGCCTCCGCAGGCCGCGAGGGCGAAGACCGCCGATGCGGCGATGGCACTGCGGATGAAGGTTCTTCTGAACACGGGATCCTCCAGGGTCCGTTCTCAGTTCGCGCCGGCCGGTGCCGGTGCAGTCGAGGTGTTGACGTTCTTCCGCAGCCGGCCGGTGAGTCCGGCCGAGACTGCATAACGCCCGAGCAGGGCGAAGGCGAGGTCGAGCACGATCGCGAGCAGGGCGACCAGTACGGCGCCGACCAGCATCTGCGGGAAGTCCCGTACGCCGAGCCCGTCGATCACGTACCGCCCGAGGCCGCCGAGGGCGACGTACGCGGCAACTGTCGCGGTGGACACGATCTGCAGCGTCGCGCTGCGCAGCCCGGAAATGATCAGCGGCAGCGCGATCGGGATCTCCACCTTGGTGAGGATCTCGCGCCCGGTCATCCCCATCCCGCGAGCGGCGTCGATGGTGTTCCGGTCGACGCCCGAGACTCCGGCGTACGTCGAAGCGAGGATCGGCGGAATGCCGAGCACCACCAGCGCGATGATCACCGGCACCTGCCCGATGCCGATCAGCAGCACGATCAGGGTCAGCAGACCGAGGGTCGGCAGCGCGCGCCACGCGTTCACCGTGTTGATCGCGATGAAGGCACCGCGGCGGGTGTGCCCGATCAGCAGGCCGATCGGGAACGCGATCACCGCGGCGATCAGGAGCGACACGAAGGTGAAGGCCAGGTGCTCGACCAGCCGGGTGGGGATGCCCTCGGCACCCCTCCAGTTGACCGGATCACCGAGGAAGTCGAAGAAGCCCTGGATCATGTGGTCGCCTCCTTCAGCGGCGAGATCACTCGCGCCCACGGCGTCAGCAGCCGCTGCAGGCCGACCAGCGCGATGTCACACACCAGTGCCAACGCGAGCGAGAGCACGACCCCGACCACGATCGGCGTCAGGAAGTCCTGCTGGAAGCCGGTGGTGAACAGCTCACCGAAGCCGCCGATGCCGATGATCGCGCCGACACTCACCATCGAGATGTTCGCGACCGTGACGACCCGCAGACCGGTGAAGATCACCGGAATCGCGATCGGCAGGTCGACGGTCAGCACTCTTCGCAGCGTTCCATAGCCCACCGACACTGCGGCCTGCAGCACTTCCTCGGGCACGGAGCGGAGTCCGTCGATCACGTTCCGGATCAGCAGCGAGACCGCGTAGATGGTCAGCGCCACGATGATGTTGACCGGCGACAGGATCTGCGTCCCGAGGATCGCCGGCAGCACGATGAACAACGCGATCGACGGCAGCGAGTACAACACGCCACCGAGCGCCACCAGCGGATTCGCCAACCAGCTGAACCGCGTCGCGACGTACCCGAGAGGCAGTGAAATCAGCAGCCCCAGCACCATCGGGATCAACGCCAGATAGAGATGCTCACGCAACTGTTCCCAGATGAGTGCGGAGTTGTCGCCAACCCAACTCATGGGCGGAAGGCCTCTGCCAAAGCGGCGTACTCGACGACGCCGACTGCCTTGCCGGACTCATCAACGCAGACGCCCTTGCCGACCGGTGACGTCAGTACGGCGTCGAGGGCGGCGCGCAACGAGTCACCCCGCTGGAAGGTCGCGCCGACCGGCTCGAGCTCGCCCGACCCGTTCACCCAGCCCTTCGGCGAACCGTCCTCGGCCCGCGTCAGCTCAGCCGGTACGTCGGTCAGCCGCAGCTCTTCGGCGGTCACGAACGTCAGCGCACGGTAACCGCGGTCCTTGCCGATGAAGTTCTCGACGAACTCGTCGACCGGGTTCGCGAGCAGCTCGGCCGGCGGTGCGAACTGGGCCAGCTTCCCGCCAACCCGCAGTACGGCGACGTGGTCACCGAGCTTGATCGCTTCGTCGATGTCGTGCGTGACGAACACGATCGTCTTGCCGATATCGCGCTGCAGCCGGAGCAACTCCTCCTGCAACTGGTTGCGCACGATCGGGTCGACAGCACTGAACGGCTCGTCCATCAGCATGATGATCGGGTCCGCCGCGAGTGCGCGGGCGACGCCGACTCGTTGCTGCTGGCCCCCGGACAGCTGGGCCGGATACCGCTCCGCGAGCTTGAGGTCGAGACCGACCCGCTCCAGCAGCTCCATCGCCGTACTGCGGGCTTTGCGCTTGTCCCAGCCGAGCAGCTTCGGCACGGTGGCGACGTTCTCCACCACGGTCTTGTGCGGGAACAGGCCGGCGTTCTGGATGACGTAGCCGATGCCCCGCCGCAAGGTGACGGCGTCCTTGCTGTTGATGTCCTCACCGTCGATCGAGATCGTGCCGCTGGTGCGCTCGATGGTGCGGTTGATCATCCGCAGCGACGTGGTCTTGCCGCAGCCGGACGGGCCGACGAACACGGTGATCTGATGGCTGGGGATCCGCAGGGACAGGTTGTCGACGGCCACAGTGCCGTCCGGATACCGCTTGGTGACGTCCTCGAACTCGATCATGGCGCCCCTTCGCGCTTGTCGTCGGTCGCCCGAATGACCCTAGCGGACCGAGCCGACGATTCCACCTGATCGGCGGTATTCGCGGTCCGCGGGAAAGTGCACCATAACGATAGGGAATGAACCGGTCGCAGCCGGTACTCAGGACTCCTGCATCGGAACCCGGACCCCACGTTCGGCGGCGACACGTTCTGCACTGTCATATCCGGCGTCGACATGGCGGATCACGCCCATGGCCGGGTCGTTGGTGAGCACGCGCTCCAGCTTCTGCCGGGCGAGATCGGTGCCATCGGCAACCGATACCTGGCCGGCATGGATGGACCGGCCGATCCCGACACCGCCGCCGTGGTGGATCGACACCCACGACGCGCCGGACGAGACGTTCACCATCGCGTTCAGCAACGGCCAGTCCGCGATCGCGTCCGAGCCGTCGAGCATTCCTTCGGTCTCGCGGTACGGCGAGGCCACACTGCCGGTGTCCAGGTGGTCCCGGCCGATCACGATCGGCGCCTCGAGCTCACCCGAAGCGACCATGTCGTTGAACCGCACGCCTGCCTTGTCCCGCTCGCCCTGACCCAGCCAGCAGATGCGCGCCGGCAGACCCTGGAACGCGACCCGCTCACCGGCCATCTTGATCCAGCGCGTCAGGTGCTCGTTGTCCGGGAACAGATCGAGGATCGCCTGGTCGGTCTTCGCGATGTCCGCCGGATTCCCCGACAGCGCCGCCCACCGGAACGGGCCCTTACCCTCACAGAACAACGGCCGGATGTACGCCGGAACGAACCCGGGGAACTCGAACGCCCGCGAGTACCCGGCCTTGCGGGCCTCGTCGCGGATCGAGTTGCCGTAGTCGAACACCTCGGACCCCGCGTCCTGGAACCCGACCATCGCCTCGACGTGCCGCGCCATCGACTCCTGCGCCCGCTCGGTGAAGCCGGCCGGGTCCTTCTCGCGGGAGGTCACCCAGTCGTCGAAGTCGATCCCCACCGGCAGGTACATCAGCGGGTCGTGCGCCGAGGTCTGGTCGGTGACGATGTCGATCGGCGCCCCACGCTGCAGCAGGTCGGGAACAAGCGTGGCCGCGTTGCCCAGCACACCGATCGACAGCGGCCGCCGCGCTTGCTTTGCCTCCTCGGCGAGCTTCAGCGCCTCGTCCACAGAAGACGCTCGTACGTCGAGATAGCGGTGCTCGATCCGCCGGTCGATCCGGGTCGAGTCCACGTCGATGCAGATCGCGACGCCGTCGTTCATCGTGACGGCCAGCGGCTGCGCGCCACCCATGCCACCGAGTCCCGCGGTCAGCGTGATCGTCCCGGCCAGCGAGCCGCCGAACTTCTTCGCACCGACCGCAGCAAAGGTCTCGTAGGTACCCTGCAGGATCCCCTGAGTGCCGATGTAGATCCACGAGCCGGCCGTCATCTGGCCGTACATGGTCAGACCCATCGCCTCGAGCTTGCGGAACTCCTCCCAGGTGGCCCAGTCGCCGACCAGGTTCGAGTTCGCGATCAGCACCCGCGGAGCCCATTCGTGGGTCTGCATGACCCCGACCGGCCGGCCCGACTGGACCAGCATGGTCTCGTCGGCCTTCAGGGTGGTCAGCGTCCGGACCATTGCGTCGAACGAGTTCCAGTCCCGGGCCGCCTTCCCCGAACCGCCGTACACGACAAGCTCGTCGGGGTGCTCGGCCACCTCGGGGTCGAGGTTGTTCTGCAGCATCCGCAGCGCGGCTTCCTGCTGCCAGCCTTGAGCGGTCAGCGTCGTACCGCGGGCGGCGCGCACAGGACGGGGTCCGGACATGGGTGATCCAGCCTTTCTCAGTTGAGCGGGCCGGTGACGGCCTCGGCAGTGGTGAGGTAGGTGCCATTAGCAACGAGTTGGACGGAGTGCTCGATCTCCGGTGCCAGGTGACGGTCGGTCCCCGGCCCTTCGACGTACTGCCTCAGGGCGTCCCGTACGGCGGCCGTGGCCGGGGAAGGTGTGAGCGGGGCGCGCAGGTCGAGGGCGCGGGCGGCGGTCAGGATCTCGATCGCGAGCACCCGCTGGAGTCCGTCGATCGACCGGCGCAGCTTGCGTGCGGCCGACCAGCCCATCGAGACGTGGTCCTCCTGCATCGCGCTGCTCGGGATCGAGTCGACACTGGCCGGTACGGCGAGGCGCTTCAGCTCGGAGACGATCGCGGCCTGCGTGTACTGCGCGATCATGTGGCCGCTGTCGACCCCGGGATCGTCGGCCAGGAAGGCGTTCAGGCCGTGGTTGCGGGCAACGTCGAGGAAGCGATCGGTACGGCGTTCGCTGATGCTCGCGAGATCCGCAACGGCGATCGCGAGGAAGTCGAGCACGTAGCCGACCGGGGCGCCGTGGAAGTTGCCGTTCGACTCGACCCGGCCATCGGGGAGTACGACGGGGTTGTCGATCGCGGAGGCGAGTTCGCGGTCGGCGACGTTCGCGGCGTGGGCGGCGGTGTCGCGGACGGCACCGTGGACCTGGGGCGAACATCTGAGGGAGTACGCGTCCTGGACGCGGTTGCAGTCGGGGCCGCGGTGGCTGGCCACGATGCCGCTGTCCTTGAGGATCGTGCGCAGGTTGGCCGCGGCGGTCGCTTGCCCGAATTGGGGACGCAGGGCCTGCAGGTCGGCGGCGAAGACCCGGTCGGTGGCGAGCTGACCCTCGACGCTCATCGCGGCGGCGATGTCGGCGGTCTTCACCAGCCGGTCGAGGTCGGCGAGCGCGAGCACCAGCATGCCGAGCATGCCGTCGGTGCCGTTGATCAGCGCGAGGCCTTCCTTCTCGGCCAGTGTTACCGGTTGCAGACCGTTGTCTTGTAGCGCCTCGGCCGCGTCGCGAAGGTTGCCCTCGGCATCGCGGACCTGACCTTCACCCATCACCGCGAGGGCGACATGCGAGAGCGGCGCGAGATCACCGGAACAACCGAGGCTGCCGTACTCGTGCACGACCGGAGTGAGCTTGGCATTCAACAGACCGGCGTACGCCTGAGCCGTCTCGACCTTCACCCCGGTACGACCGGTGGCGAGCGTGGACAACCTGAGCAGAGCGAGCGCCCGGACAACCTCGGTCTCCACCTCAGCGCCCGACCCGGCCGCGTGCGACCGAACCAGGCTGCGCTGCAACTGCGCCCGCAACTCAGGCGCAATGTGCCTCGTGGCGAGCGCCCCGAAGCCGGTGGAGACCCCGTAATGCGGCGTATCCGCATGCGCCAGCGCCTCGATCACAGCCCGCGACTTCGCGATCTCCTCGAGCGCCTGATCACTGATCCGAACCTGAGCCCCGCCCCGCGCCACCGCCACAACCTCAGCCGCCGTCAACGCGCCGACTCCCACGATCACCGTGCCGCTGCTCTCATCCACCCGCCCATTGCAC
>NZ_SMKA01000028.1 GCF_004348455.1 Kribbella albertanoniae
GGGGGAGGATGGCGGCATGTCTGTTGAGGGGCCGCAGTTGCCGGTGGGGACGCAGGTGGTGATCCGGGCGGCCGCGCCCGATGACCGGGGCGGTACGGCGCAGCGCGGGGCGACTGGGCGGGTTGCCGGAGTTACCGCGGATGGGCGGTATGTGGTTCGGCTGGTGGACGGGCGCGAGACGGTGGCCCGGCGGGACCAGTTGAGCCTGCGGACGGCGTACCAGGATGAGGCGCTCGACCTGACTCAGCCTGATGGGGACCGGCTGGTGCGGGAGCACACGATCTATGCGGTCGTGGTCGGGTCGCGGGCGTTCGGGCTCGACACCGACACGTCGGACACGGACACCCGCGGGGTGTACGTCGCGCCGACCGAGTCGTTCTGGTCGCTGGCGAAGCCGCCGACGCACGTGGACGGGCCGGAGCCGGAGTGGTTCTCGTGGGAGGTCGAGCGGTTCTGTGAGCTCGCCCTGAAGGCGAACCCGAACCTCCTCGAGGTCCTGCACTCGCCGCTCGTCGTCCAGCAGACGGCACTCGGTGAGCAGCTGGTTGAGCTGCGCGAGGCGTTCCTGTCCCAGCTCGCCTACCAGACCTACTCCGGCTATGTGTTGAGCCAGTTCAAGAAGCTGGAGGCGGACTTCCGCCGCGACGGCGCGCCGAAGTGGAAGCACGTCATGCACCTGATCCGCCTGCTGCTCTCAGCTCGTTCTCTCCTGCTCGAAGCCGAACTGGTTGTCGATGTCGGCGCCAACCGCGAGCGCCTGCTCGCCGTGAAGCGCGGCGAGCTTCCGTGGGACGAGGTGGAGAAGTGGCGCCTCGGACTCCACGCCGACCTAGACGATGCCCTGCGCCACACCGTCCTCCCCGCAATCCCGGATGTGGCAAGGGTGGACGATTGGCTGCGATCGGTCCGGAGGAGGAGCCTCGATGACGCGTGACATGCGGATGCTCGACTATGCCGAGCTGCGGAACATCATGGGTGAGCAGCCGTACCCGTTGCTCTTCGCAACAGTTTCCGGCGCCCACCTGTACGGCTTCCCGTCGCGCGACTCGGATGTCGACCTGCGCGGCGTGCACGTCCTTCCGGCTGCTGAGGTGGTCGGGTTGCGCACTGGACCGGAGACGCTGGACCGGACCTGGTTCGAGAACGAAGCCGAGGTCGATCTCGTCACCCACGACCTGGCGAAGTTCGCTCGTCTGATGTTGCGGCGGAACGGCTATGTGCTGGAGCAGGTCCTGTCGCCACTGGTTGTCCTCAGTACGCCGGAGCACGAGGAACTGGTCGCGTTGGCGGCCGGCTGCATCACCAAATGGCATGCGCACCACTACCGCGGGTTCGCGAAGACCCAATGGGAGTTCTTCGGGAAGACCGGTGAGCTGAAGCCGCTGCTGTACACCTTCCGGGTGCTGCTGACCGGGATCCACCTGATGCGGACCGGCGTCGTGCAGGCGGATCTGCGGGAGCTGCTCGACGAGGCGCCGGCCTACCTGCCGGATCTGATGGCGGCGAAGGCTGAGGCTGAGCACGGCGCCCTGGAGGGGCCGTCGGTCGAGACGCTGACCGCTGACATCGAGGCGCTGCAGGCTGCGCTCGATGAGGCAGAGGCTGTCAGCCAACTGCCGGACAGTGCCGCGGCGGAGTCCGGGCTGCACGACTTCCTGGTGCGCGTGCGGCTCTCGCGCTGATTGCAGCGTTGTAGAGACCCTGGCGGAGGCTTAGGGTACTTACTTAACTTCGTGAAGCATTGACATCGAGGCTGGCGGGGTAAATAGTTTCGTCTTGAAATCAATCAGAAAGCAGAGTGAATCAACAGTGTCGAACATTGAGGTGCTGCAGCTACGGGCTGCCGGGGTCAGTTTGGTGCTGGACTGCTCGGGGCCGGCCTTACCGTCTGTGCTGCACTGGGGCGCGGATCTGGGTGAGCTGAGCGAGCGGGCACTGTTGGAGCTGCGCCGGGGTGCGGGTGCGGTTCAGGACGGGAACGGGCTGGACGAGAATCGGCCGATCGCGATCGTGCCGGAGTATTCGGCCGGCTGGTTCGGGCTGCCGGGGCTGAGCGGGCACCGGGACGGGCAGGACTTCTCGGCGAGCTTCCGGATCACCAGCGTCGCGCAGACGGACAACACCGTGGTCGTCGATGCCGCCGACACCGAGGCCGGGCTGACGATCCGCCTGACCGTCGAGCTGACCGACTCCGGGCTGGTCCGCGCCAAGGCGGATCTCACGAACACGGGCGCGACGCCGTACACGGTTGATGGTCTCGTCCTGGCCCTGCCGGTGCCGACCGAGGCGACCGAACTGCTCGACCTGACGGGCCGGCACATCGGTGAGCGGCACCCGCAGCGGCACGCGTTCACGCAGGGCGCGCACGTCCGCGACAACCGCCGCGGGCGCACCGGCGCCGACGCGACGCTGTTGCTGCTGGCCGGGACCGAGGGCTTCGGCTTCCAGGACGGCGAGATCTGGGCCGTGCACACCGCATGGAGCGGCAACCACCGCTCGTACGCCGAGCGCGGCATGAGCGGGTACGCCGTCATCGGTGGTGGCGAACTGCTGCTGCCGGGTGAGGGTCGTCTCCAGCCGCAGGGCACCTACAGCACCCCCTGGCTCTACGGCACGTACGGCGTTGGCCTCGACCGGATCTCGACCCGCTTCCACGAGTACCTGCGGTCCCGCGAGAACCACCCGCAGACCGACCGGCCCGTCGTCCTGAACACCTGGGAGGCCGTCTACTTCGACCTCGACCTGGACAAGCTGAAGGGTCTGGCGAACGCGGCCGCCGAGGTCGGCGCCGAGCGGTTCGTGCTTGATGACGGCTGGTTCCGTGGCCGTCGTGACGACCACGCCGGACTTGGTGACTGGTACGTCGACGAGGGCATCTGGCCGAAGGGTCTGCACCCGTTGGTCGACCACGTGCGCGGACTCGGACTGCAGTTCGGCCTCTGGGTCGAACCGGAGATGGTGAACCCGGACTCCGATCTGGCCCGGGAGCACCCGGACTGGATCCTTGCCACCGGCAACCGGTTCCCGCCGACCGCGCGTCACCAGCAGGGGCTGAACCTCGGCGTACCGGCTGCGTACGACTACATCCTCGAACGGCTCGACAGCCTGCTGACCGAGTACGACATCGCGTACCTGAAGTGGGACCACAACCGCGACTTCGTTGACGGCGGCAACCAACAGACCGGTACGGCGGGGATCCACGAGCAGACGTTGGCCGTCTACCGGTTGATCGACGAACTGAAGCGCCGGCACCCCGGCCTGGAGATCGAGTCCTGCTCGTCCGGTGGCGCCCGGGTCGACCTCGGGATCCTCGAGCGTACGGACCGCGTTTGGGGCAGTGACAGCAACGACGCGCTCGAGCGGCAGACGATCCAGCGGTACACGCAGTTGCTGCTGCCGCCGGAGCTGATCGGCTGCCACGTCGGCCCGCCGAAGGCGCACACCACCGGCCGCACCCAGGCGCTGTCGTTCCGCGCGATCACCGCGCTCTTCGGGCACTTCGGTATCGAGTGGGACATCACGCTCGCCTCCGAGGAGGAGCGGACCGAACTCGCCGGATGGGTCGCACTGCACAAGGAACTCCGGCCGCTGCTGCACACTGGCCGGGTGGTTCGCGCCGACCGTGGTCCGAACGATTTCCTGCTGCATGGTGTGGTCGCCCAGGACGCCTCCCGCGCCGTGTACGCCGCCGTCCAGCTGACGCAATCCGTCACCTCGGCCGTCGGCCGGGTCCGGCTGCCGGGCCTCGACCCGCAGCGCACCTACCGCGTGAGCCGGATCGTGACACCGGGTCCGGAACCCCGCTCGCTGCCTGCCTGGACCGAGCCTGTCGAGCTGAACGGTACGGCGCTCGCCGCGGCCGGCGTGCAGCTCCCGGTGCAGTGGCCCGAGCACGCGCTCTTACTGGACGTGACCGCGATCGACTGATCCCGCAGCCGATCTACAGAAGGAGATCCCCCTGTGACTGCAGTAACGAACGCACCACCTAACGAGCGAAGTCACGGGGGACAGGCGCCGCCGCCACCGAAGCGACGGCGCCTGGGAGATCTCAAGGTCGCCATGATCTTCCTCCTGCCGGCGACCATCGGGTTCGTGGTCTTCTACATCTGGCCGACCCTGCGCGGCGCCTACCTGAGCTTCACCGAGTACTCGTTGCTTGAGGCACCGAAGTTCAACGGCCTCGACAACTACGACCGGATGATCCACGACAGCTTCTTCTGGAACGCGCTCGTCGTCACCCTCGAGTACGTCGTGATCAACATCGGCGTCCAGACCGTTCTGGCCGTGGCCATCGCGATGGTGATGTACCGGCTGACCCGGTCCATCACCGTCCGGGCCGCGATCCTGCTGCCCTACCTGGTGGCGAACGTGGTCGTCGCGCTGGTCTGGTACTGGATGCTCGACTTCCAGGTCGGCATCGTGAACCAGGGCCTGACCTGGCTCGGCATCGACCCGATCGCGTTCTTCGGCGAGTCGAACTGGGCCATCCCGACGATCGCCGGGATCAACGTCTGGCGGCACATGGGCTACACCGCGCTCCTGGTGTTCGCGGGCTTGCAGACGATCCCGGCGTACGTCTACGAGGCCGCCGAGGTGGACGGCGCGGGGGAGATGAAGACGTTCTGGCGGATCACGCTGCCGCTGTTGCGTCCCGTTCTGGTGATGGTCCTGGTGGTCACCATGATCGGCTCGTTCCAGATCTTCGACACGGTCGCCGTGACCACCCGGGGCGGCCCGATCAACTCGACCCGGGTCATCTACTACTACATCTTCGAGCGCGCGTTCACCCGCTTCGACTTCGGCTACGCGTCCGCGATGGCGATGGTGCTGTTCGTGATCCTGGCGATCGTCTCGCTGCTGCAGATCCGGCTGCTCCGCGCCAAGGAGAGTGATCTCGCGTGAGAAAGCAACTCTCTGTGGGCAGGATCCTCGCCTGGGCGTTCCTGATCATCCTGCTGCTCCTGACGCTGTTCCCCTTCTACTGGATGCTCCGTACGGCGCTCTCAAACAACACCGCGCTGGCCGGGAACCCGAGCTCGCTGCTCCCCGTGGAGACCACGCTCGGCGCCTTCAAGCGGGTGCTCGGGTTGTCGACGATCGAGGAGGCCCAGGCCCAAGGTGGATCCGGTGCCTCGGTCAACTTCTGGCTGTACCTGCGCAACTCGGTGGTGGTGGCAACGATCACCACGGTCTGCCAGGTCTTCTTCAGCGCGATGGCGGCGTACGCGTTCGCCCGGTTGCGCTGGCCCGGCCGGGACAAGGTGTTCGCCGTCTTCCTGGCCGCGCTGATGGTGCCGCCGATCTTCACCACGCTGCCGAACTTCGTGCTGATCAAGAACCTCGGCCTGCTGAACAGCTTCGCCGGCATCATCCTGCCGGGGGCGTTCATGACGCCGTTCGCGATCTTCTTCCTGCGCCAGTTCTTCCTCAGCATCAGCCGTGAACTCGAAGAGGCCGCGATGATCGACGGGGCCGGGCATCCGCGGATCTTCTTCGGGATGATCATCCCGCTGAGCGCCGCGCCGATCGCGACGCTGGCGATCCTGACCTACATCAACTCCTGGAACGACTACTTCTGGCCACTGCTGGTCGGTCAGCAGGAGAACGTCCGCGTGCTCACCGTCGCCCTCGGAGTCTTCCGCTCGCAGACGCCCCAAGGCGGCCCGGACTGGGCCGGTCTGATGGCAGCCACCCTGATCGCGGCGTTGCCGATGATCATCCTGTTCCTGGCCTTCGCCAAGCGCATCACCAACTCCATCGGCTTCTCGGGGATCAAATGATGAACGTGTCCCGCAGGACCTTGCTGAAGGCCGGGCTCGCCGCGCTCGCCGTACCGTCACTTGCTGCTTGTAACAACGGGGCCGCGGCGCGTGGTCCGGGCGAAGTCATCTACTGGCTCTGGGACGCGGCACAGCTGCCGATGTACACCGAGTGTGCAAGGGTCTTCCGCGAACAGAATCCCCAGTACAGCGTGAAGATCGAGCAGTACGGCTGGGACGACTACTGGTCGAAACTGGTCACCGGGTTCATCTCCGAGACCGCACCGGACGTGTTCACCTCGCACTCCGCGAAGTACCCGCTGTTCGCGGACAAGGGGCAGGTGCTGGCGCTCGACGAGTTCGTCACCAAGGATGCCGTTGACCTGGGCATCTATCAGAAGGGTCTGGCCGATCGCTGGATCGGTGCCGACGGCAAGCGATATGGACTGCCGAAGGACTTCGACTCGGAGGTGTACTTCTACAACAGCGCGTTCACCGAGGCGGCCGGGATCACGCCCGAGCAGCTCAACTCGATGACGTGGAACCCTTCCGACGGCGGCACGTTCGAGCAGATCGTCCGGCGCCTCACCGTCGACTCGAAGGGCCGTCGCGGCGACCAGCCGGGGTTCGACAAGAACAACATCAAGGTCTACGGACTCGGGTACGGCGATGCCGGCGGAGCGGACGGCCAGACCAGCTGGAGCTGGTACGCCGCGTCGAACGGGTGGAAGTACTCCGAGGGCGAACCGTGGGGGACGAAGTTCTTCTACGGCGACCCGAAGTTCACCGAGACCATCGGGTGGTGGCGTGGGCTCATCACCAAGGGGTACATGCCGACGTACGCGCAGGCCAAGTCCGGGGTCGACGTGACGACCTCGTTCGGTGCGGGGAAGTACGGGATGACCCCGAACGGTTCCTGGATGCTGGGCACCTACCAGACGCTGAAGGGCGTCAAGACCAAGCTGGCCCGGCTGCCGATCGGCCCGATCGGCAAGCGGCTGTCGATGATGAACGGGCTCGCGGACACGATCTGGGCCGGGACCACCCGGCGGGACGCGTCCTGGGCCTGGGTGAAGTTCCTGGGGTCGCAGACCGCGCAGGACATCGTCGCCAAGGCCGGCGTGGTGTTCCCGGCGGTGTCGGCGAGCCTGCCGGCGGCCAAGGCGAAGTTCGCGGAGAACGGCTGGGACGTGACACCGTTCCTGGAGACCGTCGAGGCGGGTGACGTCTTCCCGTTCCCGGCCAATCCGAACGCGGCCGATGTCACCGCCGTCATGACCCCGGCGATGGACGCGGTGATGTCGTTCGAGGCGGAGCCGGCGTCGCTGGCCAAGGCGAACGACGACGTGAACCAGATCCTCTCGGCCAACGCCTGAGGGCCGGCAACTAGGGGATGGCCCCGGTACGCCGTACTCCGTGGGGAGTACGGCGTACTGCGTCTTGTGGGGTGTGGTGCGCCTGCGGGGGTAGCTGAGGTGCCGCCGCCTGGGCGACGCGGGAGGGGGTGCTGTCGCGACACGATCGGTGCAGTTGAACAACTGCGAGCATCGAGGAGTGTCATGAACGACGAGGGACCGATCCGTATTGGGGACGCCGAGCGGGAAGAGGCAGTTCGGCGGTTGGGTGAGCACTACGAGGCTGGGCGGCTGAGTGCGGAGGAGCACGGCGAGCGCGTCGAGGCTGCCTTGCGTGCCAAGACCGCGGCTGAACTGGGCGACGTGTTCGTGGACCTGCCGAGTCAGCGGCAGGAGAGTGCGCAGCAGCAGAGCGCTGGGCCGGCGGGACCGCCGCGTGGGCGGGGTCGGCGGCCGGAGTGGGCTGCCAAGGGACCGTTCGGGAAGATCCCGCTGCCGGTCCTGATGGCGCTCGGCGCGATTGTGCTGCTGGCGGCCGTGGCCTGCACGGTGGCCGGCGGGCATCCGCCGGTGTTGCTGATCGCGGCGATCGTGGCCGGCGTGATCGTGTACCGGAAGCGGCGGATGGCATGAGGAACGTCTATCGAGTGGTCGCGATGCTGATCGCGCTCGCGGTCGGGTTGCAGGTGGCGTCGATCGCGCTGGCCGGGTTCACCGTGGCGAAGGATGCGACCGACGGCGCCGCGATCGGGGCCGACTACAGCAACTTCGGGCAGAGCTACCACTCCATCGCCGGGACGGCGATCGGGCTGCTGGCGCTGATCCTGCTGGTGGTTTCGTTCCTGACCGACGTGCCGCGGGGCCGGGTGCTGGCCGGGGCCATCCTCGGCCTGGTGGTGGTGCAGTTCGTGCTGGCGATAGTTTCGTTCGGCTTGCCGGCGTTGGGTGTACTGCACGGGCTCAACGGGCTGGCGATCGGTGCCATGGCCGGGACCGCAATCGGGCGAGCCGCCACGCCGCGGCAGCCTGCGACCAGTGGCTGAGGGGCCGGTGTCGGGCGCCGGGGCTGACTACAAGCCACGGCGTCGAAGGGGTCGGCTGGTCGCCCTGGGGATCGTCATGGCGGTACTCGTACCGCTGGGCTATCTCTGGGCGACCAGTCTGGTCCCCGGCACCTACAACGCAGCCGACATGGGGTACGCCGACTACGGCGGTGGAGCCGCCGGCGGCCATGAGCACCACCAACTGAGCATCGCCGATCTCACCGGCCCGAAGACCGGTACGCCGGATCTTGACCGGGGTGGTGGGGCGGGGAAGGTATTGAGAGAGGTCACGCTCGTTGCGCGCAAGGAGAAGAAGGGGCTGGCCGGGTACACGGTGAACGGGAGCTCACCGGGACCACTGATCCGAGCCGAGAGCGGTGATCTCGTTCAGGTGACACTGGTCAACGAATCGGTCCCGGACGGCGCGACTCTGCATTGGCACGGCATCGACGTACCGAACGCGGAGGACGGGGTCGCCGGGGTCACGCAGGACGCCGTACCGATCGGTGGGCGGCACGTCTATCGCTTCCGCGCGGATGATGCCGGGACCTACTGGTATCACTCGCATCAGGTGTCGAGTGATGAGGTGAAGGGTGGGTTGTTCGGCCCGATCGTGATTGCGCCGAAGACACCTGGTGAGGTGCTGGCCACGATCCACACGTACGACGGCAAGCGGACGATCAACGGGCAGACGGGTTCCCAGCGCGTCGACCTGCCGGCCGGGACGACGGCGCGGGTGCGGGTGATCAACACCGACAACGCGATTCTCCGGGTCGGGCTGACAGGAACGCCTTACAAGGTGGTTGCGGTCGACGGGCGTGAGGTGAACGGACCGAGGCCCGTGCTCAAGGCTTATGCGCTGGCCGCAGGCGGTCGGGTCGACCTCGAGGCCGTGGTGCCGGCGGGTGGGATGCGGTTCGTCGCTGGTACGGCGGCGCTGTCGCTCGGGATCGGCCCGGTGGATCCGCCGAGCGCCGAGTTGCCGGGGGAGACGGTCGACCTGTTGAGCTACGGAACGGCTCAGCCGATCGGGTTCGACTCCGCGAAGGCCGACCGGCGGTTCGAGTACCGGATCGGCAGGCGGCCCGGGTTCCTGGACGGCATGCCGGGGTTGTGGTGGACGATCAACGGGCACAAGTTTCCCGACGTACCGATGTACATGGTTGCCGAGGGCGACATTGTCCGGATGACGATCAGCAACACCAGCGGCCAAGCACATCCGATGCACCTGCACGGCCACCACGCCGTCGTACTGACCCGCAACGGCGTCGCCTCCACTGGCTCACCCTGGTGGACCGACACCCTCGAGGTCGGCAACAACGAGACCTACGAGATCGCCTTCCGCGCCGACAACCCCGGCGTCTGGATGGACCACTGCCACAACCTCCCGCACGCCTCCGAAGGCCTGATGACCCACCTCATGTACGCCGGCTACACCACCCCGTACGTAGTAGGCGGCAACGCCCACAACGAACCCGAATAGCAACCACTAGGTCCTGTCGGACGACACGGGGAACCCACAGCCCGCCCCGCCGAAGCTCCTCCCCAAACCGGTTTGGGGAGGATCCGCGACGGATTCGGGGAACATGCGGAGCGAGAGTGACTTTGAGCCTCCACCAACCATCCGGTACCCACCGCAACGGTTGAACCGTGCTCAACGTCGCACCGGCTCGTGCGGAGGACCCTGCCCTCCTGCAACGGCCAGGTTTCAGGCGACGGCGGGTCGAGTCCTGCACGGACCGCCTTTGTGGAGCCTCGTGGCCAGTAGCTGCAAGTTTGCTTCCACAGATCGCCGGTACCGCGCCCATCCGGTGCGGAACCAGCCAGCGCCACCCGGCGTCCATCCCGCATGATGATGCGATGAGCGAGGGCGACGATGGGAACCTCCACGGCTGGCAGCTCGTCATCCTGCTGGTGTTCTTCAACTTGGTCGCTGGTTTGCTCTACCTCGCCAGTTGGTTGACTCGGCCGAACTTCCTCTACGACGGCCCGATGCTCTGCGCGGCCATCGCCGGTGGTCTGTGCTACCCGGCGCGCTGGCTGGTGGAGCGTGCGGATTGGTGGAAGCGCCTGGAGATCCGGCGCGTCGAGCGGGCTGCCAATGCGCATCCGGTACGGGACCGGGTACTTCGTGGCCTGCGGATCGTGGTCGGGCTGCCGATCGCGGTGGGTTCGTTGGCGATCCTTCCGGTGGGGATCAGCTCCGCCCGCGACGACCAGCGGTTGGTTGCTGCCGGGCCGGTGCAATCGGCGGAGGTGGTGTCGGTGGCGGTGGAGGAGGACCGCTGGTCGACGTACGACGACATGATCGTGAAGGTCGCGCGACCGGGCGATGGTGTGCCGGTGGAGCTGTCCGGAGGGGATGAGCTGGATCCCCTCCCGCGGGTCGGTGATCGGGTGAATGTGGTGGTCGATCCGAGCGATCCGTCGTACGTGCTGGCCGCCGGAGTGGACTGGCGGACGCCGTGGTGGGCTTATCTGCTGGGCGTGGTCCTAACCCTGCTGATGCTCGGGTTGGGCCTGACGATCGCCTTCGGGTGAGGGCTCTTGTACGGCGGGGACCGGGCGGAGTAGTTGGCCGCGGAGCATCACTGCCAGGTAGACGACCGCGCCGGTGATGACGATTGCCATCAGCCCGAAGATCAGGTGGTAGCTGATGATCGAGACGAGCATGGCGCCGAGGGCGAGGCTGATGGCTTGGGGGCTGCCCATGACGACCTCGGCGGCGGTGGAGACGCGGCCCATCAGGCGGAGTGGGGTACGGCGCTGGATCAGGGTCATGAAGGAGACGATGATCAGGGGGATGGCGTAGCCGAGGAGCGGGACGTCGAACAGGAAGATCGGCAGGCTCTCGGTGGCTGCGATGACGGCGAGGGAGGCCGCCAGAGCCAGGGCGCCGACGGCGAACGTGCCGACCTCGCCGATCCTGCGTACCCACCAGGTCGCGGACAGACCGCCGAGCAGGGCGCCGATGCCTTGGATCGTGACGATGACGCTGACGAACTCGACCGGTTTGCCGAAGACGTCGACGATCGCGTAGATCGAGGCTTCGGTGAAGCCGAGGACGAGCAGTAGGAGGCCGAGGCCGACCAGGGTGTGCCGCAGGATGCGGTCGGACCAGAGGTGCTTGATGCCGCCGCTCAGTTCGTGCAGCCAGTTGCCTTCGGCGCGTTCGGGTTTGCGGTCCGGCAGGGTCATCGATCCGATGATGATCGCGGCGGCCAGGAACGATGCGGCGTCGACGAGAGCGACAGCCCAGCCGCCGATCCATGCGAACAAACCGGCGCCGATGATCGGGCCGATCAGCCGGAAGCCTTCCTTGACCGTCTGCAGTGACGAGTTGGCCGAGACCAGTTGCTCGTCGCTGACGATCTCCTTGAGCAGTCCGTTCAGCGCGGCCGGCAGGACGATCATCGAGATGCCGTAGAGGAACGCGACACCCCAGACGATCCAGACGTCACCCGCGTCGCGGACCAGGGTGAGCGGCAGTACGGCGATCGCCGAGGCCAGGCTGCCCCAGGCCAGGACGCGGCGCGGCGGCAGCCGATCGACGTACAGGCCGAAGAGCGGTGCGAGGAAGGTCGGCACGACCATCCAGAAGAAAGTCAGGCCGGCTTGGGCGTTGGAGCCGGTCAGGCTCTTCACCCACATGCTCAGGACGAGCAGCATCACCGAGTCGCCGAACATCGACGTCGACATCCCGGCGAACAACCGGCGGAACGCGGGCTGGGCGAACATTGCGCGCATCGGAGTACCTCACTCGGCGGAAGGAGTCGGGTCCGCCAGGCCGTACGTCGGGACGCCCCAGGCGAGGAACGCGCACAGACGGGATCCCGGCGGACGGAGCGCGGGATCCTGGTGCCGGTCGAAATGCTTCATCAGGGCGTCGCGGACAGCCTGGTTCGCAGCCTCGAGTTCCTCGGCAGTCAGCCACATCATCGACTGCGTGCTGGTGGCCGCGGCACGCCATGCGGCGGGCTCATCGGCGGCTCGGGCCTGACTCTCCCGCAACCGGTCGACCTCCCGGGCAACCAGCACCTCGGTCAGCGCCTGCCCGGCCAACTGCAGGTCAGCCCCCTGCGGACCGTCCCCCTCGTCACCCCACGTCATCCCGAGGTGGGTGACCTGCCAGGGACGCTGCCGGCCGGTACCGCCCGGGGCCTCCTCGACGAACCCGTACTCCGCGAGCTTGCGCAGGTGCCAGGAACAGTTCGCCGGTGTCTCGTCGAGCCGGTCGCCGACCTCGGTCGCCGTCATCGCCCCGTTGATCGTGAGCTGCTCCATGATCGCGATCCGCACCGGATGCGCGATCGCCCGGAGTGTCCGGGCATCACTGATCCGCCGCTGAGTCCGCTCGTCCATGCATCGAAAGTACTCTTTCGAAAGAGGTGTTGCAATACCCGGCTTTAGGACGCCTGGTCGTCGCGAACGGCCGGTCGTCGTCGGTGCATGGCGGCGATCCGGGAGCAGGCGGCGTCGATCGCGGCCCGCTGGCTGGCATAGGAACCGCACCACAGCGGGTTGTCGGGTTGGGGGAACAGTCCGTCGTCGATGTCCGCGTACCACTCGTCCGACGTACGGAAGATCCGCGCGTGCAGGTGCAGTTGCTCGTCCGACTCGTTCACCGCATCATCACTCCTGGAGTGAGAACCGTGTACCTCTCCAGGATGTGCTGCTGGTACGGCGGATGCCGCCAGCGACACGCGGTCAGCTGACCAGGACCGTGATCCGTTGCGCGCTGTTGTTGGCGAAGCCGCCGCGGTTCCACGGAGCCTCGATTGGTTGCTCACGGCCACTGCTGTCGACGGCGCGGACGGTGAGCACATGCTCGCCCGGAGTAGCTTCCCAGTCGTGGCTGAAAGACCGCCAGGCGAACGCATCGTTGCCAGCGGCATCGAGTTTCGCGGAGTGCCAGGTGACGCCGGCGTCGGTGCTCACCTCGACCCGCTCGATCGGCGCCCAGCCCGACCAGGCCTTGCCCTCGAGCGTGACGGTGCCTGCGGCAACGAACCGGTGCCGGCTCATGAAGTCGGGGAAGCCAGGCGGGACAAGGAGAGCGCGCGGTTCGATCCGGGTGATCGCGGTCCCGAGCTCACCTGCCTCCTGACGGATGCGGTAGGCAACCGCATTCTGGAAGCCGTCGAACTCGTGGTCGATCAGCTCGATCGATCGCAACCACTTCACGCTGGCCATCCCGTACCACCCCGGTACGACGAGGCGCAGCGGATACCCGTGTTGCGGCGGCAGCGGATCGCCGTTCATCTCCCAGGCGATGATCGCCCCGGAGTTGAGTGCCTCGCCGACCGACAATCCACGCTGGTAGTCCTGCTCGACCCCACGCTCGACCCCGTGATCCGCGCCGGTGAAGACGACATCGACGGCGTCCGAACGGATCCCCGCATTCTGCAGCAGGTCGGACAACAGCACGCCGGTCCATTCCGCCGTACCGACTGCTTCATTCAGCCACGGCTGGCTGATCGGCCGCGGCTGCAACGACGCCCGCCCGTTACCCGCGCACTCCAACGTCACCCGCACGGTACGACGACCCATCGCGCGCAGTTCGGTCAGCCCGAACGACATCGGCTGCTCGACACACCCGTCAACCTCCAGCCGCCACGTCGCTGCACTCGCGGCCGGGATGTCGTAATGCACCAGCACGTAATGCAGCCCGGCCGGCGTCACGTCGTACCGCAGCGCCTCCAGCGGAATCCCATGATTACGTGCCGCCAGCTGCAGCTCGTCACCCGTGATCCCCTCACCGGTATCCGCCAGCCGCCCCCGCACACTGAACTGCTCGATCGACATGGTTCCTCCCGGAGACCCACGCTAGTGCGCGCTCAGACCTCGGGGAAGCTTTCCGCCGAGAGTTGGACGATGAGCGCGGCGATGTTCCACGCGTCATCCATCCCAGAATGATGCCTTCCCTCGAGCGGCAATCCGGCCAGTTCCAGTGCGCGAGACATCCCCGGCCGCCGCTTCGTCCCACGGACCTCGGCGAAACGCGCTTTCGCATTCACATGCACCGGACCAAAGGGATAGCCGACCCCGGTCGCCTCGCACTGGCGCTCGAACTGCTTGCGGTCGTAGTCGCCCCAACTCATCCACACGCGCTCCGCCGCGCCGTACTGGCTGGTCAGCAGCTCGCAGGCTTCGGCGAAGCTGACTCCGGTGCTGACCACGTCGGCGGTCAGGCCAGTGAGCTCGGTGCAGAACGGGCTGATCTCGGAGCGTTCCGGGCGCACCAGAATCTGATGCTTCCCGACGCGCCGCCAGCTGTCCACCTCGATCGTGGCCAGCCCGATCTCGATGATCTCGTTGTCCATCCCCGGCGGCGGTTCGCCTTCCCAGCAGGTCGCCTCGACGTCGATGACGTTCAGCAGGCGCATCAGAGCCAGCCGTTGTCGAGGGCGATGCGGGCGGCTTCGGCTCGGGTTCGGGCGCCGGTTTTGCCGATGGCGGCGGAGAGGTGGTTGCGGACCGTGCCTTCGGAGAGGTGAAGTTCTTTGGCGATGTCGGCGACGGTGCCACCTTCGCGGGCTGCTCGGAGGACGTCGGATTCGCGGCCGGTGAGCGGGCTGGTGCCGGCTACCAGGGTCTCGGCGGCCAGTGAGGGGTCGACGACGCGGAGGCCTTGGTGGACCCGTCGGACGGCGTCGGCCAGTTGGGCGGCGGGGGTGTCTTTGACGACGAAGCCGGCGGCGCCGGCCTGCACTGCGCGGCGCAGGTAGCCGGGGCGGCCGAAGGTGGTGACCATCAGGATGCGAACACCCGGTACGGCGGCGCGCAGGGCGGCTGCGGCCTCGATCCCGTCGAGCCCGGGCATCTCCACGTCCAGCAGCGCGACATCCGGCGTACTGGCTTTGGCTGCGGCGACCACCTCGTCCCCGCGCCCGACCTCGGACACCACCTCGAGATCCGGCTCGAGATCCAGCAACGCAGCGAGGGCCCCACGGACGAGGGCCTGATCGTCGGCAATGAGAAGTCGAATACTCACGGACCAACCTTTGCAGCTAGGCGGAAGCCGCCGTCGGGGGACTCGCCTACCTGGAGGGCGGCGCCGGCCTGGTCGGCTCGCTCGCGGAGGCCGAGCAGGCCGTGGCCGGAGGTGGTGCCGCCGGGGCCCTTGCCGTCGTCGAGGACCTCGATCTGGCGGGCGGAGAGTTTGATCGTGCAGCGTTTGGCGCCGGAGTGCCGGATGACGTTCGTGACACCTTCGCGGACCACCCAGGCGAAGAGTTCGCGGTTCTCCTCCGGGACCTCGTCCATGGTGGTCGGGAGGTCGGCCTTGATCTCGGCCGCCTGCAACGCGGTCCGGGCCGAGACGAGCTCACCGGCCAGGCTCAGCTCGCGGTAACCGGCGACGGCGGCCCGGACATCGCCAAGGGCGGCCCGAGCGAGGCTCTCGACATCGGCGACCTCGGCCGCGGCCTTCTCCGGGTTGACCTGGATCAGCCGTCCGGCCAGCTCGGCCTTCACCGTGATCACGGTCAAAGAGTGGCCGAGGATGTCGTGCAGGTCGCGTGCGAACCGGTTCCGCTCCTCCTGCACAGCGAGCTTGGCCATGTCCTCGCGCGCCCGCTGCAGCTCCGAACCACGCTGCATCGCACGCCGCATCCCGAACACGGCCAGCGCACCTAGGAAGATCGCGAACCCGTAGCTTCCGTCATCCGTCCAACCCGGTACGACGCGCATCGCCAGCTCGACGCTGCCGAGCAGCAGGAGCACGATCGCCACACCGAGTTGCGGGCTGAGTGAGATGACCGCCGTCGCCGCGATGTAGACCACGCAGGTGAGTGCGGTCTGGCCGGCGGTCGGGATCAGTAGCAGGGTCAGGGTCAGCATGAGGCCGAGGAAGCCCAGCCGGTGCCACAGCGGTGAGGCATCGCTCCGGAACTCCTGCCAGCGCAGGACACCGAAGAAGCCGAGATAGGCGACGCCGAAGGCGACCAGGTTGAGCAGACCGAGGATGCGAACGACCCCGTGCTGGGTCTGCCAGATCTCGGTCAGCGGCTGCGCGAGGTAGAACAGCCAGATGCCGACCGCGAGCCAGCCCCACCGGCCGGGCGGCCGATCTCCGGTGGCCAGTGCGGCCGGCAGGGTGCGATTCATGAAGCTCACGGTATGCGATCAGGCCCGCGCGGTGTCGGCACGGAACCGGCGCAGCGCGATGAAGCCGAGCACCACGGTCCAGCCGAGAACCACCAGCAGCGCCTGGGTGTCGACCCCACCCGCGGTCAGGGCGCTGCGCGAGGTCAGTCCGGTCCAGTACGCCGGGGTCAGCTGCGCGATGTGTTTCATCGCCGACGGCATCTGTTCGACCGGGAACCACAGTCCACCGAACGCTGCGATCAGCATGGTCGCCAGTCCGGTGATCGGCTGCACGCTGTCCGGCTTGGCGACGTACCCGATGACCAGCCCGAGCGCGGCGAACGGCAGGGCGCCGAGCCACGAGACGAGCGCGACCGTGATCCACTGGCCGGCACTGAGGTGGACATCGCCGACGGTCATCCCGAAGACGAAGACCACCAGCAGCGGCGGTACGGCGACCAGCAGCGACAGGATCACCTTGCTGATCACGTAGGCCTGTGGCTTCAGTGGGGTGAGGCGCAGGGTCCGGTTCCAGCCGCCGTCACGTTCGGCCGCGATCACGCCGCCGCTGCTCATCGCGGCCGACATCGAGCCGAACATCGCCATACTGACCATCACATAGGCGATCGCGGAGATTCCGCCCTCGGTCGCGTCCTTGGGAATGTTCAGGCCGAAGACCGCGAACAGCACCAGCGGCATCAGGATCGCGAAGATCAGCACTCGCTTGTTCCGCAGCGTGCGGCGGATGTCGAACATCAGGTAGTTGCGGTTCATGCGAGGCTCTCCTCCCCTTGAAATGCGCTGCCGTCGCTGATTGCGAGTACGGCGTCCTCGAGGTCGGCCGATGTCACTTCGATGTCGTGGGCGGGGGTATTGCTGAGGAGATAGCGCAGGGTGTTGTCGGAGTCCGCACACTGCAGCAGTAGGACGTCGCCTCGGGTCTCGACTGTGCGGACGCCGGGCAGGGCGGCGAGTGCGGTCACGTTGGCACCGGGGACGGTGGCCCGGATCCTGCGGCCGGAAACGCTCGCCTTGATCTGGGCAGCGGTGCCGTCGGCAACGATCTTCCCGTTGCGCATCAGCACCACGCGGTCGGCGTACGAGTCGGCTTCTTCGAGGTAGTGGGTTGCGAACAGGACAGTTCGGCCGCGGGCCGTCTCGGCGTGCATCGACGCCCAGAAGTCGCGGCGGGACTCGACATCCATGCCGGTCGTGGGTTCGTCCAGCACGATCAGATCAGGCTGCGGGATGATCGCCATCGCGAACCGCACCCGCTGCTTCTGACCGCCCGACAACCCCTTCATCGTGCGGCCGGACAGGTCGGCGATCCCGGCCCGGTCGAGCGCTTCCTGCACCGGCATCGGCTTGCTGTGCAGGCCGGCCACCAGGTTCAGCAGTTCGCCGACCTTGGCGTCCTCGATGATCCCGCCACTCTGCAGCATCACCCCGACCTGCCCCTTGGCGATCGCCTCCTCCGGAGACCCGCCGTACACCTGCACGCTGCCCTGGTCCGGCCGCACGAGCCCGAGCAGCATCTCGATCGTGGTCGACTTGCCGGCCCCGTTCGGCCCCAGCAGTGCAACCACCTCGCCGGCCCGGATGCTCAGATCCACCCCAGCGACAGCTTGCACCGCCCCATACTTCTTGGTCACGCCCATGAGGCTGACCGCAGTAGTTGTCGTCATACCCGGAAGCCTGCTGCCGCGGCGCTTGTCATCCCTCGACCAGCCGTCACCACCCGTCCATGACATCCGTCAGCCGCATCCCAGGGTCGCTTCTCAGGGTCCCGATCAGGGGCAACGTCGGTAAGAACACGTAGTGGTGGGGTGCGGCGGGCCGGTGCGACCGGAGACAGGCGGGAGCGCGGGTCTACGTATATGACTACTACCTGTCCTTACCGACGCTTGATACTGCGCGAGGGCTGGAGGTCGGACGCTTGGTTCCGGATCACTAGCTCCACCTGAGGGTTTGATGCAACGGTTCGGTTCCGCGGACCCGTTTTGCCTGCACGGCGACGGATGCGGAGGCGGCAACGATGGGCGTTCGGGCGAAGGCCGTGGGGCTGGGTGTTGTGTGCGTAGTGGTGTGCGGGACTGCGGTGGTGGTGCCGAGGATGATGGCGAAACCTGAGTCTGGTAAGGAGATCGACTCGATCACGATGATCGATCTGCCGATGTCGGCACCGGCGGCGGGCGTGCCCGGGTATCCGTGTCAGGGGTTCAGTGGGATCGAGAAGAAGGTGCCGCTGCCCGCGTTGATGAACGATACGTTTGCCTGGGGCAACACTGCGCCGTACCAGGTGGGGAACGGAGCCGGCGATATCAAGTGGGACTCCGATCCCTATCAGAACCTGAGCTGGCACTTGTGGTTGCATTCCCTGCGCTGGCTGGGCAACGGCGTGCACGCGATCAAGGCCGGTGACCCGAAGGCGACCGAGCGGGTGCTCGCGATCGTGCGGGACTGGGTGCGGGACAACCCGTTCTCGTGGAAGCGCAACACGAGTGCGTCGGAGTCGACGATGCACCGGACGAACGTGCTGATCTGTGTGCGGCAGTCACTGCTGACGCAGCTGAAGGCGAAGACGCTACCGGCGCAGTACAAGTGGCTCGACGAGGCGCTGATGACGCACGCCCGGTATCTGATCGACAACTGGAGTGGCGCGCACAACCACGGGACCGATCAGAGCATCGCGTTGCTCGGCGTGGGATGTACGTACGGGCGGAAGGACCTGATGAAGCTCGCTGCGCAGCGGCTGAACAAAGGGGTGCGGACCGCGCTCGACGAGGAAGGGTCGACCAACGAGCAGGCGGTCGGGTACGCGGACTTCAACTACCGGCTGTGGGGACGCGCCGCGGATCGCCTGCGCGACTGCGGGGTGAATCCCGGCCCGGCGATCGAGACCCGTCGGCAGGCTCTGGGGGAGTGGCTGGCCACGGCGACCACCGCGACCGGGTACCTGCATCAGATCGGCAACACCGGTCAGCAGAAGCTGCCCAACGTTCCCGGTACGCCGATGGAGTACGTCGCCACCCAGGGCAAGAAGGGGAAGAAGCCGCAGCTCCGGACGGCGATCTACAAGGCGGGATACGTGTTCGGGCGGACGGGGTGGGGTGAGAAGCGGCCGTTCGCCGAGGAGTCGACGTACTCGCTCCGTTTCGGGGTTGCGCGCCGGTGGCACGGTCACGAGGACCACACCGCGATCACCTACAACTGGAAGGGACACGACATCCTGATCGATCCCGGGTACGGCGGTCATCAGGCGCAGGCTCGGCAGGAGTGGGCCAAGGGGCCGGCCGCGCACAACCAGATGACGATCCCGACCGCCACGGCCAAGAGCCCGGTGACCCGGCTGGTGGGTTCGGTGAGTACGCCGAACTCGGACTACTTCCAGTTGTCGGATCGGCCCGCTGAGGGAGTCGACCGGACGCGGGATGTCCTTGTTCTCAAGGATCCTGACCTGGTGATCACGCTGGACCGGGGTGCGTCGTCCAGTCCGCAGCGGTACGAGACGCTGTGGCATCTGGCGCCGGGGCAGAAGGTCGACGTCACGTCGCCCACGACGGCTGTTGCGGGAAAGCCGGGAGCTGCCGTCCGGACGCATCTCCTGCACATTCCGATCGGCGGCGAGGCCGGTACGACGACTGTTGAGGAAGGTCGTGAGAATCCGCCGCAGGGCTGGTTCTTCAAGGACATCTTCACGGTGTTGCCGGCACCGGTCGTCAAGTTCACGCACACGGGACAGGACGCGCGGATTCTCTCGGCCATCGTGCCGGCGGCGGCAGCGGATCAGGTCAGTTACACAACCCGGCCGGCGGGCGCCAACGTCGTACTGGATCTCGTCGTCGGCGCCCAGCGGGTCAGCATCAAGATCACCCCGGAAGGGCGGCTGACCCGCCTACCCTGAGCGAGGTCAGGCCGGGAGAGTCCAGATCTGGTTGGCGGTTGCTGCGCAGTCCCAGATCTGCAGCCGGGTGCCATCGGCCGAGCTCTGGCCGGTGGCATCGAGGCAGCGGCCGGAGTTGGGGTTGCGGAGGTTGCCGTTGCTCTGGGCCTGCCAGCTCTGGGCGCCGGTGCCGTTGCAGTCGTACAGCTGGGTGACGGTGCCGTTGGCGGTACCGGCCGCGGCGACGTCCAAGCACTTGCCGAGGGCACGGATCGTGCCGTCGGTGCTGACTGTCCAGGTCTGGCCGGCGCCGGTGCCACAACCCCACAGCTGTACGGCGGTGCCGTTCGCACTGTTGCCGCCAGCAACATCTACGCACTTGCCGGCGATGCCCTTGATCTGACCGGTCTTACCGGTCGGCGGGTTCTGGGTGCCACCGGCCGCGTCGAAGATGGCGCTGAGCAGGGAGAGGCTGCCGGTGGCGTCCTGGGACAGCTCCCAGTTCATGATGCCGCCGGCGTTCGCGACTGCCCATTGGGTCTTACGCTTGATGGTCGGGATGCCGTTGTAGCACTGCTGACCGCCGTTGTTGTAGCAGTCCACGTTCGCGTTGGCTGGGTTCGCCGCGACGATGTCCTTGTAGGCGACGTACGTCGGCCGGCTGTAGAACGGAACGCCGAGCACGGTCTTGGCCTTCGGTAGACCACGGTTCTTCCAGAAGTTCGCTGCGCCGATCGACCAGTCGTAGTTGGCGTGCGGGCTGCCGCCGTCGTACGCCATGATGTTCAGCCAGTCGACGGCGGCGAAGACGGCCGGCTGGACGCCGTTCGCCGTACCGCCTTCGGAGACGACGGCCGCGGTGAGCAGCTTGCCGTTGTTGTGCAACGTGGTGCTCAGCTGCTGCATCAGCAGCGTGAAGCGGTCGCCCGAGACACCCGGATCCGGGTACTCCCAGTCGATGTCGACGCCGTCCAGGTTGTACTGGTTGATGGCGCCCATGACGGCGTTCACGAAGGTGGTCCGGGAGCCGGAGTTCGTGGCCAGCTGCTCGAACGCGGAGTCGTTGCCGTTGTTCCAGCCACCGATGGCCAGCGACACCTTGACGCCGTTCTGATGCGCGAGGCTGACCAGCTGGTTCAGCTTCCCGGGATCGGGGATGGCCTGCAGCGAACCGTTGGAGTTCGGCAGCGCGAACGAGTAGTTGATGTGGGTGAGCTTGCTGTACTGGATCGCGGTGACGCTGCCCGACCAGGAAGGCATGTAACCGACACTCTTGAATCCGGGCGGCAAAGCCTCGGCCGCGGTGGTAGCCGCCGGCGCGGCCTCGGCCTCCGGTGCGGAGACGGTGGTGCCGATCAGCCCGGCCGTGCCGGTGACCAGGGCGAGCGCTGCGATCGCAAGGCGACTTCGGGAAAACTTCATGGGGGCGGTGTCCTTTCGGAGGGGACCCCCGGGCAGCAGCCAGCGAACGGTCGACTCAGCACCTTCCGGGGGCGGTTGTTGCGAAGGCGAAGATAAGTAAAGATCTGACCGAAGTGCCGTTAGTTTCCAGCGTCAAGACAGTCGCGTCAAGGCGTCGCGGCCTCCGAGAATGCGCATTCTCGCCGCCCCCGGAAAACCCTGCAGGGAAAGCGGTACCGGGTCAGGACAACGCTTGCCGGCTCAGCTTTTGCTGAGGGTGTCGAGGCCTTGCCAGAGGAGGTCTTTGAGGGTTCGGGCGACTTTTTGCGGGGTGGGGGGATTCGGGGTGCGGGTGCGCCAGATGGCGAGGCGTTCGGTGGCGCCGGAGATGGAGTGGGCGAGGATCTCGATCTCGGCGTCGTCCGTCGGGCGGCTCGGCGGGAGGTTCAGGCGGACCATCGCGGCGATCAGTTCGACGAAGGCATTGCGAACCTCTTCGGTGGTGGCGGCCATCGGGCCGGTGGCGAGCATGCCTTCGTCGATCAGGACCGACCAGGCCTGTGGGTGCTCGTCGAGGAACTGGAACCAGGCGACGAAACCGGCGTAGAGCGCGTTCTCGACATCGGTCGCGGCCATCACGGCGTCCGAGACGGTCTCCAGGAGCTGGGCGCGGAGGCGGGCCAGGCAGGCGAGGAACAGTCCGTCCTTGGAGCCGTAGTACTGGTAGATCAGCGGTTTCGAGACGCCGACCGCGGCGGCGATGTCGTCCATCGAGGTGCCCTGGTAGCCGCGTTCGCCGAAGATCCGCTCGGCGGCGGCGAGGATCTCGCGCTCGCGGGCGGCCCGGTCACGTCGTCGCTTCGGAGGCTGCTCAGTGGTGGACGTCACTTGCACAGCGTAACTGACTCCGAGTAACTTACTGGGAGTAAGTTCCGGCGGTGTCAGTTCAGCGGAGGAGGCCGGCATGGAGAACAAGCACCGGATCGTGGTGATCGGCACCGGGTTCGCGGGGATCGGGATGGCGGTCCGCCTCAAGCAGGCCGGGTACGACGACTTCGTCGTACTGGAGCGCGCGAACGACGTCGGTGGCACCTGGCGGGACAACACCTACCCGGGCTGCCGCTGCGACGTACCGTCCCATCTGTACTCGTTCTCCTTCGCGCCGAATCCCGAGTGGTCGTCGACGTTCTCCCCGCAGCCCGAGATCGAGCAGTACCTCCGCGACGTCACCGATCGGTACGACGTTCGCCGGCACATCCGGTTCGGTCACACCGTCGAGTCCGCGAACTGGGAGGACGGCGAGTGGCGGATCCGCACCGACCAGGGTGATTTCGTCGCCCAGTTCATGCTGTCCGGGATGGGTCCGCTGGCCGAGCCGTCCGTCCCGAAGCTGCCCGGGATCGAGGACTTCGAGGGCGAGGTCTTCCACTCCGCGCGCTGGAACCACGATCTCGATCTGGCCGGCCGCAAGGTCGCCGTCATCGGCACCGGCGCCTCGGCGATCCAGTTCGTCCCGGCGATCCAGCCGGAGGTCGAGGAGCTGCATCTGTTCCAGCGGACGCCGCCGTGGGTGATGCCGCGGCCGGACCGCAAGATCAGCGCGACGGAGAAGGCCGTCTATCGCCGGTTTCCCCTTGTGCAGAAGGCGGTTCGGGCCGCGATCTACTGGGGTCGCGAGTCGATGGTGCTCGGCTTCGCCAAGCTGCCCGCGATCATGAAGCAGGCGCAGAAGGTCGCCGAGAAGCATCTCCAGCACCAGATTCGCGACCCGAAGCTGCGCGCCAAGGTGACACCCGACTTCACCCTCGGCTGCAAGCGTGTCCTGATCTCCGACGACTACTACCCGGCCCTCGCCCGCCCGAACGTCGACGTGATCACCGACGGCGTCGCCGAGGTCACCCCGACCGGCATTGTTGACAGCGCGGGCGTGAAGCGCGAGGTCGACACGATCATCTACGGCACCGGTTTCCGCGTCACCGACCTCCCGGTGATGGACATGGTGCACGGCCGCGACGGCCTCTCCCTCCGCGACGCGTGGGCGGACGGCATGGAGGCCCACCTCGGTACGGCGGTCGCCGGCTTCCCGAACTTCTTCCTGCTGATCGGCCCGAACACCGGCCTCGGCCACAGCTCGATGGTCTTCATGATCGAGTCCCAGATCGCCTACATCCTGGATGCGCTCCGGGAGATCGATGCCAAGGGTCTGCGTGAGGTCGAGGTCCGGCCGGAGGTGCAGCGCGCGTTCGTCGACGGCGTCCGGACCTCGATGAAGAACACCATCTGGACCCGGGGCGGCTGCACGAGCTGGTACCTCGACGCCCAGGGTCGCAACACCACGCTCTGGCCGTCCTTCACCTTCCGGTTCCGGCAGCTCACCCGGCGCTTCGATGCGGACGAATACCAGACCCTCGCTATGTGACATCGTGCGTGTTACATTCGATCGGTCAGATACCTGATCGGAGGGCCGCCGTGCTGGACCTGCTGGTACCACTGCACGGGATCGGCGGTCGCGGAGACCTCCCGGTCCCGCTCTGGCTGGCGATCTACTCGGCCGGCGCCGCGGTGGCCGTCTCGTTCTTCGCGCTCGCGGCCTTCTGGTCACGCCCGCGCTTCGAGACCACCGGCGGTACGGCGCTCGCCTGGCTGACCCGTCTGGTCGATGCTCGGCCGGTGCGCTGGTTGCTGAAGCTGGCCGGTCTCCTGGCGCTCGGTCTGCTGATCGGTGCGGCCTGGTTCGGCAGCGACTCTCCCGCGGAGAGCCCGGCGCCGACCTGGCTGTACGTGTGGATCTGGGTCGGCATCATCCCGCTGTCCCTGCTCCTCGGTCCGATCTGGCGGCTCGCCAATCCGCTGCGCACGATCGCGGGCCTGGTACGGCGGACGTCGTACCGGCGTCTTCCGGAACGGATCGCGTACTGGCCGGCGGTCGCCGGGCTGGCTGGTTTCCTCTGGCTGGAACTCGTCTACCCGGGCGCCTCCGAACCGCTCGTGGTCGCAGCTTTCGTCACGGTCTACGCGGTGCTGAATGTTGCCGCAGGCATCGTTTACGGACCGGCGTGGTTCGGGATCGGCGACACCTTCGAGGTGTACGCCGAGGTCCTGGCTCGGTTGAGTCCGCTCGGTCGCGGGGCCGACGGCCGGCTGGTGATCCGCAACCCGCTGGCCGGGCTGGCCGCGATGCCGCAGCGGTCCGGGATCGTCGCGCTGCTATGCCTGCTGCTCGGGTCGACCGCGTTCGACGGGATCTCGCGCTGGTCGGCCTGGACCAGCCGGACCGCCGAGCTGAACCATGTCGTTGTTTACACGGGAGGCCTGACCGTCGCGGTGGCGATCGTGACCGCGCTCTTCGTCCTCGCCGCCCGGACCACCGGTACGGCGGACATCCGGCCAGGGGCGGTTGGCGGAGCCGGACTGCCGGGTGCGTTCGTGCACTCGCTGGTCCCGATCGCGATCGGGTATGCGGTCGCGCACTACTTCTCGTTCGCGATGTTCCAGGGGCAGGAAGGTGTGCTGCTCGCGACCGATCCGTTCGGCCGCGGCTGGGACCTGCTCGGTACCAGCGGGATGCGGATCGACTACGCGTTTCTCGGTACCGGGGTGATCGCCGGCGTACAGATCGGCGCGATCGTGCTCGGACACGTACTCGGGGTGGTGTCCGCGCACGATCGCGCGGCCGGTCTGTTCCGGCGGCGGCAACTGCGGCAGGCGCAGTACCCGATGCTCGCAGCGATGGTCGCTTTCACGGCCGGCGGGATTGCGCTGGTGACGGCCTCATGATCGCACTGCACATGGGCGGCATCCCGGAGACCGCGATGGTGCTCGGACCGATCCTGCTGATCATCGCCTTCATCCGAATCGCCCGCCGCCACGAGGCCGAGAACCCGGACTCCGACGACTGGGATGCCGACTTGGGCGATCTCCCACCTGACGTCAGCGGGCCTCGATCCGCAGACCGGCCTGAACGACACTTCGGGTCAACGGCCGCTGCAGAAAGTCGTGCGGGAACCCGAGCTCGATCGCACTGACCGCTTCCAGTTCGGCGATGTCCTGCTCGCCGAGGTCCACCTCGAGCGCGGTCAGGTTCTGCTCGAGCTGAGTCAGCGTGCGGGCGCCGATGATGGGTGAGGTGACCGCCGGGTTGAGCAGGGTCCAGGCCAGCGCGACCTGGGCCGGCGTCCAGCCGTTGCGCTCGGCAACCTTCTTGACCACGTCCGCGATCCCCAGCGTGCGCTCGGTCAGCGAGTTGTTGCCGGCCGCCACGTTCTTCCGGGTTCCCTCGGCACTTGCCTCGCCACCGCCGTGATTCAGATCGGCCGCGGTGTACTTGCCGGTCAGCACCCCGCTGGCCAACGGCGACCACGGGAGTACGCCGAGGCCGAGTTCGCGCGCCATCGGGATCAGTTCCCGTTCGATGGTCCGCTCGGCCAGGCTGTACTCGACCTGCAGTGCGACGAGGGGACTCCAGCCGCGCAGATCCGCGATCGCCTGCATCCGCGAGATCTGCCAGGCCGGTGCGTCCGAGATGCCGACGTACAGGACCTTGCCCTGGCTGACCAGGTCGTCCATCGCGCGCAGGATCTCCTCGACCGGCGTGGTGAAGTCCCAGGCGTGCAGGTAGAGCAGGTCGATGTAGTCGGTCTGCAGGTTGCGCAGACTGCGCTCGACCGAGCGGACCATGCTCTTGCGGTGGTTGCCGCCGGCGTTCGGGTCGGTCGGGTTGGTGATCATCGTGTACTTGGTGGCGAGCACGAGATCGTCGCGGCGGCCCTGCGTGAGCTGGCCGAGCAACTGCTCGGAGGTGCCGTTGGTGTACATGTTCGCGGTGTCGACGAAGTTGCCGCCGCGGTCGACGTACGTGTCCAGGATGCGCTGCGCCTCGGCCTTGCCGGTGCCCCAGCCCCAGTCCTCGCCGAACGTCATCGTGCCCAGCGACAGCGGGGAAACGCGCAGCCCGGAGCGGCCGAGCAGCCGGTAGGTGTCAAGTGTGGTGCTCACTGAAGTCCTCTTTCGGTGGGGGTGTTCACCACTTTTGCCCGGTCCGTCACTGGGGGTAAGGGAGAGGTCATCCTGGGACTGGCCTTCCCACCTTCGTATGGTTGACGGCATGACCGTCGACGTGGCTCAGGAACTGGCCGTCTTCCTCCGCGGCTGCCGCGAGCGGCTCGCGCCTGCCGAGGTCGGGCTGGTCAGAACGGGCCGCGCCCGCCGTACGCCGGGACTGCGGCGGGAGGAGGTCGCCGAGCTCGCCGGGGTCAGCGTGGACTACGTGATCCGGCTCGAGCAGGGCTGCGGCCGTCGGGCGAGGTCCTCGAGGCGCTGGCGCGGGCGTTACGGTTGACCGACGACGAGCACGCGTACGTCTTCGACCTCACCCGCCAATGGACCCCTGTACGGCGTCAGCCGCAGCCCGAGTCGAGTTCGCTGGCCGCGTTGGTGCAGGCGCTGTCGCCGCTACCGGCGATGCTGATCAACCACCGCTTCGACATCAGGGCGTGGAATCCAGAGCTCGAACTGCTGATGCTGAACTTCGCCGGTGTCTCGCCGGAGCGGCGCAACGCGATGGTGTTGTGCACCCTCGAGCCGGCCTTCTTCGATTACTACACGGACCGGGAACGGATCATCCGCGAGGGCATCGCGGACCTGCGCGCCGCCTGGGCGGCCCACGCCGACGACGAAGACCTGGCCGAGCTGGTCCGGACGTTGTGCGACGAGAGCAGCGAGTTCGCCGAACTGTGGGCGCGGCGCGACGTCAAGGTCAAGAGCACCGGCCGCAAGCGCCTCAATCACCCGGACGTCGGCCGGCTCACGGTCGAGTACGACGTACTGACGCCGCTCGGTGATACCGCCCAGCGGCTGATCGTCTACCGGGCCATCGACGCGGCCTCGCAACGGGCGTTGGACCGAATCGCCGCAATGGTTGCCCAAGGCGACCATGCGCTGGCCGGCTGATTGCCCGAAGGTGCCGACCCGCGCCGTACACCCCAACCGGTGAGGTGGTGCAGCCGTCTGTCTCCCCGACAGCATCAACACCCTTGGGGGAGTAGACCAATGCGAAAGATCATCAGCGGTGTCGCGGCAACGATCGTGGCCGGTGGACTGGCCCTCGGCGGCGCAGCCCTGCACAGCAACGCCGAAACCACGCAGCAGACCACCACTCAGCAAGTCGCGGCGGTGAAGTTCGTGAAGCGCGACTTCGACTGCTTCGCGCATGTGGGGTGCCTTGCCAGCTCGCAGTTGCCGAGCACCTGGAAGCAGATCAACCTCGCGAAGTACCGCACGCGCTTCGCCGACAAGGCGAACCAGACTGCCACCTTCACCACGAACCTCGGTGCGAAGGTGTCGACCGCGCAGGCGATGAAGAACAAGCAGAAGGCGCTGAAGGGCACCCGCGGTCTGCACATCGTCAGCACCGCGACCACCAAGATGAAGTCGACCTCGGGGCAAGGGCCGCTGACCGTCAGCACGATCGTGTACACGTACAAGAGCGGCAAGACGACTCGGTGGGTCGCGACCCGCTACATCGGCACCTGGGGGTACACCGATGCCGGGATCGAGTTGACGGTGGCCGGTGCGCCGAAGAACTCGAAGTTCCTCGGCACGGTCCTGCTCAAGGCGACCTCCGCGGTCGAGACCCGGGGCTGATGGTCACGGAGTCCTCGCTTCGGTAATCCGCGGCCAACCAATCCGGCGGTTGCTGCGTCTGTCTCCGCGCCGGGTCCACAACGGGCCCGGCGCGGAGCTGGAGGGAACCACCGTGCAGAAGAAGAGTCTCGCCGTACTGGCCGGGGCGGGGGCCGTCGTGGGGTCGGCCGGTCTGTTGCTCGCGACGATGCTGCCGAGCTCGGCCGACACCACCCGTCAGCAGACGACCACGAAGGTCGAGGCGACGAGCGCGGTCACCTACACCTTGCGAAACTTCGAGTGCGGGAAGCGGGTGTGCCACGCGTCCGCCGTACTGCCGACGACGTGGAAGCATGTCGTTCACGGCAATGGCAAGGACGCGTTCCAGGACCCGACCGCGAACCGGATGATCAGGTTCAACGTGTTGCTCAGCGGCACCCAGAGCACGGTGGTCGCCGGCCAGCAGAAGGTTGCGGCGCTCAAGGGCACGCCGGGGCTGAAGATCCAGAACGTCTACACGACGACGATGCAGTCGACCCGCAACCAGGGCAAGCTCACCCTCACCACCGTCGTCTACACCTACAAGAGCGGCACGACCACTCGCTGGGTCGGCACCCGCTACCTCGCCCAGCAGGGCGGCGCGCAGGCCGACTACGAGATCACCGTCGGCGGCGTACCGACCGACTACAAACTCCTGGGAACCGCCCTCCTCAAAGCCACCCAGTCCCTCGCCCTAGCCGGCTGACCACGTTGCTGTGTGGAATATGAGGGGATCTCCGTTCGATGTGCTGGTTCTCCCCCCAAAATCTGAGTAGAGAAGGGTCCACTTGAACGGATAGCCCCTCAAATGTGCCGTAGGGCCTGGCCGGATCTGAGTGCACCCGCCTCCCACAGACGTTGTGGCGGGAAGGGAAGACCGCACTGGCCAGGTTCAACTAGCCGGCCTTGGGGCTAGCCGGTGGAGGGGAGTTCCTTGGGGTCTACGCCTAGTTCTTCGTAGGCGACCAGTTCTATTTCGCGGCCCATGGCTTCGCGGAAGGCGGCGACGAGGGCTTGGCCGGCCAGCGGGATGATGCCTTCGAGGGTGCGCTGGATCTCGGGCCAGCCTTCGGGGGGTAGGCCGGCGTCGGCGAACTGGCGCCAGACGGTGCTGCGGAAGAGTTCGACGTACACCTTGGCGACGGCGTCGGCGTGCTGGAAGAGCTTGGGCAGCATCACGAAGATGGCGTCCAGCGGGACGCCGAGTTTGATCACCTCGAGGCCGGTGCGGAGCAGGTCCGGGTTCGGGATCCGGAGGCGGTCGCCCTCTTCGCGTTCGGCGATGCCGAGCTCGATCAGTTTGTCGATGGTGGCCGGGTTGTGCGGAATGCCGGCGCGGTCGGCGAGCTGCTGCTCGGTGATGACCTCGGGCTCGGTCGGGGTCCAGGGGTTGACCAGGGTCTCGAAGACGCCGAGCGCCATCGCGCCGTCGGGCAGGTCGCTGAGCATCCGCTCGACGGCGGCCAGGGTGTAACCCTTGTCGAGCAGTTCGCGGACCAGCGTGAGTCGCGCCACGTGGTCCTGGCCGTAGTAACCCGTGCGGCCGACCAGCCGGGGCGGCGGGATCAATCCCCGCCCGGCGTACGCCCGGACATTGCGCACCGTCATGCCCACCTTGGCGGCGAGCTGGTCGACCGTGAGCTCCTCGTCTGCTTCCACCCTTGACAGTCTTCCAGATCGCACGTTACATAGGATATGTAACATCTGCCATGGCGCATACTTAATGTCCCGAAGGAGCTCCAGGATGGCGATCCCCCTGGCCACCACCGGTACGGCGACGTTCGATCAGATCGCGATCGTGACCGGCGTGGTGGGACTGCTGTACGTCGCCATGGCGGTCTTCCTGTGGCGGGAGCGGACCGGTCGCGTCACGCTCGTCGGCAGGCTCGCGGACACCATCGGGAGGCTGGACGGAGTCCCCCGGTGGGCCGCGCTGTCGCCGTACCTGCATGTCGTGTCGCTGCTCGCCTGCGCCTTCGGCGTCTGGTGGGACATCGCCGTGCACATCGACAAGGGTCGCGACACCGGCCCGTTCGGTACGCCGGCGCACTATCCGATCTTCTTCGGCATCCTCGGCGTGATCGTGACCGGCGTACTGCCGATCGCGCTCGCCGGGAAGCCGCTGCCGGCCCGGACGATCAAGCTCACCAAGAGCTGGCGGATCCCGTGCAGTGCCGCGCTGATCCTGGTCTGCGGCACGTTCGCGCTGGTCGGCTTCCCGCTCGACGACACCTGGCACCGGCTGTTCGGTGAGGACGTCACGCTGTGGGGCCCGACGCACCTGCTGATGATCGGCGGCGTGGTCTTCTCGATCTTCGCCCGGCTGCTGGCGGTCGCCGAGGTCGAGCAGTTGATGGGGATGAACAAGCGCCGCCTCTTCCAAGAGGTCGCGTCCGTCGGTGCGCTGCTGATCGCGTGGGACCTGTTCAGCACCGAGTTCAACTACGGCGTGCCGCAGTTCCCGCTGATCCTGCACCCGCTGCTGATCGCCTTCGGCGCGGCGATGGCCTTCACCATCCTGCGCGCCCGCCGCGGTCCCGGCATCACCTTCGGTGCGCTCGCGATCTTCCTGATCGTCCGCGGCATCATCGCCTGGGCGGTCGATCAGCCGCTCGGCGAGATCCTCGGCCACTTCCCCCTGCTGATCGTCGAGGCGATCCTGGTCGAGGCCGTGGCCCTTGCCCTCGGCAACAAGAATCGCTTCCGCCTCGGCCTGGTCGCCGGTGCCCTGATCGGGACCGTCGGCGTGGTGGCCGAGTATGCGTGGAGCCAGGTCTGGATGCCGATCGCCTGGCCGTCGTCGCTCCTCCCGTCGGCCCTCGGGTACGGCGTGGTCGTCGGGGCCGGTGCTGGTCTGGTCGGCGCCTGGCTGGCCACCCGGTACGCCGAAGTTGCGGGCGCGGAGCGGACAACCAACACGCGGCCGGAGGCTGTTCGCCGTACCCATCAGCTCGGCGCGGTCGGGCTGGTGGCGGTCGTCGCAATCATCTTCTTCTGTGTACCGCGGTCGGCCGAGCCGGGCGTGACCGGGACGGTGTCGCTGGAGCGGGTCGCCACTGGGGCCGAGCCGACCGCGTACGTCACGGTCACGCTCGACCCGGCCACCGCGGCCGACGACGCGCGCTGGTTCGAGGCGCTCGCCTGGCAGGGCGGTGGGATGGTCCTGCATCCGATGAAGAAGGTTGCTGAGGGCACCTATCGCTCCGAGGACGCGCTGCCGATGTACGGCAAGTGGAAGACGATGATCCGGCTGCACACCGGTCAGCGGGAGATGACCGCGATGTGGGTCTACGCACCCGAGGACGCGGCGATCGAGAAGCCCGCGATCGAGGTTTCGAACGGGCAGACCGTTGCCTTCGTCAACGAGCAGGAGACGTTGCGTCGCGAAGAGCGCACCGACGTGCCACGATGGATGTGGAACGGCGGCTACGCCTTGCTGGGTGTGGTCGGTCTACTGGAGATCGCCGGTATCGCCTGGCTGGTCGGGCGCGGCGCCCGTGGCGGGCGGTTGCGCGCGGCACACCTGGCCGCCGCCGGCGAACGGGAACGGGAGACTGCGTGACCATTCAGGCTGAGCGCTCGGGGGTTACCACCACCGACGGCATTCATCTGAACGTCGAGAGCACCGGGCCGGCCGACGCGCCGGTCACGGTGCTGCTGGTGCACGGGTGGACGTGTTCGACCCGCGCCTGGCACCACCAGGTCGAGGGGCTGCCGCGCATTCTCGGGGCGAACGCCGTACGGGTGGTGACCTACGATCACCGCGGTCATGGGCAGTCGGATGCGGCACCGCCGGGGTCGTTGCGGATCGAGCAGTTGGCCGATGACTTGGTGACCGTGCTCGACGAGGTCGTCGGTGACGGGCCGGTCGTGTACGCCGGGCACTCGATGGGCGGGATGACGTTGATGGAGCTGGCCGACAAGCGGCCGGATCTGTTCGGCTCCCGGATCAAGGCTGCGGCGCTGGTCAGTACGTCGTCCGGTCAGGCGGCCCGGGGTGCTTTCGGCATCCCGGTGTGTTTCGAGCCGGCCGCCGTACGGATCGCGCCGAGAGTTGCGCAGGTGGTCGGGACGCGAGTGGACCGCCGTGCCGAGCGACTGTCGGCTGCGGCCGCTGCTGCTGCGGATAACGCCGTGGTCGCCGCTGAAGGGGTTGCCTCTGCCGTCGCTGACGCTGCTGGACGTGCGGCGACGACTGCTGCCGGCGCTGTCGAAGGTGTGGCGCTGAAGGCGGGTGGGGCTGCGGGACGAGTTGTCGGCGGGCGCGAGATGGCCCGTGCCGCCCGGGCCAACGTGGCCGCGCTGATGCAGCGGCCGGCGCTGCGGCAGGTCGTGTTCGGGAAGAAGGTCGACCCGGCCGAGATCGCGATCTTCCAGGAAGGACTCGCGCTGCTGCCGGGAGCGACGTACAGCGGATTCTTCGAGGCGATCCTGGAGCACGACCGCGTGCACGCGCTGAAGGTGCTGGACCAGATCCCGGTCGAGGTCATGCACGGTACGCGGGACCGCCTGCTGCCGCCGCGGCACGCGAACCGGATCGCCGCCGAGCTCCCAAGCGCCCGCGTCTGGATGTACCCCGGCGCCGGCCACATGCTCCCCCAAGAACGCCCCCGCGACGTAACCCACCGCCTCGCCTCCCTAGCCCGCAAAATCGCCAGCTGAATCGGGCTGCCGGCGGCCTACCACCTGCCCCGCACCGGTGGTGACCGATCTCCTCCCACCCCGTCTGCTCCGGCCCATCTCATGGGTTACCCCAGCAGCTTGTGGGTTCCCCACCCTCATGCGGGTACAACACCCACAACCTGATGGGGGAACCCACCAAATCCCGCGCGAGTCAGGCAGTCGGGGCCGGAGACCTGTGGTGCGAGGTCTCCGGCCACAACAACCTGTCTCCGGCCACAACTGATGGCCGGGGCGCGGTGATTGCGGACACGGGATGGGCTGAGGGGTCAGTCTCATTTCGGTCCGTGGTGAGGGTGTTGCGCCTAGGCTCGGCGGCATGCAGCTGCTCTCGGATGTTGTTGTGGTGGATCTGACTCGGGCGCTGGCCGGGCCGCATGCGGGGATGATGCTCGGGGATCTCGGGGCCCGGGTGATCAAGGTGGAGACGCCGGCCGGTGGGGACGACAGCCGGGGATGGGGGCCGCCGTTCGTCGAGGGGGAGTCGACGTACTTCCTGTCGGCGAACCGGAACAAGGAGTCGGTGACTGCGGACCTCAAGTCGGACGAGGGCAAGGAGTTTCTGACCAAGCTCGTGCAGAAGGCCGACATCCTGCTGGAGAACTTCCGGCCGGGGGTGCTGGACCGGCTCGGGTTCTCGGTCGAGCGGTTGCATGAGCTGAACCCGGGGCTGATCGTGGTGTCGATCACCGGGTTCGGTCATGACGGGCCGGAGGGCGGCCGGGCTGGGTACGACCAGATCGCGCAGGGCGAAGGCGGTCTGATGAGCGTCACCGGCGACGCCGAGCCGACGAAGGTCGGTGTGCCGATCGCCGATCTGCTGGCCGGCATGTACGGCGCTTATGGCGCGCTGGCCGCGTTGCACGAGCGCTCGGTGACCGGGAAGGGCCGGGTGGTTCGGACGAGCCTGCTGGCCGCGATGGTCGGGGTGCACGCGTTCCACGGGACGAAATGGACGGTCGCCGGGCAGGTGCCCGGGCGGGTCGGCAATCACCATGCGCAGATCGCGCCGTACGGGATGTTCCGTACGGCGGACGACAGCGTGCAGGTGGCGGTCGGGAGTGAAGGGCAGTGGCGGACGTTCGCGCCGATCGTCGGGCTGGATCCGGCCGACGCGCGGTTCGCGACGAATGCGGAGCGGGTCGGGAACCGGGATGAGCTGATCGCGGTGATCGAGGCGGCGTTCTCGGCGGCACCGGCCGACAAGTGGCTGGAAACGCTGGCTGAGCAGGGGATTCCGGCCGGCAAGGTGCGTGACATCCAGCAGGTCTACGAGTGGGACCAGACGCTGTCGCAGGGGCTGCTGATCGACGTCGACCACCCGACCCTCGGCAACATCCAGCTCCCTGGCCCGCCGCTGCGCTTCGACGACCAGCCGTACGCGGGCGCCCGCGAAACCAACCTCGCCCCGCCGCGTCTCGGCGAGCACGACGAGTCCGTGCGGAAGTGGTTGGCCGAGTAGGCCCGGACCTGCACGCCATCACAACTGGCACGCCGCGTTGCGCGTAGGCGGGACGGGCGCGGCCAGCGTCAATTGTGATGGCGTCTGTGTCCGCCCTATTCGAGCAGGATCGAAAAGCTCCCGCGCCACCGGTCCCTCCGGCGAAGCTGGGTCACGGTTCGGGCGTGCCGGTCGGTGAGGGGTTGACGGGCTGCGAGGCTGCGGCATAGCGTCCGGGAAATCGATTACTGACCGGGCGGAGGCCGCGTATGAGGCAGGACGCTGCCCTGGTCCGGATGGAACGGATCGGGAAGCGGTACGGCGGCGTGCAGGCGTGCCGGGCGGTGGATTTCACCCTCGGCGCGGGGGAGGTGCATGCGCTGCTCGGGGAGAACGGCGCGGGCAAGTCCACGCTGATGAAGATCCTGTCCGGTGATGTCACCGACTTCGACGGGCAGATCGAGATCGACGGGACGCCGGTGTCGTTCGGTGGGCCGACCGATGCGCAGGCGGCCGGGATCGCGATGATCCACCAGGAGCTCGACCTCGTCCCCGGGCTCTCGGTGGCCGACAACATCTTCCTCGGCCGCGAACTGCGTACCCCGCTGCGGACCGTCGACCGCCGCCGGATGGACCGCGAGGCGCGCGCTCTGCTCGAACGCAGCGGCGTCCGGATCGACCCGCGCCGCCCAGTCGGCGACCTGCGGGTCGGTGAGCAGCAGCTCGTCACCATCGCCAAGGCGATCTCGCTCGACGCCCGGGTGCTGATCATGGACGAGCCGACCTCGGCGCTGACCACCACCGAGGTCGAGCGCCTCTTCGAGGTGATCCGCGAACTCCGCCGGGCCGGCGTCGGCATCGTCTACATCTCGCACCGGATGGAGGAGATCGCCCAGGTCGCCGACCGCGCGACCGTCCTCCGCAACGGCGAGATCGTCACCAGCTTCGACCCGCGCAAACTCAGTACGGCGGAGGTCGTCGAGGCGATGGTCGGACGCCCGGTGCAAACCATGTTCACCACTCCCGACACAGACACCGGCGACGAACTGCTCCGCGTCGACGACCTCAAACTGACCGCCCGCCGCCCGCGACCGGGCCGTCGCGACCCGGACGGCATCTCGCTGACCGTCCGCGCCGGCGAGATCGTCGGCCTGGCCGGCCTGCTCGGTGCAGGGCGGACCGAACTGCTCGAAACCTTGTACGGCGTCGCCCCGACCGGCACGCGGTCCGGCCGAATTCTCCTGCAGGGCAAGGAGATTCGCCCCCGAAGCCCCCGGCAGGCGCTTGCCCAGGGCATCGGTCTCGTCCCCGAAGATCGGCGCGCGTCGGGACTCGTGCTGTTCCACTCGATCCTCGCGAACACCGTGCTGTCGAGCCTCCCGGCGTACGGGCGGCTCGGGGTGATCGCGCGCCGTCTCGAGCGCGGGGCCTCGGTGAAGATGGCGGATCGGTTGCGGCTCAAGTTCGGCCGGCTGCAGGACGAGGTCGGGACGTTGTCCGGTGGTAACCAGCAGAAGGTCGTCTTCGGCCGGATGCTGCTGACCGAACCAAAACTGCTCCTGCTCGACGAACCCACCCGCGGTGTCGACGTCGGCGCGAAGGCGGAGATCTACCGCCTGCTGGGCGAACTGGCGGGCCAGGGCCTCGGCGTACTGCTCGCCTCGTCCGAGCTCCCGGAGCTCATCGGCGTCTGCGACCGCGTCGTCGTACTGCGGGACGGGCGGGACGTGGCGTCGTTCAGTACGGCGGATTCGGGCGAAGGCGATCTGTTGGCAGCCGCGATGGGAGAAGCAGCAGTGATCGGAGATGTCCTGTGACTGAAAAGCCGTCGGTGGTTGCGACGCTGTTCCGGTTCCAGAGTGTGTTCGGGCTGCTGGCGGTGTTCGTCGCGGCGATCATCTTCTCGCCCCGCAAGAACGGCGCGATCCTGTTCGTCAGCGCGGACAACCTCGCGAACGTGGTCCGGGCGGTGTCCGAGATCGGGATCATCGCGGTCGGCATGACGTTCGTGATCCTGATCGGCGGGATCGACCTCTCGGTCGGCGCGGTGCTCGGCCTCGCGGCGGTCGGGTCCGCCGTACTGATGGTTGAGAACGACTGGGGTTTCCTGCCGTCCGTCCTGCTGGTGCTGGTGACCGGCACGATCTTCGGAGCGCTGCAGGGCGTCGCGACCGCGATGATCGGGATCCAGTCCTTCATCGTCACTCTCGCCGGTCTGCAGATAGCGCGCGGTCTGGCAAGGATCTGGTCCGGTGGTCAGGGCGTCGCGATCTCGTACGGCGACGGTCCGAAGGAAGCACCGACGTCGTTCGCACTGCTCGGTGAGCGGACGTTCGGCGGACTGGTTCCGATCCCGGTGCTGATCTTCGCGGTGGTCGCGATCGCGGCCGTCGTCTTCCTGCGGGTCAGCGCGTTCTCCCGGCACCTGTACGCCGTTGGTGGCAACGAGAAGGCCGCCCGGCTCTCCGGCGTACCCGTGGTCCGGGTCAAGATCGCGGTCTTCGCGATCTGCGGTCTGCTGGCATCGCTGGCCGGCATCGTGCACGCGGTCCAGCTCAACCAGGGCAGCCCGAACGACGGCATCGGGTACGAGCTGGACGCGATCGCCGCGGTGGTGATCGGCGGTACCAGTCTGGCCGGTGGCCGGGGCTCGGTCGCCGGGACCGTGGCCGGTGCGCTGCTGCTCGGCGTACTGAACAACATCCTTGCCCTGAACAACATCGACTCGAACATCCAGCTGTTGATCAAGGGCCTCGTGATCGTTGCCGCCGCAGCGCTGCAACGACTCCGGCCCGCCTCGTGAGGAAGGTTCCCCCATGCGTTCTGTGCAGATTCCCCTAGTTGCGGCCGCCGCCGCCCTGGTGCTGGTGGGCTGTGGCACCACGAGCGACCGGACCGGTGGCAGCCCGTCGGACGGTGCATCGAAGTCCTGTCAAGGGGCCGATGGCAAGTACACGATCGGGATGAGTCAGGCGAACGTCGCCGAGCCGTACCGGCAGCGGATGGACGACGACATCCGGGCGGCAGCCAAGGAGGTGCCGCAGTTCGACGTGAAGTTCGCCGACGCGGCCCAGGACAACGCCAAGCAGGTCGCGGACGTCGACAACTACATCACCCAGCAGATCGACCTGCTGATCATCAGCCCGAACGAGGCGAAGCCGCTGACCGCGGTGGTGCAGAAGGCGTTCGACAAGGGCATTCCGGTGATCGTGCTGGACCGCAAGGTCGAGGGTGATGCGTACACCGGCTTCATCGGTGGCGACAACGTGCAGATCGGGTCCGAGGCCGGTAAGTACGTTGCCGAGAAGCTTCTCCCGAACGGCGGCAGCATCGTGGAGCTGAAGGGACTCGCCGGCGCCACTCCGCAGGCCGAGCGGCACCAGGGCTTCATCGATGCGATCAAGGTGAACCCGAAGATCAAGATCATCGCGGATGCGAGCGGTGACTGGTTGCGGGAGAAGGGGCAGGCGCAGATGGACGCGCTGCTCAAGGCGAACCCGAAGATCGACGTGGTCTACGCGCACAACGACCCGATGGCCGAGGGTGCGTACCTGGCGGCGAAGGCGGTCGGCCGGGAGAAGGAGATGAAGTTCATCGGCATCGACGCGCTGCCGATCCCGTCCGGCGGGATCAAGGCCGTCGAGCAGGGCCGCCTCAGCGCAACCTTCACCTACCCGACCAACGGCAAGGAAGCGATCGCCGCCGCCAAGAAGCTCCTCGTCGACTGCGGCACGATCGACAAATCCCAGATCCTCCCCACCCGCCTGATCGACAAGGAGAACGCCGCCAAGATCTACGCCGAGGAAAACCCCACCGGCTGACCCATCCCTAACGTCCGAACGATCGGAGGGGCGCCCTCCGGTTCTTCGGACGTTACGAACGACGGCCGCGCAACGTCCGAACGATCGGAGGGGCGCCCTCCGGTTCTTCGGACGTTAGCGGTGGGAGCTGGCGCGGTCGATGAGGCGGGCGCCGAGGGTGGTGACGGTGGGCGGGCGGGTGTTGTCGGCGATTCGGGCCAGCAACAGCCGCGCCGCCTCGGTGCCGATCTCGTACGCCGGTTGCGCGACCACGGTCAACGGGGGATCCAGCAGCTCGGCCCAGGGGGCGTCATCGAAGGCGACCACGCCGACGTCGCGACCGGGTCGTCGTCCTAGCTCCTGGAGTGCTTGCAGAACGCCGACGGCCATCGCGTTGTTGGCGACGAGCAGGGCGTCCGGTGGCTCGGGCTGGGACAGCAGGTCGACCGCGGCGCGGTGTGCGCCAACCGCCTTGTACTCGGACCGCCGTACCAACCTAGTGCTGGTACGGCGTTTCGCCGTGCGCAGCGCATCGCGATAACCGGCCAGACGATCGTCGGCCGTGCGAACACCGGCCGGCCCGGTCACACACCCGATCCGCTCGTAGCCCTGGGCAATCAAATGCGCGGTCGCCTGAGCAGCGGCGAGACGGGTATCCACCAGTACGACGTCACTGTCGTGCTCCGGCAATGGACGGTCCACCGCGACATACGCCGTACCGCGGGCTGCGAGTTTCGCGACGCCGGCCGCCGGACCGCTGGGGGAGAGGATGACGCCGGCGACCCGCTCCTGAAGCGCGATGTCGATGTACCGGTTCTCCTTCTCGGCGCTCTCGTCGGAGTTGCAGAGCACGACCGAGTAGCCGACCTCGTGCGCGATGTCCTCGACCCCGCGGGCGATCGCGGTGAAGAACGGGTTCTCCACATCGGAGATGATCAGGGCGACCACGGCCGCCTCCTGACGGCGCAGGTTCCGGGCCGGGCCGTTGGGCTGGTAGCCGAGCTCGGTCGCGGCCTGGCGGACCCGCGCGGCCAGTTCCGGGTCGACGGTCGCCTTCCCGTTCAGCGCGCGCGACACGGTCGCCGTCGAAACCCCTGCCCGCGCCGCGACGTCGCTGATAGTCGGCATGGCGGCACCCTAGCCGCTCGGGTAATGGATTTCCCAGAGGTCTGCCATGCACTTTACTTACGGAACTCCAGCGCCTTACCAGTGACATGAGAGGATCACCCGCGTGACTGCCTTGCCGAGTGTTTCGTACTCCATCACCGTTCGCCTCGAGGTGCCTGCGGGCGGTTCGACGGTGAGCAAGCTGACGACCGCGGTCGAGCAGGCCGGCGGCCTGGTGACCGCGCTCGACGTGACCGCGTCCGGCCACGAGCGGCTCCGGATCGACGTGACGTGTGCCGCCGCCGACACCGAGCACGCGGGCCGGCTGGTCGAGGCCATGCGCGCCGTACCGGGTGTCGAGATCGGCCGCGTCTCGGACCGGACCTTCCTGATGCACCTCGGCGGGAAGATCTCGATGGAGGCCAAGCACCCGATCCGCAACCGTGACGACCTCTCGATGATCTACACGCCGGGTGTGGCGCGGGTCTGCCTGGCGATCGCCGCGAACCCCGACGACGCGCGCCGGCTGACCATCAAGCGGAACACGGTCGCGGTCGTCACCGACGGGTCGGCCGTCCTCGGGCTCGGCAACATCGGCCCGAAGGCCGCGCTGCCGGTGATGGAGGGCAAGGCCGCGCTGTTCAAGCGGTTCGCCGACATCGACGCCTGGCCGCTCTGCCTGGACACCCAGGACACCGACGAGATCATCGCGGTCGTCAAGGCGATCGCGCCGGGCTTCGCCGGGATCAACCTCGAGGACATCTCCGCGCCGCGCTGCTTCGAGATCGAGGCCCGGCTGCGCGAGGAGCTCGACATCCCGGTCTTCCACGACGACCAGCACGGTACGGCGGTCGTCGTCCTCGGCGCGCTCTACAACGCGCTGCGGGTGGTCGACAAGGACATCAGCGACGTGAAGATCGTGCTGTCCGGAGCCGGCGCGGCCGGTACGGCGATCCTGAAGCTGCTGATCGCGGCCGGGGTCAAGGACACCTGTGTCGCCGACATCGGCGGCGTCATCCACGCCGAGCGTGACGGCCTGTCGCCCGAGCTGCGCTGGATCGCGGAGAACACGAACGCGGCGCAGTACAGCGGTGACCTGAAGGGCGCGCTCGCCGGGGCGGACGTGTTCATCGGGGTCTCGGCACCGAACATCCTGACCGGCGCCGACATCGCCACGATGGCGGAGAAGTCGATCGTGTTCGCGCTGGCGAACCCGACCCCCGAGGTCGACCCGACCGAGGCCGGCGAGCACGCGGCCGTGGTCGCGACCGGCCGTAGCGACTACCCGAACCAGATCAACAACGTGCTGGTCTTCCCGGGCGTCTTCCGCGGTCTGCTCGACGCGCAGTCGTCGAAGGTGTCGATCGAGATGGAGCTGGCCGCCGCGAAGGCGCTGGCCGGGGTCGTCACCGACGACGAGCTGAACGCGACGTACATCGTGCCGAGCGTTTTCCACCCCGAGGTCCACAAGCGCGTAGCGCACGCCGTACGGGAGGCCGCCGGAGGCAAGGCGCCGGCCGCGGAGCACTTCCCGGACGACTCACCGGTTCTGTGACGTCAACGGTGGCCGGGGCGACGGGTACGTCGTTCTCGGTGTGGGCGTGGCGGGTCGCGTTCGTCGCGGCCTGCGCGCTGCAGCTGTACGGCGTCTATGCGCCGGGGGAGCCGGGTCCCGGGATCCCGATCCCGGGGATCGACAAGGTCGCCCATTTCGCATTGTTCGCGGCGGTCGGGTTCACCGGGCTGAAGGTCGGCGTACCGGCCCGCTGGCTGCTCGCCGTACTTGTGGTGAACGCGGTCGGGAGCGAGTTCATCCAGCACTACCTGCTGCCGCATCGCGACGGTGACCTGTACGACGCCCTCGCCGATCTGCTTGGTGTGGCGGCCGGCGCGTGGGGGGGTTTCCGGGCGGTCCGTACTGGTACGACCGGCCTGACATGATGGGGGCATGACGGCCACGACCCTCACCGGCTCACTGCTGGTGGCGACCCCGTTGCTCGACGAGCCGCCGTTTCGCCGATCGGTGATCCTGCTGCTCGATCACGACGACGACGGCGCGCTCGGGGTGGTCTTGAACCGATCCGCCGATCTCACCGTCGACCGGGTCCTCCCGGACTGGTCCGACACCGTGAACGAACCCGGTGTGCTCTTCATCGGCGGCCCGGTCGGCACCGACAGCGCGCTGGCCGTTGCCGAGGTCATCGAGTCCGCGGACCCGCCCGGCTGGCGTGAGTGCTTCGGGCGGATCGGGTTGGTCGATCTCGACGTACCGCCGGAGCTACTGGCCGGGGCGATCCAGCGGATGCGAATCTTCGCTGGGTACGCCGGCTGGGCGTCAGGACAGCTCGAAGGCGAGATCACCGAAGGCGCCTGGTACGTCGTCGCGTCGGAACCCGACGACGTCTTCAGCCTCGACCCGGACACCCTCTGGCGCCGCGTCCTGCGCCGCCAGACCGACCAGCTGGCCTACGTGGCCACCTACCCGGACGACCCCACCCACAACTGACCGCGGCTACTCGTCGCCCTTGCCGTCGCCGTCACCGGGGTTCAGCGACTCCCAGATCTCCTTGCACTCCGGGCAGACCGGAAACTTCTGCGGGTCGCGGCTGGGCACCCACACCTTGCCGCACAAGGCGACCACCGGCGTGCCCATCACCATCGCCTCGGTCAGCTTGTCCTTCGGCACATAGTGCGAGAACCGCTCGTGGTCCCCACCCTCCAGAGGCTGGGTCCGCTCATCGACAACGGTGTCCGCACCCGGACTCAACTGCGTGCTCATCCCCCGAGTGTAATCCGCCCCACCAGCGAACGGCACTTATCCACAGGCAGGGAACTCGTCGGCGCATCCCGGGGCAGATCACTGCATGTTCTTGGTGTGACCAACCCAAGGAGGCACTATGAGTCTCATGACCACCATGCCCAGCCCGTTCCCGGCGGCCGGCCATCCGGCAACACCGCTGACCAGGGCCGATCTCGACCTGATGCCCGATGACGGCCGCCGGTACGAGCTCATCGACGGGAACCTCCTTGTGAGCCCCGCGCCGGTGCCGCAGCATCAGCGGGCGGTTGGGGCGATCTATCGGCTGCTGTATGCGGCCTGCCCGGAGGATCTGGAGGCGTTCTTCGCTCCGGTGGATGTTGCCCTCGGGCCGGACACTGTCCTGCAACCGGATCTGCTGGTCGCCCGGCGAGACGACTTCAGCGAGCGGGATCTGCCGGTCGCGCCGTTGCTGGCGGTCGAGGTGCTGTCGCCGAGCACTCGGCGGTTCGACCTGATGGTGAAGTGGTCGACGTACCAGGATGCGGGCTGTGCGGCGTACTGGGTGGTGGATCCCGACACGCCGAGTCTCATTGCCTGGGAACTGCGGGACGGGGCATATGTGCAGGTCGCGAAGGTCACCGGCGACGAATCGGCGACGCTGACGAGCCCGTTCGAGGTGACTGTCGTCCCGGCGAATCTGTTCTGTCGGTGATCTCGGGTAACGTTCCTGTACGGCGTACTTGTCGTCGATTCGGGGGAGTTCCGCCTGTGGAAATGCACGTGCCTGGTGGATCGGGCGTGCTTCCTCCGGCCTATCCGGACCGTGCTGCTTGGGGTACCGCGAGCAAGCTGCGGGCCTGGCAGGCGGAGGCGCTCACGCAATATCTGGAATCCAATCCGAGGGACTTCCTGGCGGTCGCGACGCCGGGAGCCGGTAAGACGACGTTCGCGCTGACTGTCGCGGCCGAGCTTCTGCATCGGCGGGTGATCGACCGGATCACGGTGGTGACGCCGACCGAGCACCTGAAGGTGCAGTGGGCCGATGCGGCGGACAAGGCCGGGATCGCGATCGATCCTGCCTTCGCCGGGCGGCGCGGGAAGACGAACCAGGATTTCACCGGAGTCGCGGTGACGTATGCCGGGGTCGCGGTGAATCCGCTGGCGTTCCGGGTCCGGACCGAGCGGTTCAAGACGCTGGTGATCCTGGACGAGGTGCACCACGGTGGCGACGCGCTCAGCTGGGGTGAGGGAGTGCGGGAGGCGTTCGAGCCGGCCACCCGCCGGTTGTGCCTGACCGGTACACCGTTCCGTTCCGACGACAACCCGATCCCGTTCGTCACGTACGAGCACGGGGCCGACGGGCACGCGCGGAGCAAGGCCGACTACACGTACGGCTACGGTCACGCGCTGCGCGACCACGTCGTACGGCCGGTGATCTTCATGTCGTACTCGGGTGAGATGCGGTGGCGGACGAAGGCCGGTGACGAGGTCGCGGCGCGGTTGGGTGAGCCGCTGACCAAGGATCTGACCGCGCAGGCGCTGCGGACCGCGCTCGACCCCACCGGCGAGTGGATGGGCGCCGTACTGGCAGCTGCGGACAAGCGGCTGACCGAGGTACGGCGGCATATGCCGGATGCCGGTGGTCTGGTCATCTCCGGCGATCAGAACTCGGCCCGTGCCTACGCCAAGACGCTGCGCGAGATCACCGGGCAAGCGCCGACCGTCGTACTGTCCGACGAGAAGGCCGCGAGCAAGAAGATCTCGAAGTTCTCCGAGGACGAGTCGCGGTGGATGGTCGCGGTCCGAATGGTGTCCGAAGGCGTCGACGTACCGCGGCTGGCGGTCGGGGTCTATGCGACGCCGACCTCGACGCCGCTGTTCTTCGCGCAGGCGGTCGGGCGGTTCGTGCGAGCGCGCAAGCGGGGTGAGACGGCGTCGGTGTTCGTGCCGTCGGTGACCCGGCTGCTCAGCTTCGCGGCCGAGATGGAGGTCGAGCGCGACCACGTCCTCGGGCGCAAGAACAACAACGAGGACGGCGACATCTTCGCCCTCGAGGACGACCTGCTGAAGAAGGCGAACGAGGCCGAGGGTGCCAGCGACGAGCTGGACGCGAAATTCGAGGCGCTCGGGTCGGATGCGAGCTTCGACCGGGTCGTCTTCGACGGTGGTGACTACGGGACGGGTGGGGATCAGGCCTCCGACGAGGAGCTGGACTTCCTCGGGCTGCCGGGTCTGCTCGAGCCCGACCAGGTGCGCGACCTGCTGCGCAAGCGGCAGGCGAAGTCGATCGCCGCGCAGAAGCGGTCGCAGCGCGGTTCCGGCGACGAGCGCGAGGATCCGACGCCGACCGAGCTCGCCACCCACGAGCAGATCTCTCTGCTGCGCCGCGAGCTCAACGGCCTGGTCGCCGCCTGGCACCACCGCACCGGCCAGCCGCACGGCGTCATCCACAACGATCTGCGCCGCAAACTGGGCGGTCCGGCTGCCGCCCAGGCCTCCTCCACGCAGCTGAAGGAGCGCATCGAACTCATCCGCGACTGGGCCACCCAGCGCCGAGCCTGACCCACCAGGACGCCCCCACCCGAGTCATCGGGTGGGGGCGTTTCTGCGTGCGCGAGCTGTTGACCTTCCGCACGACGTGCTGCAACATGCGACTACCGTCGTGCAAGAAATTGGCAAGGCATTGAAAATTTCCGATCACACGGTGCTGTCCGTCTATCCGCCCTCTGACGGAGGAGCCCTTATGCAAGGGAAGAGAAGTCCTGTCCGCCGGATCCTGACCGGGGTCCTGGTGGCGGTGGTGGTCGCAGTGGGTCTGGTGCCCGCTGCGACCGCGGCCGTGACCGCGAACCTCGCCAAGACCTTGTCATCCAGCAGTTCGGTCGGGGGATACCCCAGCACCAACGCCGCTGACGGCAACCAGAACACGTACTGGGAGAGCGCCAACAACGCGTTCCCGCAGTGGATCCAGGCCGACCTGGGTGCCACCACGGACGTCAACCAGATCACCCTGAAACTCCCCGGCGGCTGGGGTGCCCGCACCCAGACCCTGTCGATCCAGGGCAGCACGAACGGAACGACGTACGGCACGATCGTCACCGGTACGGCGTACAACTTCACCGGCGCCAACGTGGTCACCATCGACTTCGCTACCACCGCGGCGCGCTACGTCCGGCTGAACTTCACCGCGAACACGGGCTGGCCGGCCGCCCAACTGTCGGAGTTCGACCTGGCCGGACCTGGTGGCGGGCCCGTCGATCCCCCGACCGGTACGGATCTCGCGGCGAACAAGCCGATCGAGGCGTCCAGCGCAGTCTTCAACTTCGTCGCCACGAACGCGAACGACGGCAACATCGGCACCTACTGGGAGTCGAACGGCTTCCCGTCGACCCTGACCGCCAAGCTCGGCGCCAACGCCGACCTCAGCTCCGTGGTCGTCAAGCTCAACCCGGACTCGGCCTGGGGCCCGCGCACGCAGAGCATCGAGGTCCTCGGCCGCGAGCAGTCGGCGACCGCGTTCGCCTCGATCAAGGCGCGCGCCGACTACCAGTTCAGTCCGAGCAGCGGTGCCAACACGATCACGATCCCGGTCACCGGCCGGTATGCCGACGTACGGCTGCAGGTTTTCTCCAACACCGGCGCCCCCGGCGGTCAGGTCGCGGAACTCCAGGTCTTCGGCGCTGCCGCCCCGAACCCGGACCTGACCGTCACCGCGGTCGACTGGTCCCCGGCCAGCCCGTCCGAGACCACGCCGATCACGCTCTCGGCCACGGTCAAGAACTCCGGTACGGCGGCCGCCCCCGCCAGCAGCCTGAACTTCCTGATCGGCGGCTCAGTCGCCGGTACCGCGTCCGTCGGCGCACTCGCCGCCGGAGCCTCGGCCACGGTCACGGCCAACGTCGGAACCAAGCCACAAGGCAGCTACACCGTCGCGGCGGTCGCCGATGCCGGTAACGCGGTCACCGAGCAGAGCGAAACCAACAACACGCTCCAGGCCACCAGCCAGCTCCAGGTCGCCCAGGCCCCCGGCCCGGACCTCCTGATCACCGGCATCACCTCAACCCCGTCGAACCCGGCACCGGGCACGGCGGTCTCCTTCACGGTTGCCGTGAACAACCGCGGTACGACGGCCGCCGGGGCCAGCACGACCCGCGTGGTCGTCGGCTCGACCACCCTCACCGGCGCAACCGGCACGATCGCCGCCGGAGCGACCGCGAACGTCGCGATCTCGGGCACCTGGACCGCGGTGAACGGCGGCGCCAACCTGGTCGCCACGGCCGACTCTGGGAGCACGGTCGCTGAGACCAACGAGAACAACAACACGTTCACCAAGGCGATCGTGGTCGGCCGCGGCGCCGCCGTACCGTTCACGTCGTACGAGGCGGAGGCAGCGGCGTACACGGGTGCCCTCCTGACCACGGACCCGCTACGCACCTTCGGTCACACCAACTTCGCCACCGAGTCGTCCGGCCGCTCGTCGGTCCGGCTCAACTCGACCGGTCAGTATGTCGAGTTCACGTCGACCGTGCAGACCAACTCGATCGTGGTCCGCAACTCGATCCCGGACTCGGCCAACGGGCAGGGCATCGACGCCACGATCAGCCTGTACGTGAACGGCACGTTCAAGCAGAAGCTGAACCTGTCCTCGCACTTCAGCTGGCTCTACGGCAACAGTGACGGCCCCGAGGCGCTGACCAACACCCCGGGCGGCGACGCACGCCGGCTCTTCGACGAATCACATGCCCTGCTCGGTACGTCGTACCCGGCCGGAACGAAGTTCAAGCTGCAGCGCGACTCCGGCGACACGGCGTCGTACTACATCGTCGACTCGATCGACCTCGAGCAGGTCGCGCCGGCTCTGGGTCAGCCCGCCGGTTGCACGTCGATCACCCAGTACGGCGCGGTCCCCGGCGACGGGATCGATGACGCGGACGCGATCCAGCGTGCGGTCACCGACGACCAGAACGGTGTCATCAGCTGCGTCTGGATCCCGGAAGGGCAGTGGCGGCAGGAGAAGAAGATCCTCACCGACGACCCGCTGAACCGGGGTCAGTTCAACCAGGTCGGGATCAGCAACACCACCATCCGCGGTGCGGGCATGTGGTACTCGCAGCTCTACTCGACCATCGAGCCGCAGAACGCGGGCGGCATCAACCACCCGCACGAAGGCAACTTCGGCTTCGACATCGACAAGAACGTGCAACTGTCGGACATCGCGATCTTCGGCTCCGGCCGGATCCGCGGCGGCGACGGCAACGCCGAAGGCGGCGTCGCGCTGAACGGCCGGTTCGGGACCGGCACGAAGATCACCAACGTCTGGATCGAGCACGCGAACGTCGGCGCCTGGGTCGGCCGCGACTTCGACAACATCCCCGAGCTGTGGGGGCCGGGTGACGGGCTCGAGTTCTCCGGGATGCGGATCCGCAACACCTACGCCGACGGCATCAACTTCGCCAACGGCACCCGCAACTCCAAGGTGTTCAACTCGTCGTTCCGGACCACCGGTGACGATGCGCTGGCGGTGTGGGCGAGCAAGTACGTCAAGGATCAGTCGATCGACATCGGGCACGACAACTCGTTCACCAACAACACCGTCGCGCTGCCGTGGCGCGCCAATGGCATCGCGATCTACGGCGGGTACGGCAACAAGATCGAGAACAACCTGATCTACGACACGATGAACTACCCCGGCATCATGCTCGCCACCGATCACGACCCGCTGCCGTTCTCGGGGACCACGCTGATCGCCAACAACGCGCTCTACCGCTGCGGCGGTGCCTTCTGGAACGAGGACCAGGAGTTCGGCGCGATCACGCTGTTCCCGTCGAATCTGCCGATCCCGGGTGTCACGATCCGCGACACCGAGATCCACGATTCGACGTACGACGGGATCCAGTTCAAGACCGGCGGCGGTGAGATGCCGAACGTGCAGCTCACCAACCTCCGGATCGACAAGTCGAACAACGGTTCCGGCATCCTCGCGATGGGCGGTGCCCGCGGCAGCGCCACCCTGACCAACGTCGTCGTCACGAACTCCCGTGACGGTGACATCTTCAAGGAGCCCGGTTCCACCTTCACCTTCACCGGGCAGTAGTTCGGCCTGGGCCTCGCACTCCGCTGCCCCGGAGTGCGAGGCCTTTGGGGTCGTCCGACAAACTTGAGCCCGTGAAGCGGCTCGTGCGAGTACTGCGGCGAATCTTCGTCGTAATGGTGGTCATCTGGCTCGTGATCACCGGAGCGTCCCTGACCTACAACTTCGCCACCCGGGAACGCGCCGAACCACCACCCGGTCTGAAGTTCGTCCAGACCGCGGACCTACAGACCCGGTACGACTCCTGGGGTACGACGGGGACTCCGATCGTGCTCGTCCACGGGGCGGCCGAGTCGGTGGAATCGTGGTCCGAGCTGGTGCCCGTGCTGGCGCGCACCCATCGCGTGTACGCGTACGACATCACCGGCTACGGCTACAGCGAACGCAAAGCGCCGTACACGATCGAGCACCTCGCCGCCCAACTGCTCGGCTTCATCGACGCGATGAAACTCACCAAGCCGGTCCTGGTCGGACACTCCCTGGGCGCCGGCGTCGTGGCCGAGGCAGCCCTCGAACAGCCCGCCAAAGTCGGCGGCATCATGTTCCTCGACGGCGACGGCCTCCCCATCCCCGGCGGCGGCCCACCGCAAGCAGTCGTCAACACCCTCATCGTCGACCCCTACCGAACCAGCGCCCTCCGCCTGGTCCTGGGCTCCGACAGTCTCATCCGCAACATCTACAACGACGCCTGCGCTGCACAGTGCGCCCCGCTCACCCACGACGAGATCCAGGTCTGGACCCGCCCCTTCCGCCAAGCCGGCGCCGAAAAAGCCCTGTGGCAAATGGTCGGCCGCGACTTCCCCTCAGTCCAGCCCGACCGCCTGGCCCTCCTGAAGCACTCCCCAGTAGCCAAAGCAGTCCTCTTCGGTGCCCTCGACAACCAAGGCGGCTCCGCGGAACAAACAGCCACCCGAGTAGGCGCACCCCCACCCACAATCCTCCCCAACCAAGGCCACCTAACCCTCATCTCAGCCCCGGTCGAAGTAGCCGCCGCCATCAACGAACTAGCAACCCGCAGCTAACCCCCGCAGGTAGTCGAGCCCTTGCGACGATCGCTGCAGCGTTCAGGTGAGGGACTGGGTGCCTATGACGTCGAGGAGGCGGAGGGCCTGGTCTGAGGGGGAGCCGGGGTCGGCGGTGTAGAGGACTACTCGTTGGTCTCGGTCGGGGACTACGAGGACTTCGCAGATGACGTCGATGCGGCCGACCTCGGGGTGCAGGATGGTTTGGCAGAGGGTTTGCTGGCGGGCTACCTCGTGCTGGGACCAGAGGGCAGCGAACTCGGGGCTGCCGGCAAGGAGGTCGGCGACCAGACCTCCCAGGGCGGGGTCGTCAGGGTAGGTGGCGGAGGCGGCGCGCAGGTCGGAGGCGGCTTCGCGGGCGAACTCGCGGGTGGCTTCGGGGCTGAAGCGCGACTGGTCGCCGTACAGGAAGCGTTGACGCAGGAGGTTGCGTTCTCGCGGCGGGAGGGCGGAGAAGTCGGTGAGGAGCGCGGCGGCTTGGCGGTTCCAGGCCAGTACGTCGTACTTCGCGTCGAGGACGATCGCGGGAATGTCCAGGCGGGCGACCATGCGGAGGATGCCGTCGCGGACGTCGGAGGGTGGGCCCGGGGGTGGGCCGG
>NZ_SMKA01000290.1 GCF_004348455.1 Kribbella albertanoniae
GGGTCGTAGAGGGCGCCGGGTTCGAAGGGCTGGAGTTCGGGGAAGGGATAGCCGTCGATGAGGACACGTTCGGCGTCGGCCAGTCCTTCGGCGTCGGTCACCTGGCGGATGTCCAGGTCGGTGGTGGGTGGCGTGGTGACGGTTCCAGGGAAGCGGACCATCAGGGGTGGGTGGCCGGCCAGGGCCAGACCGTGGGGGCGGAGGTCGCCGGTGGGCCAGGCGCTGACGAAGAGGTACGGGACGTCACTCGGTAGTTCATGCGCCGCCGCCGCGATCACCGAGGCCGGATCAACGGGCTGCTTCGGGACCACCCAGTTGGTCAGCGGCCCCCGGTCGCCGAGGATCCCGCCGGCCCAGGTAGCGCCGTCGTACCAGGGCTTGCCGATCCGCCGGGCCGCATCGGTGGCCCAGGATGCATGAGCCAGCACGGCCTGCCGCACGATCGAGTCGGCCGGATCGAGGCCGGCCTCCCAGCCGGTCGCCAGTGCTTCACCTGCCGGAGGAAGAATCGAGGACGCCATCCTCCGACTGTGGCACTCGTGAGACGCCGGGGAAATACCCCGAGCGCACACTGGCGGGATGGGCATCGAACAGAACAAAGCGCTGGTACGCCGCTTCCTCGAAGAAGGCCTCGCCGGGGATCCGACGGTGTTCGACGAGATCTGCGCGCCGGACTTCGTCAATCACGCGTCGCCCACCCGATCGGGCATCCAGGGCGTCAAGGACGTGATCGCGTTCTCGCTGCGGATGCAGCCGAACCAGCGCTGGGTCGAGCAGCACCTGGTGGCCGAGGGTGACCTTGTCGTTCTGTACGGCGTTCGCGCGGCGACCTGGAAGGGGACCGAGTTCCGCGGCATCGCGACACCCGAGGGGGAGGTGTCGGTCGAGATGGCGCACATGTTCCGGATCAAGGACGGCCTGATCTCCGAGCACTGGGCCGTCCGCGACGACCTCGGCATGATGCAGCAGTTGGGCGCACTCTAGGAGACCGCTGAATAGTCGGCGAGTTGCTGGGCCAGGACCGAGTCGGGCCAGTTCGCCCCAAGGCCAGTTAGTTGAGGGCTCTCTACACGAGCCGGTACGACGTTGAGCACGGTTCAACCATGTGCACGGCCGGATCGTGGTTGGTGGGTGCTCAAGGTGCGCCGGCCGATCGACCTTGTGCACGGTTCGACCGTTCCGGCGGGTGCCAGATGGTTGGTAGGTGCTCAGGGTGACTCCCAGGTGGGATGGGTCACGTAAAGGTTGTTTGGGATAATGGCCTTACCGGATCATGGGGTGTGTGCCTGATATCTCTACCTGGACCCTGATCTTTCTCATCGTTGCGGCCTTCTCCGCCGGCTGGATCGATGCTGTGGTCGGGGGTGGTGGGCTGGTGCAGTTGCCGGCGATGCTGCTTGGGCTGCCGAACGCTTCGCCTGCGCAGATCCTGTCCACCAACAAGATCTCGTCGCTGTTCGGTACGACGACGAGTGCGGTGACGTTCGGGGTGAAGGTGCGGCCGGACAAGCGGACGGTGATTCCGCTGGCGATTCTGGCTGGGCTCGGGTCGGCGGCCGGCGCCTTGGTGGCAACGCAGATCCCGATGTCGTGGTTCAAGCCGATCGTGCTGGTGCTGCTGATCGCGGTCGCGATCTACACGGCGATGAAGCCTTCACTCGGGGCGCGGACCGCGTTGAGGTTCGACGGGCGTGAGCACTATCTCGCGGCCTGCGGGGTCGGTGTCGTGATCGGTTTCTACGACGGCGCGGTCGGGCCGGGGACCGGGTCGTTCCTGATCTTCGCGCTCGTCGGTCTGCTCGGCTACAACTTCCTGCAGGCCAGCGCCAAGGCCAAGATCGCCAACGTCGCCACGAACCTCGGCGCGATCGGAATCTTCGCCCTCCACGGCGCACCGCTCTGGAAGCTCGGTCTGATCATGGGCGCGGCCAACATGGTCGGCGGTCTACTAGGCGCCCGTACGGCGGTCGCGCGCGGCAGCAAGTTCGTCCGGATCGTCTTCCTGGTGGTGGTCTCCGGCCTCATCCTGCGCCTCGGGTACGACGTCTTCCTGGGCTGAGCGAATTGCAGTTGCCGTCGGCCACCAGGTACCGCCACACTGATCGAGCACGGTCAGGTCTGCAGCGGATGCCGGTGTACCGGAGTCCGTCCTGCGCGTCGTCCTGATGCGGTGCATCCGCTTGCACACGGACAAGCCCTATCAACGATTCGCCCCGGCATCCAAGCTTTCCCGGAGCGCGGCCAGCAGGCCCGGCAGCTAGGACAGTGCCGGAACCTCCGCCGCCGTACCGGGTTGGGTGCCGGGGCGGATCTCTTTCAGGGCAAGGATTCACAGGAGGGGTTGCAGTGGCGAAGGTAGTGGTGCAGGCGTCCGAGCGGGTGCTGGTGTATCGCGATGGTGTGTTCGAGGCGATGCTCGAGCCGGGGCGGCATTCGGTCCGCAAGATCTGGCGGGTACGCCGGGAGAGTGTCGATCTGCGGGTGCGTCAGCTGACCGTGTCCGGGCAGGAGATCTTCACCGCCGACGGAGTGACGGTTCGGGTGACCGCCGTCGTTCGCTGGCAGGTCAGCGATCCGCGGGCCTTCGTCGAGTACGCCGAGGCTCCGCTCGATCTGCTGCATGTCGCACTGCAGCTCGCAGTGCGTGAGGCGGTCGGTCGGCGTGAACTCGAGGAGCTGCTGCGGCCGGACACCCGGTCCGCGATCAGCGCCGAGCTGCCGGAGCCGGTCCGCGCCGAGGTGGCCGGGCTCGGCATCACGGTCGAGGACGCCTCGATCCGGGACCTCGCACTGATCGGTGAGCTCCGGGCCGCGCTTGCCGAGACCGCGCTGGAACGTCAGCGTGGCCGGGCGGCGCTGGAGCGGGCACGGGGTGAGGCGGCGGCGCTGCGTTCGCTGGCCAACTCCGCCAAGCTGCTCGATGACCACCCGGCGCTGGCCGCGCTGCGGATGATTCAGGCGGCGAGCGATGCCGGGGCGACCGTCGTACTGACGCCCGAAGGCTTCACGCCTCCCACGTCACGTTGAGCGCCGGCACCTTGCGGAACACGAGTCCGCGAGGTGCCGGTGACTCCGGTTCGAGACGCAAACCAGGCAGGGCCAGTACGGCGGCAACTGCGGTCTGCGTCTCGAGTCGGGTGAGGTGCATGCCTAGGCAGATGTGTGGGCCGCTGGCGAAGGCGAGATGCCGGCGCGCGTTGGATCGCCGTACGTCGAAGGTGTCGGGATCCGGGAAGACCTCGGGGTCGCGGCCGGCTCCGGCGAGTGAGACCACGACGAGGTCGCCGCGGCGGATGTGGTTGCCGGCCAGCTCGATGTCTCGGGTTGCATAGCGGTCGACGACTGCGGCGGCTGGTTCGAGGCGGAGGGACTCCTCGAGTGCGTTGGGGAGCAGCGCGGGGTCGGCGCGGACGAGGGCGAGCTGCTCGGGGTGCGTCAGCAGGTGCCAGAGGGCGTTCGTGATCATGCCCTCGGTGGTCTCGATCCCGCCGAACATCAGTACGGCGGCGTTCGCCACCACCTCGGCGATACTCAGCCCCTGCGCCGCGGTGCCCAGCAGCCCGTCGGAGTCGATGCCCGAGGCAACATGTTTGTGCAGCTCGGCAAACGCGGCCGCACCCTCGTCAGTAACCGCACGGCCGGCAGCAACCCCCGTCACGGAATCCGAGATCGCCGTATACCAGTCAAGCACCGTAGCCGCCGAGGCCTGGGGGAGACCGAGCGAGTAAGCGACCACCGCCACGGAAAGCGGTCCCGCCAAACTCGTCCTCAGATCAGTTGGATTTGTCAGCACGCCGATCAGTTCGGCGACGGTCTGCTCGACCGGCCGAGTGAAGCGCCGGCGGGTTTCGGCGAGGCCGAACGGGGACTCGAAGGGAGCGCGGTGGGTGGCGTGGGCGGGTCCGTCCAGGGAGAGCATGGAAGGCCCGACGACCTGGGCTGTGGAGAAGCGTGGGTCATCCACCGTGAAGGTCTCGGGATCGCGCAGGACGGCGATCGCCAGGGCTCGGCCGCTGACCACCCAGCCCTGGAGCGCCTCGACCCATCCGACCGGCCGGACGGCGGCCAGTGCGGGATGCGGGTCGTGCTCCAGTTCCGCCAGCGTGGTCATGCCGACGAGCCTACGTTTTACGAGGCACCCACCACCTTGAAGTTCGTGTCGACGAAGATGTGGTGCGGCCAGTTCACACCGACGTAGTGCACCTCGTACTCGCCACTGCTGAGCTGGACAACACGATCCACGACGCCGCCCGGGTAGGCGGCGAGTGCGGCTTCGGTCGCCTTGTACGCCGCATCCCCGCTGACGATGGTTCCGGATCCTTCGGTGTAGTTCGCCGGGATCGTCCCGACCTGCTTGGCCGCACTCGGCGCACCGCGCTCGAACGGAACCACGCCGGCCGCGGTGGATGCCGCCGTACTGCCGGTGTCTGCAGGCTGGACGATCACCTGCGCAGCGGTGATGGCAGTCCCGTTCGCAGTGCCGAGCACCAGCACGTTCGCGCCCTGGGCGACGACGTCCGCGGTGGCCTCGGTCGTTCCGTTCAGGTACGTCGTCGAGCCGGACCGGGTGATGGTGACGGCCTGTCCTGCGCCGGTCGTCAGCGTGAAGCCCGTGTCGGACACCTCGGTGATGGTGCCGGCGGTTCCGCCCGCGGCCGCTCCGGATCGAGCGTTGGACCCGCCCTCGCCGCGCGGCCCACCAGGTGCCGGCGATCCTCTCGGTGCTGTTGTCACCGACAGTGCCCCGCGTCCTTGGAAGGTCCCTGCAAGGTGCCTGGGGACTCGCTGTGAGTACCGATTTACAGCAGACCAATCACCGCACTGGTATTGCTGAGACACTTCGATTCACAGTGATTCAGCGGGGCACTGGGTTATAAAACGTCAACCCGAGCCCTCTAGGGTGTGGCCATGTCTGAGAACCTGGTGCTGCTGCCTGCCGTCGATGTGGCGGACGGGCAGGCGGTTCGGCTGGTGCAGGGTGAGGCTGGTAGCGAGACGTCGTACGGCGAGCCACTGGCGGCGGCGCTGGCGTGGCAGGAGGCCGGGGCGGAGTGGATCCACCTGGTCGACCTGGACGCTGCGTTCGGCCGGGGGAGCAACCGTGAGCTGCTGGCCGAGGTGACCGGGAAGCTGGATGTCCAGGTCGAGTTGTCGGGCGGGATCCGCGATGACGACTCCCTGGCAGCCGCCCTCGCGACTGGTGCCCGGCGGGTCAACATCGGGACGGCCGCGCTCGAGGACCCGGAGTGGTGCGACCGGATCATCCAGCAGTACGGCGACCGGGTGGCGATCGGGCTGGACGTGCGCGGCCGGACGCTGGCGGCGCGCGGCTGGACGAAGGAAGGCGGTGACCTGTACGAGGTGCTCGAGCGGCTGGAGACGGCGGGCTGTGAGCGCTACGTGGTCACCGATGTGACGAAGGACGGCATGCTCCAGGGGCCCAACCTGGACCTGTACCGCGACCTGTGCGCGCGCACCGACAAGCCGATCATCGCCTCCGGCGGTGTCTCGAGCCTGGACGACCTGGTGGCGCTGAGCACGCTGGTCCAAGACGGGGTCGAGGGCGTCATCGTGGGCAAGGCCCTGTACGCCGGCGCGTTCACCCTGACCGAGGCACTCGAACTCACGCGTGGAGGCGACAAGTGAGTCTGGCCGACAAGCTGCAGGACAAGAAGGTCCTCGTCACCGGGATCACTGGTTTCGTCGGTGAGGCCCTGCTGCACCGGATGATCGGCGACCTGCCCGGGACGACGGTGGTGGCGATCATCCGGCCGAAGGGCTCGATGACCGGTGCGCACCGGATGGCGCAGCTGCTGAAGAAGGACATCTTCAAGCCGTTCTACGGCGAGGGCACCCCGTACGCCGACGCCGAGGCGCTGACCGCGGCCCGGATCGAGGTGGTCGAGGGCGACCTGTCCGACGTACCGCCGCTGCCGACCGATCTCGACATCGTCGTGCACTGTGCCGGTGACGTCAGCTTCGACCCGCCGATCCACGAGGCGTTCACGACCAACGTGCTCGGGACCAAGAGCCTGCTCGAGCGGATCAACGAGAGCCGTCAGGGCACCGACCGCTCGATCCACTACGTGCACATCTCCACCGCCTACACGGCCGGCCGCCGCCGCGGTGCGATCCCGGAGGCGTCGGTCGACCACACCGCCGACTGGCGGGTCGAGGCCGAGGCCGGGATGGCGATGAAGTCCCGGATCGAGGAGCAGTCGCGGTCCGCGCCGATGCTGGCCAAGTTCCGCAAGGAGGCCGAGAAGCTGCACCGCCGCGCCGGCCACCTCACGGCGGCCGTCGACACCGAGCGCCGCCGTACCGAATGGGTCGCGAAGCGGCTCGTCGAGACCGGCACCGAGCGGGCCCGCAGCCTCGGCTGGACCGACTGCTACACCTTCACCAAGGCGCTCGGCGAGCGGGTCGTCGAGGAGTTCGCGAGTATCTTCCCGACCTCGATCGTCCGGCCGGCCATCATCGAGTCCGCGGTGCAGAGTCCGCACCCGGGCTGGATCGAGGGCTTCAAGATGGCCGAGCCGCTGATCCTGGCCTACGGCCGCGGCGAGCTGCCGGAGTTCCCGGCCAGCCCGGACTCGGTGCTGGAGATCATCCCGGTCGACCACGTGGTCGGCGCGATCTGCGCGGTGATGGCGACCGAGCCCGAGCTGAACAAGCCGGAGTATTACCAGATCGGTTCCGGCGCCCGGAACCCGCTGACCTTCGAGCAGATGTACGCCGGGATCCGCGCGTACTTCTCCGACCACCCGTTCGACCTCGGCGAGCGCGGCGCGGTCCGGCTGCCGGTCTGGAAGTTCCCCGGCGGCGACTCGGTCGAGGCGATGCTGCGGTACGGCGAACGCGCGCACAAGCTCGCGGATGCGGTCATCACCCGCGTCCCGCGCGGTGAGCGCACCCGCAAGTACGCCCGTGAGCTGGACGTGCAGAAGCGCCGGATCGACTTCCTCCGCCGCTACATGGACCTGTACGCCGAGTACGCGCAGGCCGAGATGAACTTCGTCGACGACAACGTGCTCGCGCTGCACAACTCGCTCGAGGGTGACGACCGGGAGAAGTTCGCCTGTGACATCACCGTCGTCGACTGGCAGCACTACCTGCAGAAGGTGCACTGCCCGAGCGTCACCGAGTCGATGCGCCGCCTGGACGTCGTCCGCAAGAAGCGCAACAAGGGGCTCGCGGAGACGGCCGGCGTACTGAAGAAGGTCGAGCCGAACGCCGACGCGCAGATCATCGCGGCGTTCGACATGGACGGCACGCTGCTGTCGTCGAACGTGATCGAGACCTACCTGTGGATGCGGCTGCCCGAGCTGGACGGCCCGCAGCGGGTCGCCGAGTTCGGCCAGATGCTGCGCCGGTTGCCGAAGCTGATCTCGGCCGAGCGCAAGGACCGCGGGGCGTTCCTGCGCGCGATCTACCGCCGGTACGCCGGTGCGGACCTGGAGGAGCTCAACCGGATCGTCGACGAGGTGCTGTCCGAGCACGTCCTCGAGCGGTTGAGCGGCGCCGCCGTACGGCGGATTCGTGAGCACCGCGCGGCCGGGCACAAGACGATCCTGATCACCGGTGCCGTGCGGCCGCTGACCCGCCCGCTGGAGCCGTTGTTCGACGAGATCGTCGCGGCCGAGCTGGCCGTCGACGACCGCGGTCGCTGCACCGGGTACCTGTCCGGGCCGCCGCTGGTCGGTGAGTCGCGGGCCGCGTGGATCAAGCACCGCGCGCGGAAGGGCGACATCGACCTGTCGAAGTCCTTCGCGTACGCCGACAGTCACTCGGATCTGCCGATGCTGTCGGTCGTGGGCAACCCGGTCGCGGTCTCGCCGGACGTGTCGCTGTTCCGGGCCGCGCGGGCCGGGCGCTGGCAGATCGTGGACTGGAAGACGCCGTCGACGTCGTCGCGGCTCGAACTGCCGGGGGTCAACGCCTGATGATGCTCGCACTCGAGATGTACCGCTCGCCGGCCAAGTACCTGGCGGCCAAGGCGGTCGGCGGCCGGATCCCCGGCATGCTGACCGGTCCGGCGGCGCCGCTGCGCCTCGTCACCATCAACGAGCCGAAGGCCGACCGGGAGGGCTGGGCGCGGATCCGCCCGATCCTGTCCGGGATCTGTGGTTCCGACCTCGGCATGGTGACCGGCTCCACCAAGATGTACTTCTCGGCCGTCGTGTCGCTGCCGTTCGTCCCCGGTCACGAGATCGTCGGCGAACTGCTGGACGACTGCGAGGACCTGCCGAAGGGCACCCGCGTAGTCATGGACAGCGTCCTGACCTGCGCCACCCGTGGTGTCGAGCTGTGCGAGGGCTGCGCTGCCGGAAACACCAACCGGTGCGACCGGATCACGGTTGGCCACCTGAAGCCGGGTCTGCAGACTGGGTTCTGCCAGGACACCGGCGGTGGCTGGGGCAACCTGATGGTCGCTCACCGCAGCCAGTTGTACGCCGTACCGGAGGGCCTGAGCGATGAGCGAGCCGTGCTCGTGGAGCCGCTGGCCGGTGCCGTGCATGCTGCCTTCCGCGCCAATGTCCAGCCTGGGCAATCGGTTCTGATCAGTGGCGCCGGAGCGGTCGGCCTGTTCGCCACGCTCGCGATCCGCGAGCTGACGCAGGCCGGCCGGATCACCGTGGTTGCCAAGCACCCGAAGCAGCGTGAGCTGGCCCGGGCCTTCGGTGCGAGCGACGTGGTTGCGCCCGACGAGGTGTTCCGTGGCGTCCGCCGGTCGACCGGCGCGTTCCGGCTCAAGCCCGACCTGGGTGCCAAGGAGTTTCTGCTCGGCGGCGTCGACATCGCCGTCGACGCGGTCGGCAGCAAGGACTCGATCGACACCGTGCTCCGGGTCACCAAGGCCGGTGGCCGGGTGGTCCTGTCCGGGATGCCGTCGACCGGTGTCGACCTGTCGCCGGTGTGGTTCCGCGAGCTGGATCTCGCCGGCACCTACGCCTCCGCGACGTCGGAGCCGAACGGGCGCCCGGCGTTCGAGACCGCGCTGGAGCTGGCCGGACGGGCCCCGCTGGACGGGGTCGTCGGGGCGAAGTACCCGCTGTACCGCTGGCGCGAGGCTCTCGACCACGCGCATTCGGCCGGCCGCCTCGGCACGGTCAAGGTTGCTTTCGATGTGAGGGCCTCGTGAGGGCCGTGACAGTTCCGCAGGACGTACGACGAGAGGGTTTCTGACATGTCTCGGCCAGGATTCGTGCTTGAGGTGGACGACCGGACTCCGCCGCTGATCGTGCACAACGGTGAGGGTTTCCTGCTGGAGCGCTTCCCGCTCGGCACCCGGGTGGTCTACCCGCCGGAGGCACTGCCGGCAGTGCGCGACGTGGAGGAGGCGATCCAGAACGCGTTGCTGAACCCGATCGAGTCCGAGCCGCTGCCGGAGCTCCTGCACGCGGGGATGCGGCTGACGATCGCGTTCGACGACATCTCGCTGCCGCTGCCCCCGATGAAGAAGCCGGACATCCGGCAGCGCGTCATCGAGGCGGTGCTGGAGCTGGCCGCGCAGGCCGGGGTCGACGACGTCGAGATCATCTCGGCCAACGCGCTGCACCGGCGGCTGACGCCGAACGAGTTGCGCGACATCGTCGGTGAGCGGGTCTTCCGGTCGTTCTTCCCCGAGGGCAAGCTGTACAACTTCGACGCCGAGGACAGCGACAACCTGACCCACCTGGGCGTCACCAAGCACGGCGAGGACGTCGAGATCTCCAAGCGGGCGGCCGAGTCCGACCTGCTGGTCTACGTGAACGTGAACCTGGTGGCGATGGACGGTGGCCACAAGTCCACCTCGATCGGGCTGGCGTCGTACAAGTCGCTGAAGCACCACCACAACAGCCACACGATGATCCACTCGCGGTCCTTCATGGACCACAAGGCCTCGAAGATGCACCACTCGGCCTGGCGGATGGGCGAGGTGCTGACCGAGCACGTCAAGGTCTTCCAGATCGAGACCACGCTGAACAACGACCTGTTCTCCGGCGGCCTCGGGTTCCTGCAGAAGCGCGAGTGGGAATGGTCGCTGAAGGACCAGGCCTCGATGCTCGCGGCCAAGCGTGGGCTCGCCGCTGCCCCGAACAAGCTGCGGCACAAGATCTACACCGACGTCCGGTCGCCGTACGGACTGACCGGGATCAACGCCGGCAAGATCGAGCCGGTGCACGAGAAGACGATCGAGATGGTGCACCGCCAGCACATGGTCGAGGTGCAGGGCCAGGCCGACGTCGGCGTCATCGGCGTGCCGTACCTGAGCCCCTACAACGTGAACTCGGTGATGAACCCGATCCTCGCCGCGGTGATGGGGATGGGCTACCACTTCAACGCCTACCGGGGGAACCCGATCGTCCGCAAGGACGGCGCGCTGATCCTCTACCACCCGGTGCCGTACGAGTTCAGCCAGCTGCACCACCCGTCGTACGTCGACTTCTTCGAGGAGGTGCTGTCGGAGTCGACCGACCCGGCCACCATCGAGGCGAAGTTCGAGAAGCAGTACGCCGAGGACCCGTGGTACATCCACCTGTACCGGACGTCGTACGCGTACCACGGCGTGCACCCGTTCTACATGTGGTACTGGATCAGCCACGCGCTGGACCACTGCGGCGACATCGTCTGGGTCGGCGCGAACCGCAAGACCGTGGAGCGGATGGGCTTCCGGTCCGCCTCGACGCTGCAGGACGCGCTCGAGATGGTCAGCCACTCGGTCGGCCGGTCGCCGTCGATCACGTACCTGCACAACCCGCCGCACCTGATCGCGGACGTGCGCTGATGGGGAACAGTCTGGTCAAGTTCAGCCGCGACACCGTGCGGGACGTGAAGGTCGTCGCGCGCGGCTGGCGCTGGGGCCGGCGGCCGCAGGTACCGCGGTCGGCCGAGGCGTACGTCGTACCGAAGGAGACCTCGGTCTTCCCGACCCGCTGGGCCCGGACGCCGGCCGCGATCGCGATCCGCGACGTCCTCCAGAAGGGTCCTCTGAACGCGGTCCTCAACGTCAACGTCAAGCCGGAGGTCAGCGGGCTCGACTCGCTGCGCAAGCTCGACGGTCCGGCGCTGATCGTGGCGAACCACTCGTCACACCTGGACACGCCGCTGTTGCTGCTGTCGCTGCCGGACTCGATGCGTCGCCGTACGGCGATGGCGGCGGCCGCCGACTACTTCTTCGACACGTGGTGGCGAGCGGCCGGTTCGGCGATCGTCTTCAACACGTTCCCGATCGAGCGCCGCGGCGGCAAGCTCAGCGCAACCCCCGGCGACCTGCTCGCCGACGGCTGGAACGTCGTCGTCTTCCCCGAAGGCACCCGTTCCCCCGACGGCTGGCTACAGCGCTTCCGCCTGGGCGCGGCCTACCTGGCCGTCGAGCACAACGTCCCGGTGATCCCGGTCGGCATCAAGGGCTCGTTCGCCGCCATGCCCCGCGGCCGCAGCTGGCCGGTCCCCGGCCGCCCCACGGTCGCGGTCCGCTACGGCGACCCGATCCGCCCCGCCGAAGGCGAGAGCCCCCGCGAC
>NZ_SMKA01000291.1 GCF_004348455.1 Kribbella albertanoniae
GGTGGTGGCGGCTAGTTGGGTGGTGGGGGCGGTGCGGTTGAGGCGCGGATGCGCATGTCTACGGCTAGGTCCAGGCGGAGGGCGGCTGGGGTGTTGCCTCGGGCCAGGTCGAGGACCAGGCGGGTGGCTAGTTCGGCCATTTGGCGGAGGGGTTGGTGGACGGTCGTGAGGGTTGGGCCTACCCATTGAGCGACGGGGAGGTCGTCGTAGCCGACTACCGAGAGGTCGCGGGGGATTTCGAGGCCGAGTTCGCGGGCTGCCTGGTAGATGCCGAGGGCCTGCATGTCGTTGCCGGCGAAGATCGCGGTCGGCCGATCCGGGAGGCGCAGCAGCGCCAATGCCTCGCGGTAGCCGCCGGTCACCCCGAAGTCGCCGACCCTGATCAGCTCCGGGTCGACCGTCAGTCCGGCGGATCGCAACGCGTCGGTGTAGCCGTCTACTCGTTGCCGCGAGCACAGGACCTCGACGGGGCCGCCGATCACCGCGATCCGGCGGTGACCGAGCCCGGTCAGATGCTGGGTCGCCATCCGGCCGCCGTTCCAGTTCGCCGAACCGATCGCCGGTACGTCGGCCGCGACATCACCCACGGGGTCCACGACCACGAATGGGATCCGGCGCGCCTCCAACTGCGCGCGCTGATCCGTATCCAGGTCCGAGAAGACCAGGATCGCCCCGAGCGGTCGGCGGTTCAGCACCGACTCGATCCATTCCTGCCGCGGCCGCCAGCCACCGCCGCACTCCGACAGCACGAGCTCAACCCCTTCGGCCCGGGCCACGTCCTTCACCCCACCGATCAGTTGGATCGCCCACTCGCTCTCGAACTGGCTGAACACCAGGTCGATCATCGGACTACTCGTCGTACCGGCCGAGCGTCGCCGGTATCCGTGCTCCTGGATCAACTGCTCCACCCGGGCCCGGGTCGCCTCGGCCACGTCGGACCGCCCGTTCAGCACCTTGGAGACCGTCGGCACCGACACCCCGGCCATGCCCGCGATCTCCGCGATCGTCACCCGCTCCACCGTCACGACCTCAGCCTATCGCCCGGAGAACCGAAACTTTCGGACCCATCGACGCCTGGTTGAGACGAAGCCCACGCCGGTGTGGTGTGGTGCACTCCCCGCGGATGGGAAGAATGGGGGCCATGCTGCAGCCGTCCCGGGAGGTGACTCCCTACACCGAGCTGGATCGGGCCGCCTGGGCGGAACTGGCGGAGACCACCATCTCGCCGCTGACGGCCGAAGAGATCGAGCGGCTGCGGGGTCTCGGTGACGAGATCGACCTCGACGAGGTCCGCGAGGTCTACCTCCCGCTGTCCCGGATCCTGTCCCTGTACGTGCGCCACGCGCGAGCACTGCACGAGGACACCGAGAGCTTCCTCGGCAAACCGGCCGCGACCCGGACGCCGTTCGTGATCGGGATCGGCGGATCGGTTGCCGTCGGCAAGTCGACGACCGCCCGGTTGCTGCGCGAGTTGCTGGCGCGCTGGCCCGAGCACCCGCGGGTCGCGCTCGTCACCACCGACGGATTCCTCTGGCCGAACGCCGAGCTGGAGAAGCGCGGTCTGATGCTGCGCAAGGGCTTCCCGGAGTCGTACGACCGCAAGTCCCTGCTGCGCTTCGTGGTCGAGGTGAAGTCCGGGCGGGACGCGGTCGAGGCGCCGGTCTACTCCCACCTCCACTATGACCGGATGAACGGCGTCCGCACCACCGTCGAGCAGCCCGACATCCTGCTCCTCGAAGGCCTGAACGTCCTGCAACCCGCACCCCGGCACGCGGACGGCAAGAGCGGACTCGCGGTCAGCGACTTCTTCGATTTCTCCGTGTACGTCGATGCTGCCGCCGCCGACATCCGCTCCTGGTACGTGCACCGCTTCCTGAAACTGTGGGAGACGGCCTTCCGCAACCCCGAGTCCTACTTCGTCCGGTACGGCGAACTCAGCCGCGAGGAAGCCGTCAAGAAGGCCGAGTCCCTGTGGGACGGCATCAACGGCCCGAACCTGCGCGAGAACATCCTCCCGACCCGTTCCCGCGCCACCCTCGTCCTCCGCAAAGGCCAGGACCACGCCGTCCGCTGGGTCCGCCTCCGCAAACTCTAACGTCCGAACGATCGGAGGACCCTCCTCCGGATATTCGGACGTTAAATCCGACTCCCCATTAACGTCCGAAGGATCGGAGGGCCCTCCTCCGATGCTTCGGACGTTGTGAGGTCGCGGGAGTCGGGGGGCTGGGGCAGCTGTCAGAGGGCCTTGAGGTGGCGGGCTAGGGCGCGGAGGGTTTCGGCGGTGGCTACGGCGTCGCTGCGGGCGTTGCCGTGGCGGCCGTCGGAGCTGTAGAGGCCGGGGTCGGTCGACAGCGGGTGATCGGTGAGGTTGATGTGGATCGTGCCGAGCTTGGCGGCGAGGGCTGCGGTTCGTTCGGACAGCGTGCGCATTCGTTGCCTGAGGCCCGGACGTAGCCACTCCACGACGGCCGGGCTGTAGGAGACGTCGAACATCCCCAGCGTCATCACGTCTGCGCCGGCGTCCTGCAGGGTGGTGATCATCTCGGTCAACTCACGGTCGACCCGATCCGCGTCGTACGTTGCCGGGAAAGCATCGTTGCCGCCGCCAACGACCAGCGCCAGATCAGGGCCGAAGGCAACTGCCGGTACGAGCTGGGTGGCGAGGATCTCGCGCGTCCGCAACCCGCTCACCCCGAGGTTGAGGTACGCGACCGGTCCGAGTTCGTGCGCGATCCGAGCCGCCCATTGCAGGTCGCTGTATCCCTCGACCGGCTCGCACAACCCCTCCGCCACGCTGTCACCCAGTACGACGAAGCGCCGCCACGGATGCCCAGCGAGCAGTTCCGAGCTCTCTCCGGGGCGCAGGCAATAGGGGTCGGTGTCCTCGGTCATCTGGCCTCCACCGGGGCTGGGGTATCGAGCACCTTGCCCGGCCCACGCCGGAGCAACGGGTAGACGCTGATGATCAAGCAGGCGATCCCGGATCCGATCAGCGCCGGGAGCAGGCCGAACCCGCTCACCAGTTCCCCGGCCAGCAACGCACCAAGGGGCAGACCGGCGAACGACGTGGCTGCGACCAACCCGATCACCCGCGCCTGCAGGTCCTTCGGGACATATTCGTACAGGACCGCGCCGAAGACCGGGTTGATCGCCGCGATCCCGATCCCCGACAGGAACGTCACCACGGCCACCAACTCCAGGCTGTCGCTCAGCCCGAGCACCAGCAGCCGCGGACTACCGCCGATGAACGCACCGAGCGCGAAGGTCAGGTACCGCGGCAGCTTCGTCGCCCAGACGGCGAAGGCGATACTGCCGAGGAGTGCGCCGGCCGCGAACGCACCGAGGGTCAGACCGAGACCCGCCGGGGATCCGAGTTCGTCCGCAACCCAGATCGGGATGAAGACCGCCGTACTGGCACTGGCGAAGATGTTCATGGTGAACGTGGTGATCAGCATCGTCGCCAGCAACGCGTCCCGCCGTACATAGGAGAAGCCGACAGCCAGGGACCGGAAGTACTTGTCCGGCCGGGCCGCCGACACCACCTCCGGCGGACGAACGAAGCCGGCAATCAGCAGCCCACACACGAGAAACGTGACCGCGTCGATCCACAACACCGACGCCGCATCCGTCCAGTAGATCAGCAGCCCGCCGAGCGGTGCGCCGAGCAAAGTCGCGCCGCGGGCGAACGCCTCGTGCAACGACGTGATCCGGATCAGCTGAACCCCAGCTGCCTCCGCCATCGGCCGGACCAGCAGCTCCTTCGACCGATCAGCAGCACCTCGCAGCGCACCGGCGACCGCAACCAGCACCAGCAGTACGGCGAAATCGATCGTGGCCATCCCCGCGATCGCGGCCACCGCGATCGCACTCGCCAGATTCGCCAAGATCGCCGTACGGCGAGGGCCCAGCCTGTCGATCACCGGCGCGGCCATGATGCTCACCACGATGTACGGCACCAGCTCGACCGCCGCCACCAGCCCCATCCGCGCCGCGCTGCCGGTGGTCACCAGCACCAGCCACGGAATCGCCACCATCGTGATCCGGCTGCCCACCGCGGACAACACGTCCGCGACGAACAGGATCACCAACCCACGGCGTGCGTTCATGACGGATGGAGTTCGGCATGAAGCTTGCGCAGGGCAACCTTGTCGACCTTGGCACTGCGAGTGAGCGGCAGTTCCGGAACGAAGTCGATGGCGGCCGGCGCCCAGACCTCGCTCAGTTCGTCGGTCACCCACTGCTGCAGCTCCGCGGCCGACACCACATCCCGCCGGACCACGAAGGCGTGCGCGGCCTCGCCGAGCACCGGATCCGGTACGCCGATCACCGCCGCGGCCCGGACGGCCTGATGACTGCCGAGCGCATCTTCGATCGGCCGGCAGTAGATCGGCCAGCTGCGACGCTTGGTCAGAATCATGTCCTGCACCCGGTCGACCAGGAAAAGGTAGCCGTCGGCATCGACATGCCCGATGTCGCGCGTCCGCAGCCAGCCGTCGACCAGGGTCTCCGCAGTCAGTTCCGGCTTACCCAGGTAGCCCGCGAAGGTCAGCCGGCTCCGAACCCAGATCTCGCCGTCCTGCCCGGCCTCGAGCACCCGGCCGGCCTCGTCCCGGATCTCCAGCTCCACATCGCCGTACGGCGTCCCGGCCGACGCGAGCCGCTCGGGATGATCCGGATCCTCGGTCAGACCGGGCTGGACGGCGACGACCACTGCCTCGCTGAGCCCGTAGACGATCCGCAGCACCGGCCCAAACCGCACAATCCCCTGCCGCAACCGGGCCGGAGTCGCGGGCCCGGCCCCGACGTTCAGCATGAAGAGGCTGGTGCAGTCGATGTCGGCGCTGCCCGGATGGTCCAGGACCTCGTAGAGCATCGGCGGGGTCAGGAAGGTCGACGTGATGCGCTCGGTCGACACGGTCCGATAGAACTCCTCCGGCGACCACGTGTCGGTCAGGAACAGCACCCCACCGGTGAACAGATTGAACAGGCTGGTGATCTGCCCACTGGCCAGCCACAGCGGCGAACCCGAGTAGTGCCGCAGCAGCGGAAACCCGTTGTCCACAAAGGCTGCGGCCAACTCGAGGATCTGCTCGTAGAACGTCTGCGTGTGGTGGACGAGCTTCGGATCCCCGGTCGTCCCACTCGTCTGCAGCACCGAATCCGGCGCCGGCACATCTCCCACCACATAGGGCGACGCAGGGACGCGAGCGACAAGATCGTCCAGCCCGTACGACGGCATCGGCGCGAGCGCGGTTGCGAGCTCACTCCCGAGCTCCGCGGCCTCGTCGTACACGAAAGCGTCGGCATCGGCGAGCACCGCGAACCGATCGATCTCCCGGCGGGACGTGATCGGCGCGCACCACAACACGCGGCAGCCGTGCAGGTGCAGGGCGAGCTGCAGCGCCGGGGCGTCGAAGCAGTTCGCCGCCATCACCAGCACCTTGCTGCCCGGCCGGATCCCGGCGTCCCGCAGCGCGGCGGCGATCCGCAGTACATCCGCGGACAGCTCGCCGTACGACGCCCGCCGGGTCCCGCGCACCAGCGCCGGCCGATCGCCGAATTGCGCGAACAACTCCAGGACCCGGCGCACGTAATTGCCGGAATTTTCGGGCAGCACGAATTCAGGTGGCATTAAAGAGTTTCTCCTCACCCCGAACGGCGACCCCAGCCGTGCCGAGACTCTACTGGACCACCCAGCACCTGAACAGAGCCGGAAACCGCATGCTGCACACGGTTTCGTCGCTCTCCGAAGCCGCCCGGTCACCGTGGCTCCCGGGCGAAGGTATACCCCTGCGAACCGGAGGTACGAACCCCTCGCTAACCGCCACCGGAAGCATTCGAAACAAGCATTTGCCGATGCATTGACCGGCCCGAAGAATGCGTAATACGTTCCGACCGATTCCATTCCGCCGGGAGGTCCGTCCATGCATGTTCCGAAGCAATGGCGCGCGGTCGCACTGACTGCCGCACTGACTCTGGCCGGGTCGACCCTGGCCGGCGCGAGTTACGGCGGCGGGGGTCAGCACGCCAACCCCTGGGTCGGTACCTGGGCCACTGCCGTCACGCACGGCAACGCGGCCGGGTCGACCAACCTCGGCCTGACCGACCAGAGCGTCCGGCTCGTGGTGCGCCCGTCCGTCGGCGGTGACAAGATCCGGATCCGGCTGTCGAACATCTACGGCGAGAAGACGGTCACCGTCGGTGCGGCCACTGTTGCCAAACCCAACAAGGCGACGCCGGAGCTGTCCGACATCGACCCGAACACCCTGCGCACACTGACGTTCAGCGGCTCCGGTACGGCGTCGATGGTGAAGGGTAGCGAGCTGCTCAGCGACCCGCTGCAGTTCGAACTCGGCAACCTGGACGACCTCGTGGTCAGCCTGTACTTCCCGGTGAACACCGGCCCGACAACCTTCCACGGCTCGTCACTGCAGGAGAACTTCGTCGGTCCGTCGAACCTGGTGACCGAGTCCGGCGGAGCGGCGTACACGCTGACCCGGCGCTGCTGCTTCTTCTTCCTGTCCGGCGTCGACGTCCAGACCGAGGATTCCAGGGGCTCGATCGTCGTCCTCGGCGACTCGATCACCGACGGCACCGCCAGCACCTTCAACGCGAACAACCGCTGGCCGGATCAGCTCGCCGAGCGACTGGCCGCCACCGGCAAGCCGTTCCCGGGCGTGCTGAACGCCGGACTGGCCGGCAGCCGGCTCAACCACGACGGCACCGAGCCTTCCGACAACGGCGCGTTCCCCGGCTTCCACGAGGTCGGCGTGAACGCGCTGGCCCGCCTGAACGAAGACGTGTTCCCGCAGACCGGCGTACGGACCGTCATCACTGAGCTCGGCGTCAACGACCTCTGGATGTCCGACGACTCCGCGGCCGAGATCATCGGTGCGCTGCGGCAGCTCAACACCCAGGTCAAGCAGCGTGGACTGCGTAGCATCGTCAGCACGATCACACCGTTCGAAGGGATGGGCGGCACCGACAGCTGGACGCCGGCCAAGGAAGCCAACCGCCAGGCGGTGAACAGCTATCTGCGGTCGAGCCGCGAGTTCGACGGCGTCCTCGACTTCGACAAGGTGCTGCGCGACCCGGCCGCCCCGAGCAAGCTGAACCCGCTCTACGACTCCGGTGACCACATCCACCCGAACGACGCCGGCTACCAGGCCATGGCCGCGTCCGTACCCTTGAAGCTGGTGCGGTAGATCTGTCGTCGAGTGATCCGATGCCGCTCTTCGCGGAGCTGCATCGGATCGGCCCAGTAGATACTGATCCGATTGGGGTGAGCTCATGCCGCTGGACCCGCAGGTGGAGGCGATGCGCGCCGAGCGCCAGGCCCGCGCCGTACCGCAGCTCTACACCCAGACGCTGGCCGAGGCACGCGCCGCCGACCTGGCCTCGATCCAGGAGGCGGGCGGTCAGGCCGAGCCTGTCCACTACGTCGAGGATCTCTGCACCGATGCCGGGCTGCCACTTCGGCTCTACCGGCCGGATCTGGCTGGGCCGTTGCCGACCCTGATCTACTTCTTCGGCGGTGGCTGGACGCTCGGCAGTATCGACACCGCCGACGGCATCACCCGCCGGCTGGCGAACGCCGTACCGTGTCAGGTCATCACCGTCGGGTATCGGCTCGCGCCGGAGCACCCGTTCCCGACCGCGGTTCACGACTGTCACGACGCCACGCAATGGATCGCCACGAACGCTGACAAGCTGCAGGTGGACGCGTCGCGGTTGGTCGTCGGTGGTGACAGCGCCGGCGGAAACTTGGCTGCGGCAACGACATTGCTTGCCCGGGACAAGGGTCCGGCGCTGGCCGGGCAACTGTTGGTCTACCCGAACACCCGGTACGGCGCGAACACCCCGTCGATGGTCACTGGCGACGATCCGCATCTGTTCAACAAGACCTCGGTCGGCTGGTACTGGAACCACTATCTGACCGATGCTCTCGACGGCCTCGATCCGCTCGCCTCACCGCTGCTCGCCTCGTCACACGAAGACCTCCCGCCGGCCCTGGTGATCACGGCGGAGTACGACCCGTTGCGTGACGAGGGTGAGTTCTACGCGGAGAAGCTGCACGCTGCCGGAGTGCCGACCACGCTCAGCCGGTACGACGGGATGGTGCACGGGTTCTTCGCCATGGCGGGCATTCTCGACGGCGGGCGGCGAGCGACCGCGGAAGCCGCTGCCTGGCTCAGTCGGATCTTCTCCCATGGCTGAGGCGTTGGCCGATTACGAACAACTCTCCGCGCTGTCTCCCGCCGTCCACGACTTCGTTGCCGGGGGCAGCGGCGCGGAGCTAACCCTGCGCCGCAACCGCTCCGCCTTCGACGCAATCACCGTCACTCCCCGAATCCTCGGCGGTGTCGAGTCACCCGACACCACAACCACGATTCTCGGTACGGCGGCCGCTCTGCCGGTCGCTGTCGCGCCGATGGCCTACCAGCGACTGTTCCATCCGGCGGGCGAGCTCTTCCTCGCAGAAGCTGCCGCCAAGGCCGGAATCCCTTACATCATCAGCACCCTGAGCAGCGTGCCGCTGGAAAAGATCGCTGCGATCGCGCCGTCGTGGTTCCAGCTGTACTGGTTGCACGACCGCGGGGCTGTGCGAGCGCTGATCGACCGGGCGACCGCGTCCGGGTGCAGCGCGCTGATGGTCACGGCCGACGTGCCCGTGATGGGTCGCCGGTTGCGCGACGTCCGCAACTCCTTCGTGCTGCCTACCGAGGTCACTGCGGCCAATCTTGTCGACAAATACACAGAGGCACATAGTGCGCTGAACGGCGCCTCCGCGGTGGCTGCGCATACCGCCGCTGCGTTCGACCCGACGTTCTCCTGGAGCGACCTCGAGTGGGTGCGGTCGGTGACCGAGATTCCCTTGCTGGTGAAGGGGATTCTCGATCCGCGAGACGCGCTCGCCGCCATCGACGCGGGCGCCGACAGCGTGGTGGTGTCGAACCACGGCGGCCGCCAGTTCGACGGAGCCCCGGCCTCGATCGATGCCCTCGGCTCCGTCATCGATGCAGTCGGCAACGACTTCCCGGTGCTGCTGGACAGCGGGATCCGCGGGGGCACCGACGTACTGAAGGCACTCGCGATCGGCGCGGACGCCGTACTGGTCGGGAGACCGTTGCTGTGGGCACTCGCTGCCGGAGCGGCCGAGGAAGCGCTCACGTTGCTCGGCCGCGAATTGCGGGATGCGATGCTGCTGGCCGGCTGTGCCGACCTGGCCGCGGTCGCTGACCTGGTGACGGGGCGGAGCTGATGGCCGACCTCGAGATCAGCACCCTGCACGCGTCGCTCACCGATCGCGCACTGAACTCGATGAACTTCCTGAACGAGATCTCGCATCACTATCCGGAGGCGATCTCGCTGGCCGCGGGTCGGCCGACCGAGGAGTTCTTCGATCTCGACGACATACCGCGCTACCTATCGCGCTTTGCGGCACACCTGCGCGAGCGGGGTCTCGACGAGCCGACGGTGCGGCGGACGATCCTGCAGTACGGGCGGACCAAGGGCATCGTGCACGAGCTGGTGTCCCGCAATCTTGCGGTCGACGAGGACATTCACGTCGCCCCCGAGGCGATCGTCGTCACCGCTGGATGCCAGGAGGCGATGCTGCTCACGCTGCGCGCGCTCCGGGCCGACGCAACGGACGTGCTGCTGGCGATAGCCCCGGCGTACGTCGGAATCACGGGCGCTGCTCGTGTGGTCGACCTGCCGATGCTGCCGGTACCCGATCTCGACGAGCTGCTCGCCGTGGTGAAAGCCGCTCGCGCCGATGGCCTGCGTCCACGGGGCTTCTACGTAATGCCGGACTTCGCCAACCCGTCGGGCCGTCGTTTGGATTTGGCGACTCGGCACCGACTGCTGGAAATCGCCGCGGCTGAGGATCTGCTGCTGCTCGAGGACAATCCGTACGGGCTCTTCCCGGCCGCTGGTGTTGATCGGCTGCCCACGCTGAAGGCGCTCGACACCGAACGCCGCGTTGTCTATCTGGGGTCGTTCGCCAAGACCGGGCTGCCTGGTGCCCGGGTCGGTTACGTCGTCGCAGACCAAACCGTCAGCACCGGAGGCCTGTTCGCCGACGAACTGTCGAAGCTGAAGAGCATGGTCACCGTCAACACGTCACCGATCGCACAGGCGGTCATCGGCGGCAAGCTGCTGGACTGCGACTTCAGCCTGACCGCGGCCAACCAGCGTGAGCGGGAGATCTACGCCGACAATCTGCGCGTGCTGACCGACGGTTTGGCCGCGCGTTTCCCGGGCGGCGAGATCAGCTGGACGGTCCCGTCCGGCGGCTTCTTCGTCGTCGTCACCGTGCCGTTCGCCGTCGACGATGCACTGCTGACCAAGTCAGCCCGCGAGTACGGCGTGCTGTGGACGCCGATGAGTCATTTCTACGACACGGACGCGCCGGTCAACGCCCTTCGGCTGTCCTGCAGTGCCGTAACTCCCGCCGAGCTGCAGGTAGGTCTCGACCGGCTGGCTGCTTTCATCACCGACCAATTGGTTCTCTCCACGTAGCCAGAACTGGACCTGTAGCGGAGGCCGATCCAGCCCTAGCGTGATCGGCATGACCATCCCCGTTGAGCAGGTCCGCCCACTGATCGACGGGCAGTTCGCCCGGGTACTGGTGATCTGCCTCGGCTCCGGGCTCAGCATGTACCTGCTGACCTCGGTGATCCCGCTCTACCTCGCGGCCAACGGCTCCGCCTCGATCGGACCCGGACTCGCGACCGGCGCGATGATGCTCTCCGCGGTCGCCGTCGAACTCCTGGTCCCCCGCATACTGGCCCGCTGGGGTTACCGCATCGTCCTCGGCCTCGGCCTGGTCCTGATGGGCGCACCCGCGTTGCTCCTGCTCACCACTTCGTCGCTGCCGATCGTCGTACTGGTCTGTGTGATCCGCGGCGCCGGCCTGGCCATCAACGTGGTCGCCGGAGTCGCCCTGATCGCCGACCTGGCACCCGCCCACCGACGCGGTGAAGCACTCGGCCTGTACGGCGTCATCGTCGGCATCCCGGCCGTGGCCGGCCTACCGCTCGGCGTCTACCTGACGGGCGTGATCAGCTTCGACGCGCTGTTCGTGATCGCCGCGGCCGTCGCCCTCGTCGTACTGATCGCCGCGACCGGTATCGCCGACCGGACCAGCACCGAAGCGCCCCACGTCAAGGTCCTTGGCGGCCTGCGCGGCAGCGGCCTGTTGATGCCGTCCTTCGTCTTCGCCGCCGTCACCCTCGCCGCAGGCATCAGCGTCACCTTCCTCCCCCTTGCCGCAGGCAACCATTCCCTGGCCGCCACCGCCCTCCTCCTCCAAGCCGTCACCACCCC
>NZ_SMKA01000292.1 GCF_004348455.1 Kribbella albertanoniae
CCCACCCAAACCGGCCCCGCCACCTCAGCCCACTGGCGCCGAGTCTGGGAATCCACCCGCCCCGTCAAAGCAGCCGACACCCGCCGCAAAGCCTGGAAGTAAGGCGCAAAGAAGCGTGGCCCGCGGACAATCTCCGCGGGCCTACGCCAACCTCTAAATCATCCGATACGGGTGTAGATGATGTAGTCGAATTTCCAACTAATCGTGGCGGTGCCGGTTTGTCCCCCGATGTTGACTCGGAAAACCCATTTGCCGGTGAATCGGTAGTCGACTTCGGCCTCCTGCTTGCTGCACGACCAGTGGAAAAGGTAGTCGACTGAGACCCCTGGTTTGTTGTAGCTACAGTTCGGCGGGGTTCGAGTGGCATTGGCGACGGATACGGGACTGATTGCCACCTTGATCAATGCCTGGCTCACCTTGAACCCAAAGGCGGTGGGAAGGCCTGCGACGAAGTTGGTCTGGGCATCGAACGTAGAGTTGGTATCCGACTTGTGATAGGTGGGCGCCTTGGAGGTGAACACCTTGCTGCCGAAGTCGTCCTGCGGTGCGTGTCCGCCCTGGTCCGCCGCCTCGCACCCATCCGTCGTTCTGCTCGGTTCCGGAGTCAAGTCTCCGCGGCTCGAGTCGAAACCTTTCGCCTCGGTCTGGCCGTCCATTACGACAGAGACTTCCGCAACGTACGCACAGGTGGTGGGGTCGGTCTCCTGCGTCTGCGCGTTTGCTGGAGATGCGGTCAAGCCGAGCATGGTCGCAAGGACCAGGCCACTCGCGATAAGCCTTCGAATATCCGTCATTCGTATCCTCACGTCGAAGTCAGGTAGCGTTTTGAACGTTACCCTCCGTGCTGATATCGTGACAATGAAATGCAGTTGCAGGTTGATGCAGCGGCCGACCTGGCGGTAAGGGTTGACACGGGTCGATTGCCTCGCGAGGGGTGATCGAGAAGGCCAGGAAGTAGACCTCGGTCCTCCGCCGTTGCATCTCCAGAGGGGGCTGATGGTTGCCGTCAGCCCCCTCTGGCCGTTCTCGACCTAAGGTCTAGGACCAAAGCGCGTCAAAGAACTACCAGGGGGATGGCGATGCCCGCGGCGTCGGCGAGCTTGCTGATGTCGCTGGGATCCGAGGTCAGGACTGCTCCACCGTGACTGAGTGCGGCCACCACGACGGCTGCGTCCACCACGTCCGCCGTACCTGACAGTGCGAGAAGGCGGCCGACGGCCTCGGCCGTGTCGTCGGTGAAGGGGATCGTCTTACAGATCCGGCGTAGCGTGGCGATGGGCGCCTGTCGTGGGCCGGCGCGCCACACCTGCGCCAGCACGACTGTCGGAATCCGCGCTTGAATTCCACTGTCGAGGGCGTCGCGACACAGGCCGTACACCCGCCCCCGTGGTTGGTTCTCCACGTGGATCAGCGCGCCGGCGTCCAGAATCAAGGCGGTCATCCGAGCCGCTTTTCTTCGGCCAGTCCGAGCAGACGAGCCAATGCCGCCGTGCGGCTGGCCGCGTACTCCGGCGCCTCGGCAGCGCCGATGATGACACCGACCTCCGCCAGTTGCGCGCGGCCGGCCTGCAGTTCCTGCGGATCGGGCTCGCCGTAGATCGCCTCGTACTCTTCGGCGGCCAGATGGGCTTCGGCCAGATTCGCCGCGGTCTCGGCGGCCTCGGCCAGCCAGGCGGACAAGGGGAGACCGGCTCGTTCGGCCGCACGCCGGGCGCGGGTGGCCACAGTGTCCGGAAGGGAGATACTCAGCTTCTCAACAGCCATGATCCGACGGTACTACCCGGGTAGCACCGTTGTCGATCCGGCATCCCTCCGAGGATGCCTCACAGGGCGGGACTGTTCAGCCAGAACTGAACGGGGGCCGGATATCCTTTGCGGGTGACTCTTGCTGTGCGGGTGATTCCTTGTCTGGACGTCGATGCCGGGCGGGTGGTCAAGGGTGTCAACTTCACCGGGCTGCGCGATGCCGGGGATCCGGTCGAGATGGCTCAGGTGTACGACGCCGAAGGGGCCGACGAGCTGACCTTCCTCGACATCACCGCGTCCTCGGGGTCGCGGGAGACGACGTACGACGTGGTCGGGCGGACGGCTGAGCAGGTCTTCATCCCGTTGACCGTGGGCGGGGGAGTGCGGGAGGCGGCGGACGTGGACCGGCTGCTGCGGGCCGGGGCGGACAAGGTCGGGATCAACACCGGCGCGATCGCGCGGCCTGAGGTGATCAAGGAGATCGCGCACCGGTTCGGCAACCAGGTGCTGGTGCTGTCCCTCGATGTACGGCGTTCGCCCGATCAGCCGAGTGGTTTCGAGGTCACCACGCACGGCGGCCGGCGGTCGGCCGGACTGGACGCGATCGAGTGGGCCCGGCGCGGGTGCGAGCTGGGTGCGGGCGAGATCCTGCTGAACTCGATGGATGCCGACGGCACCAAAAAGGGGTTCGACCTGGAGCTCATCCGGGCGGTGCGTGCAGTGGTCGACGTGCCGCTGATCGCCAGTGGGGGAGCGGGTGCGCCCGAGCACTTCCCGCCCGCGGTCGAGGCCGGGGCGGACGCCGTACTGGCTGCGAGTGTCTTCCACTTCGGTGACTTCCGGATCGCCGACGTGAAGAAGGCGCTGCGCGATGCCGGGATCGTGGTCCGATGACGTCACCTGAGGTCGAGCAGGCCAGCGAGCCGCTGGTGGCGGACATCGAGCAGCAGTTGTCTGCGCTGTTCCGGCGGGCGCGGTCGGCCTCGATGATGATGGCCCGCCGAGTGCACCCCGATATGGATGCGGCCGGGTATGCGCTGATCTCGCAGGTCGAGTTCATGGGCGGCGCCGGGGTCGGGGTCCGGGCTTCCGATGTCGCGCAGTCCCTGGGGCTGGACAAGTCCACAGTCAGCCGCGGGATCACTCAGTTGGAGAGCCTTGGTCTTCTCGAGCGTGTCGGCGACCCGGACGACGGCCGGGCCCGGCTGCTCAAACTCACCGAGCTCGGCGCCGAACGCTTCGGTGCTCTGCGCGCCCAGCGCCAACTGCAGTTCCGCGCCCTCTTGACCCGCTGGAACCCCGAGGACCTCGCCGACCTCGGTCGCCTTCTCGGTCGCCTCAACGGCGACCTGAGCTGACCTCACGCTGGGTAGCCGAAGCCCAGCGTTCTGCACATATGGTTGCAGAAACCAACTAATCGTGTATATAGTTGAGTTATGCAACTAGCTCAGCATCCCCTCGTCCCGGGGGTAGAGCGGGACGCGTCGGCCCAGGAACTGCTCGAAGGGGTCAGTTCGCTGATCCGGGCCGTGCGCTGTATCGAGCACAAGCACCTGATGCCGGGCAACGGCGGTCTGCGCCGGTCCGACGCCAGTGTGCTGAAGGTCCTGATGCGTGACGGTGAGCAGCGCGGCGGGGAGATCGCCGCCAAGCTCGGCGTCGACGCCTCGGTCGTGAGCCGGCAGTTGACCACCCTCGAGGCCGACGGACTGGTGAGTCGTCGGCCTGACCCGGCAGATGCCCGGGTCGGACTGGTCCGCGTGTCGGATGCCGGCAAGGCCCGGCTGGAGGACCTGTATGCCGCCTACACCAAGCAACTGCGCTCCGCCTTGGTGGACTTCGACGACGACGCGCTGAGCGAGGCTGCCAACGTGTTGCAGCGACTCGCCCGGGCCGTGACCGAGGCTGCCGACTCCGTGAGGCGTTCGAACCCAACGGGAGACTGATGACTGTCCTCGAGACCCGGCGTCCACTGCCCAGTACGCCGGAACTCACCCACCGCGAGATCCTCGAGATCCTGATCGGCCTGCTGTCCGCGCTGTTCACGGCGATGCTCAGCTCGACGATCGTCAGCAACGCACTGCCGACGATCATCGCCGACCTCCAGGGGTCCCAGACGCAGTACACGTGGGTGCTGACCGCCAGCCTGCTGGCCACCACCGTGTCCACCCCGATCTGGGGCAAGCTCGCCGACCTGATGAGCAAGAAACTCCTTGTACAGCTGGCGATCTCGCTCTTCGTGGTCGGCTCCGCGCTGGCCGGTATGGCGCACAACGTGCCCTTCCTGATCGGCGCCCGGGTGCTGCAAGGACTCGCGATGGGCGGCCTGATGGCGCTGGCCCAGGCGATCATCGGTGCGGCGATCCCGCCCCGGAACCGCGGCCGGTACTCCGGCTACATGGGTGCCGTGATGGCCGTCGCGACCGTGTCCGGTCCACTCATCGGTGGCGTCATCGTCGACACCTCCTGGCTCGGCTGGCGCTGGTGTTTCTACGTCTGCGTACCGCTGGCCGTGGTCAGCCTGGTGATCCTGCAGAAGTACCTGCACCTCCCGCTGCTGAAGCGCAAGGTCAAGGTCGACTACCTCGGCGCGATCCTGATCAGCATCGCGGCCAGCCTGCCGCTGCTGTGGGTCACCTTCGCCGGACACGACTTCCCCTGGATGTCCTGGCAGTCCGCGCTCTTCGTCGGCGGCACAGTCGTCTTCGGAGCACTCGCCATCCTGGTCGAGAGCCGGGTCTCCGAGCCGCTCGTCCCGCTGAAGGTCGTCCGCGAGCGGACCACCGCGCTGGCGATCGTGGCCAGCCTCGCGGTCGGTGTCGCGATGTTCGGCAGCGCCTTGTTCCTCGGGCAGTACTTCCAGATCGCCCGCGGCTACAGTCCAACCGAGGCCGGTCTGCTCACCATCCCGATGATGCTCGGTTCGTTCCTCGGCTCGGTCGGGTCCGGCCAGATGATCACGCGGTTCGGCAGGTGGAAGCGGTACCTGATCGGCGGCGGCATCCTGCTGGTGATCGGCCTGGTCATCCTCGGCACCATCGACCACGAGACGCCGTACTGGTACGTCGGCCTCGGCATGCTCGCGATGGGCATCGGCATGGGCATGATGATGCAGAACCTGGTGCTCGCCGTACAGAACACTGTCGACGTCTCGCAGATCGGCGCGTCCAGTGCGACCGTCTCGTTCTTCCGCAGCCTCGGTGGTGCAGTCGGTGTCGCGGCCCTCGGCGCTGTACTGGCGGCCCGCGTCAAGGATCTGATCCTCGCCGGCCTACCGGCGAGTGCCCGTGGACAGGCCTCCGGCAGCGGTCAGAGCCTGCTCGACGTCAACCACCTCCCGCCGCAACTGGCCGAGCTGGTGCGGCACGCGTACGGCGACGCCACCGGCCGCATCTTCCTGATCGCCGCCGCCTGTGCGGCCGTCAGCCTCATCGCAGTCCTGTTCATCAAGGAAGTCCCACTGCGCACCACGGTCACCAAGGTCGACGACGCCGAAGACCTCCCAGTCCACGACTAGGGAGTGTGCCTCCCGACCCGGGGTACGAACCGCAGATTCACGGAGTCGTACTGCCAAGGACAGGCAGCCACACTCCGCAAACCCACCAGCAAACGCACTCGGCCGGGGGGAGGGGAGCGCTCGGTCAGCTTTGCTCGGTGTGCTGTGGCGGGCGGAGACTTTCGAGGTCTCGGGTTTTCAGGATCGGGGAGCGGATCAGCCACAGTACGGCGAACAGGCCGCCGGTGGCGGAGACGAGGATGGTTTCCCGAACGCCGATCCAGGTGCCGAGGAAACCGCCGACGACCGCACCGAGCGGCCTGACTCCGTAGTTGATGCTGCTGAACGCGCCGTACACGCGGCTGCGCAGGTTGTCGTCGACGACGGCGGCCTGGATCGCGTTCAGCGGGACGTCGAAGCACATCACCGCGAACGCCATGACGAACTCGGCGGCCGCCAGTGTGGCGGCGCGGGCCCACAGCGGGCCGTCGGCGAGGACGGCGATCGCGATCCCACCCGGGAAGACGATCGTGCCCGCGGCGACGACCGGGCCTGCGCCGAAGATCCGGCTGAGGGGAGTGGCGGCGATCGCGCCGAGCAGGCCGCCGGCCGCGCCGATGCCGAAGGCCAGGCCGATCGTGCCGGCCGGCAGGCTGAGCTCGCGGCTGGCGTAGAGGACGATCAGGGCCGACGACATCATCGTGAAGAAGTTGACGGTGGTCGCACAGCCCAGGCTGCCCTTCAGGTACGGGTGCGTGAGGACGTAACGCATGCCCGAACGCACCCTGGTCAGGAACGGTTCGGGTACGTCGTCGTCGGCCGGGCCCGGATCGGCCTTCACCCGGCTGAGCTGGAAGGCCGAGAAGGCGAACGACGCCGCGTCCACGATCATCGCGATCGGCGCGGTCAGCCACTGCATCAGGGCGCCACCGATGGCCGGCCCACCCATGAAGGACAGTGAGCGGGTCGCGGAGAACTTGCTGTTGGCCTCGAGGTACTGCTCGCGGGCGACGAGCCGGACGAAGAACGTCGCGTACCCGGCGCTGAAGACGACATCGGCGAGTCCGGCGAGGATCGCGATCGTGTAGAGCTGCCCGAGGCCGAGCAGATCCAGCCAGTACGCCACCGGTAGCGAGAGCAGCAGGACGGTCCGGGCCAGATCGGCGGCGATCATCAACCGTCGCTTGTCCTGCCGCTGGTCGACCCATGAGCCGATGAAGAGGCCGAGCAGGTTCGGTAACCAGACCGCTGCGGTCAGCAGACCGACCTGGCTCGGTGAGGCATTCAGCATCGTGACCGCGATCAGCGGCAGGGCGAGCTCGGTGATGCGGTCGCCGAACTCGGAGACGGTCTGCGCGGACCACGCGGTGCGGAACCTGCGGTCGCGCCAAAGACTGGGTGTCGGCATGTGTCCCCCCGGACTGGTCATTCTGTTGCTTCGGGCAAGGAAAAGCGCAGGAACCGGACGAGCTGGGCGCCGTCCGGAGCATCGTCGTCGCCTGTACGTCGTACGTAGGGCGCGAGGACTTGCTCCATCGCCTGCTGAATTGCCGCGGCCTCGTCGGCGGTGACGAGCACGCCCGTGTTCGAGACGCCACCGACGCGGGCCCACTCGGTGTCGAGGGTGGGTTCGATGTCGCGCTGCCAGTGCTGGGCGGTGGCGACGGCCTGAGTCAGCATCTGGCCGCTCAGCAGGCGTGCCGCCTCGGCGCCCTCGGGTGTGTCGGGCATGTCCAGGCGGAAGCCGCGAGCTGCGGCACGCCACCAGCGTTGGCGTTTGTCGGTGCCGGTCGGTGGAGGGCCGTCGACGACCAGACCGAAGTTGGCCAGGTGGCGCAGGTGCCAGCTCGTCACCGAAGGGGAGGCTCCGACGTGCTCGGACAGCTGGGTCGCCGTCGCCGGGCCGTGGCGCTGCAGCCAGCTGAGCGCGGCCAGCCGGACGGGATGAGCCAGCGCCCGCATCGCCTGTGGGTCGGTGATCTCGAAATCGCCGTACGGATTTCTGAGAGACATGTTTCGAGAGTAATCTCTCAGATCTCCTCTCGACAAGTTCAGGATTTCGTGGAACCTGGTGGGGGTGTGGTGCGTGTTACCACCAGGAGCGCGCGGAGGGGGATTCGGTGGATCGGGATCAGGTGCCGGACGTGGCCGTGCTGTACCGGCGGAGCTGGCCGCGGCTGATCGGCGTACTGGTGTCTATCGGTGGGTCGCGCGCTGATGCCGAAGAGGTGGCGCAGGACGCTTACGTGAAGCTGCTGAGCCGGTGGGAGTCGATCAGCAAGTACGAGGACCCGGAGGCGTGGGTTCGGTCGGTGGCGGTGCGGACGTTGATCAGCCGGCTCCGGCGGCAGCAGACGGCGGCCAAGGCGCTCACCCGGCTGACTGGTCGCCGGGCCGAGGTGGTGGCGCCACCGGATGGAGAGTCGCTGGACGTGGCGGCCGCGCTGGCTGTGCTGCCACCTGCCCAGCGGGCGGTCGTCGTACTGCATCACGTGATGGATCTTCCGCTGGATCAGATCGCCGAGGAGTTGCAAGTGCCGGTGGGCACGGTGAAGTCCCGGCTGGCCAGGGCGCGGCAGGCGCTGCAACCGCTGTTGGAGGTCAAGGAGGTGCCTGAGAATGCATGAGTTGCTGAATCGCTACGTCGATGAGCAGACGCCCGAGGAGGCGCCGCCGTTCGAGTACGTCGAGCGCGCCGCCCGCGGGCGCAAGACGCGGAGCCGGGTGACGGTGGCGATGGTGACCGCACTCTTCGTCGCTGGTGGAGCGACGTTCGCCGTGGTCGACCGACCCCGCGCCGATCAGGAGCCGGCCGGGCCGGAGACGGTGGTCACCGTTCGCGTGACGGAAGGGCTGTCGGACGACGGTCCGCCGCCGTCCGAGTTCAAGTACGGCCGGACGCGGATGCTGCTGGCCGGTGAGGCCCGGATCATCTCGGTGCAGGTTGATCCCGCGGAGCCGACGGTTCTGCTCGTCGAGGTGCCGCAGGACATGACCTCGTCGTTCTACTGCCTGCCGAACATGGTCGTCCGGATCCTCGAGCAGGACGACAAGTCGGTCCGCGTCGCCGCGTACCTGTACCGGCTGGCGTCGGATCAGCCCGAGAATCAGCGCTGCAGCCCGCTGGCCACTACGAGCGCCGGTAACCAGCTCGTCCACCTCGACCTGCGCCGACCGGTCGGCATCCGGACCGTGTACGCCGGTGCGGTCGGGCAGCGCACCCTCCAGTACTGACGGCTAGCCGGGGCGGACCGCGACTGCCCCGGCCGGCCGTCCCTTCAGACGTCGACCTTGCAGCGCACCGAGTCGATGACGAGGAACTCCCGCATGCCGACCGACAGGTACAGGCCCAGCGCGGGCGTCGGGTTGTTGGTGTCGACGTGCAGGAGGGTGCCGGAGCGCCCGGCCGCGGCGTCCAGGGCGAACTGGTCGCGGAGCAAGTACTTGGCCAGCCCCTTGCCGCGGGCCTCGTCGAGGACGCCCAGACGGCCGATGTAGTTGCAGTTCTCGTCCTCGACGAAGCCGTCCGTGCACTCGCGCATTGCGACGGCCTTACCGTCGATCTCGAGCAGCGTCATCCCGGACCAGTCGAAGGTCGACTGGGCCTCGTGCGACGCGCGCCACTCCTCGAACGAGCGCACCTCGAAGCCGTACTGCCCTGCGAACGACTCGCTCACCACGCGGTGGGCTGCTCGCTGCGACTGCTCGTCCGGAGTACCACGCCGTACGACGACTCCGGCGGGCACCTCAGGCACGGGCACCGGCGCCTGGTGGTCGATGCGCATCCGGTAGAACGTCGTACCGCGGACGTAGCCGTGGGCCTCGAGGCGCTCGCGGCGAGCCGTGTCGAGGCGGTAGACGCCGGTGTCCAGCTGCACGGAGCTCCGTCCGTGGGCGGCGCCCAGTTCGCGGCCGCGGCGGGTGATCTCACCCAGCAGGTAGGCCTCGACGACCGGGTCGCTGGTCACGGCGTCGATGTCGAGGACGTGGAACTCGCCCTTGCCGAAGACGGAGCCGTAGCCGACCAGACTGTCGCCGTCGAAGACCAGCCAGCCGTCGGTCTCCGGCTCGAACCCGGGCTCGGTGAGCTCGTCGACGGCGTCGTCGAGGGTGTAGTCGGGGAAACCGATCACAGCTTGGGTGTAGTCGCGGACCAGCTCGTAGACGGCTTTCGCGTCGTCCTTGGTCGGTGGTCGCACGGTGAAGGTGTCTGGCAGTACGGCGCTCATGTCCACAGCGTGGAGAACGAGCGCCGTACTGTCGACTGGTTTAACAGGCGGCCTTGACCCACTCCGACTCACAGACCGGCTGGGTGCTGCGGCGGTTCTCCGGTACGGCGGCCGCGGCCGGGGGAGTCTGGTCACTCCAGGAGGCGAGCAGCACACCCACGGCGTCTTCCACCGGGCGCGGCGTGGTCAGGTAGTTGTTGCTGATCATCGAGAAGACCAGCTTGCGGCCGTCCTTGGTGGTCACGTAGCCGGACAGCGCGGTCGCACCGGTCAGTGTGCCGGTCTTGGCGTGCAGGTTGTTGGCGGCCGGAGTATTGCGCATTCGGGAAGCCAATGTGCCCCCGATGAACCGGTCCGGGTTGCCCGCGATGGGCAGTGCGGAGTACCACTGCTGGAACCACGGCTCCTGCTGTACGGCGAGCAGCAGCGTGGTGATCGCGTTCGAGGTGAGGTTGACCTTGCGGGCCAGGCCGGAGCCGTCGTTGATCCGGATGGTGCTGGTGTCGACGCCCTTGGACTTGGCGTAGTCGGTGACAACGGCCAGACCGGCCGGCCAGGTGCCCTGTCCCTTGACGGCCGCGCCCATCGCCTTCACCAGGTGCTCGGCGTGCATGTTGTTCGAGAGCTTCATGAACGGCGTCATCAGTTCGCCCACGGTCATCGACTCGTCCTTGGCCAGCACAGCGGCACCAGTCGGAGTGGTGGCGCCCTTGGTGCGGCCGAGCACCTTGATGCCCTCGGCGGCGAGTGCCCGGCGGAACACGTCGGCGGCGTACAGCTGCGGCTCCCAGACCGTCACCCACTTGGTGGACTTGGCAGCGCCGAGCGGGAACGAGCCGCTGACGCGGACGGTGTTGGTGCCGTGCTCACGCACGACGACCAGGGTGTTGGCCGAGCCGGTCGCGCCAGTGGTGGCGGTGTTGACGATCTTCAGTACGCCGTTGGCCGGGACCATGGTCAGCTTCACCGGGTCACCGGCTGCGGCCCCGGGCAGGGTCTCGACGATCGCCGTACCGGAGTCGTAGTCGGTGTTCGGAGCCAGAGTCAGTGCGGAGATCTGGGCGGAGTAGTACGACGATTCGTCGTCGCCGGCCCAGCCGTCGCCGAGCCGGACGCGGTCGAAGTAGGAGTCGTCGGCGACCAGGTTGCCGACGACGCGTTGCACACCGGCTGCCTTGAGCTGCTGGGCCAGTGCGACGTAGTCCGCCTGCAGTGTGGTCGGGTCGCCGTACCCCTTGAGGTACAGGTCGCCGAGGATCTTGCCGTCCTTGACCGGACTGGTCGCCAGCACGTCGGTGTGGAACTTGTACGCCGGCCCAAGCACACCCAGTGCAGCGGCCGACGTGAACAGCTTGGTGTTCGACGCCGGCATCAGGCGGTTGCCGCCGTTGCGGTTGTAGAGGGTGTCGCCGGTAGCGGCGTCCCGGACCACCAGGTCGACCTGGGAGCCGGTGAAAGCGCTGTTGGTGAGCAGTTGGTCCAGCTGGGTCTGCAGCGGCGTCTCGTCAGCCGAGGCGGTCGACCCGACCGACTGCGAAACCACCGCACCCGCGACTACTGCGAGTACGGCGGCAGCTGCGATCAGCTTGCGCCTTGAAACCCACGATGAATACCTCACGCAACGCTCCCTTGCCAGGCAGAATCCGACTAGGTGAGTCTCCAGCAACGCAGGGTCTCGCGCCACTAGGTGAATCGATGTAAAAATCAGACTTCCGCCCCCACCCCTTCCCC
>NZ_SMKA01000293.1 GCF_004348455.1 Kribbella albertanoniae
GTGTCGGTGGGGGACTGGTGGGCGGCGGCGCCTTGCTGCCGTTGGACAGCCACAGCGTGACCATGGCACCCGGCAGGGCGCCGTCCTCGGTCCGCGGGCTGGTGTAGGCGACCGTGCCGGAGACCGCGTCGGAGTCGACCAGGGTGTCGGAGACCGAGACCTTGAAGCCGAGCGCCACGAGTGCGGCGGTGGCCTGCTCCGGCGTCATCCCCTTCACCATCGGCAGGTCCTTGACGTTGCCGCGGATGGTCTTCTCGTCCGGCTGGACGAACTTCGACGACGGCAGCCCGGCCAGGATCCCGCGCATCGTGGCCTCCCAGATCGGACCCGCCGTACCGGAGCCGGAGGCGTCGCGCAGCTTCTTGCCGTTGAGGACCTGACCGATCAGGTTCTTGGCCGGCGGCGTCGCATCGGCGACCACGGAGGCGGCTGCATACTTCGACGAGTAGCCCGCGAACCACACGGCCTTGTTCTCGTCGGTGGTTCCCGTCTTGCCGGCCAGGTCGCTGCGGCCGAACTTCATCTTGCTACCGGTACCGCCTGGCTCCATAACCTTGTTCAGCACGTAGTTGACGCCGTCCGCGACCTGCGGGGTCATCACCGGCTTGCAACTGCGGCCCGGGGTGGCGATCGTCTTGCCGCGGACGCTGGCGACCGCGGTGACCACATGCGGGTTGCAGAACACGCCGCGGGCCGCGAAGGTCGCGTATGCACTGGCCATCATCATCGGCGTGATCAGACCGGCCGAGCCCAGTGTCATCGACGGGACCTGCTCGAGCGGCTTCTCGGTCTGCGCATCGCGCATGCCCATCCGCGCCGCCAGCGTGGCGATCGGGCACAGGCCGACCTGCTGGGACAGTTGCAGGAAGTAGGTGTTGGTCGAGGCGCGGGCCGCGTCGATCATCGACGGGTCCGGGACGGTCCTGGTCGAGTTCTTCGGGACGTAGTTCTCGTCGGAGGCGACGCCCTTGCAGGTCTTGAACTCCTGCCCGCTCAGGTCGAGCACCTGCGGGGAGTTGATCCGGTAGTTGAGCGGGACGCCCTTCTGGATCGCGGCGGCGATGGTGAACGTCTTCATCGTCGACCCGTTCTGGAACCCGCCGAACCCGCCGGGGTAGGACTTCTCGACGTTGTAGTTGTACGCCGTCTGGTTCTTCTTGAACCCGTACGGCTTGCTCTGCGCCATCGCCTTCACCAGACCGGTGGTCGGCTCGACCACGGTGATCGCGGCCACCGCCTGGTCGGTCGGCTTGGAGTGCTTGTCGATCGAGCTCTGGGCGGCGGCCTGCATCTTCGGGTCGAGCGACGTCCGGATCGTCAGACCGGCGGTCTGGATGTAGTTCTCCCGGTCCTCCTTGGTCCGGCCGAAGACCGGGTTCTCCTTCAGCTTGGCCACGACGTAATCGCAGAAGAACGGGTACTTCGAGTTCGCGCAGCCGTTCGGCACGACCTGCACCTTGCGCGGGTCGATAACAGCCGTCCGCATCGCGGCCCGGGCCTGCTTGCCGGTGATGATGCCGAGGTCACGCATCCGGGCCAGGACGGTGTCGCGGCGGTCCTTGGCCCGCTTCGGGTTGTCGCTCGGGTCGTAGCCGACCGGGTTCTTCACCAGCCCGGCCAGGAGTGCGGCCTGCGGCAGGTTCAGCTTCGACGCGGGCACCCCGAAATAGTGCCGGGCCGCGGCCTCGACGCCGTACGAGCGGCCGCCGAAGAAGGCGAGGTTCAGGTAGCGGTGCAGGATCTCGTCCTTGGAGACCTTCTGCTCGACCGCGATCGCGTAGCGCAGCTCGGCGAACTTCCGCTCGTAGGTGTCGGCGGTCGCTGCCGCACGCTCCTCGGGACTCTTCGCCTTCGCGATCAGGCTGAGCTTGACGTACTGCTGGGTGATGCTGGAGCCGCCCTGGGACACACCGCCGGCCGTCTGGTTCCGGAGCAGCGCGCGCAGCGTGCCCTTGGCGTCCAGCGCGCCGTGCTCGTAGAACCGGTCGTCCTCGATCGCGACGATCGCCTTCCGCATGATCGGGTTGATCGCCTTCAGCGGGACCTCGGTGCGGTTCTCCTTGTAGAGGGTCGCGATCAGCGAGCCGTCCGCCGCCTGGATGACCGTCTTCTGCTGCGACGCCGGGATCGCCAGGTCCTGCGGGAGGAACTGGACGGTGTTGTGCGCCGTCTGCGTGGTCACGCCGGCCAGGCCGGCCAGCGGGAGCGCCAGACCGGCAACGAGAGCGCCGGACAGAGCGCTCACCAGGAGAAAGAGGAGCACCGACCGGAAGACACCGGGGCGGGCCGGCTCACTTCTGTGCATGACCCGGCACAGTACGGCAGGTCTGGGGGCTTCGGCAGGCCATACGTTACGGAATTAACACATTTGACCCGCAATCTCACCCTGCGTGGTCACGCTCTCACTGGACGGCGCCAACTGTCGCCATTTCGGAAGGGGACGTGCCACTCCGTGATCAACCCGGCGAGTGTGACCGGCGTCTCACCTGCTAAGAGAGCGAACAAAGGGGAGAAGCATGAAGCGATTGATCACTACATCGCGTCGCTCGTTGATCGGCCTGGCCGCACTGGGGACGGCCGGGCTGATGCTGGCGGGGGTGGCGCCGGCCCAGGCGCGTGTAGTTGCTGCCAGCAACAGTCAGGCACGCCAGGCCTGAAGATCCTCGGTCTGCAGAACGGCACGATGAAGTCGACGACAGGGCAGGGTCCGCTGCGGGTGTCCACCCTCGTCTACACCTACCGGAGCGGATCGACCACCCGCTGGGTCGCGACCCGATACATCGGTTTCTCCGGTAACAAGACCGCCGACGCCGAGGTCACCGTCGGCGGACGTCTGCAGGACCGGGCCCTGCTCGGCACCGTCCTGACCAAGGCCACCCAGTCCCTGGCCAAGTGGTGTGGGTGCTGATCCGTCAGCGCCGCAACACCTCCGGTACGTCGCTATCGGCCAGGACACCAAGGCGTTTGGTGGCGCGGGTGATGGCGACGTACAGGTCGGAGAGGCCTCGAGGAGACTCGGCGATGATGCCGGCCGGATCGGCGATCAGGACCGCGTCGAACTCAAGGCCTTTGGACCGGGTGGCATCGAGCAGGGCGACCGGAGCATCGAGTACGGCCGGGTCGTTGCTGTAGGCAACATCATCCAGTACGGCGGCCAGTTCGTCGTACCGGGGTCCTGGCACCAGCACCGCGAGCCGGCCGTCACCGATCGCCTCCCGCTCGGTCTTGATCGCGTCCCGGAGCGCGTCGACGAACTCGTTGCCCGGTACGGCGCGGATCCACGGCTCGTCGTGGCCCTCGCGCACCGACACCGGTGGTTGCAAGGTCGGATCGATCGCGGTGAGCACATCGGCCGCGACCGTCATGATCTCGGTCGGCGTGCGGTAGTTGACGGTCAGCTCGGCGGTGCGCCAGCGGCGTGGTGCGTACCGCTCGAGCAAGCCGGCCCATGACTTCACCCCGGCATCCGTCCCGGCCTGCGCGATGTCACCGACCAGCGTCATCGAGCGCCGCGGGCAGCGCCGCATCAGGAGCCGCCAGTCCATCGCCGACAACTCCTGCGCCTCGTCCACGATGACGTGCCCGAAGACCCAGCTGCGGTCGGCGGACGCGCGCTCCGAAACTGTTCCAGGGTTGCGGATCAGCTCCGTCCGGCGAGCTACCAGATTCTCGAACTGCTCGATCTCCCACGGCATCACCACGATGTTGGTCGCTTCCATCTGGACCTGGACGACCTCCTTCGCGTACCTCCAGTTCTCCTCGGCCTCCGCAGCTGCCGCGGCCGCCTGGTGTTTCCGGGCGGACACCGTGGAGTCGAGCTCACCGATCAACTCGGCTGCCTCGTCGAGCAGCGATACGTCGGAGGCCGCCCACGGCGCGTCGATCGGGCGGAGGATCGCGGCCTGATCGTCCGCGCTCAACTGCGGCGCCGCCGCGGCCAGGCGCTCGGCCGACGACAGCAGCACGCTGACCAGGAGCTGCGGTGTGAGCTCCGGCCAGAGATGGTCCAGAACGCTGTGCACACGCTCGTCCTCGGCCAGCTCCTTGCGGATGTCCTCGATGTCCTCCTCGCCGACGTACTGCCGGCCGATCGTGTCGACGACCTGATTGGTGAGCACGGTCAGGATGCGGCGCACGAAGATCCGCCGCGCCGGGTTGTGCGGCTCGCCGGAGTCGAGCGCCCGCTCCTTCGCCTTCCGCACCGCGTCCGGCCGCAGGACGAGCTCGTGCTGATCGACCTTGAGGTGGAGCGGTGCGTCCGGGACCCGCTGGAAGTTCGCGACCGCCTGGGCAAGGACGTCGACCATCGCCAGGTCGCCCTTCACCCGCGCGGCAGTCGCGTCCTCGGCCGCATTCGCCTCCACTCCTGGATACAGCTCGCCGACAGTCGCCAGTACGATGTCGGTCTCGCCCAGCGACGGCAGCACCTGATCGATGTAGCGCAGGAACGTCGTATTGGGCCCCACAACCAGTACGCCGTTCTGCGAGAGCTGCTCGCGATGCGTGTAGAGGAGGTACGCCGCTCGGTGCAGCGCGACCACGGTCTTGCCGGTACCGGGTCCACCCTGCACGACCAGCACGCCGGGGAGCTCCGAGCGGATGATCTCGTCCTGCTCGGTCTGGATGGTCGCGACGATCTCGTTCATCCGGCCGGTCCGGTTCGCGCTGAGCGACGACATCAACGCCGCCTCGCCGATCAGCGTGCTGCGATCGCTGTCCTGCAACGCGTCAAGGTCGAGTACGTCGTCGTCCACGCCGATGACCGTGCGGCCGCTGAGGCGGATGTGCCGGCGCCGGGTGACCCCGAGCGGCGCGGCCGGGGTGGCGCGGTAGAAGGACTGGGCGAGCGGTGTCCGCCAGTCGATCAGCAGCGGGTCGTACTCCTCGTCGAACAACCCGATCCGGCCGATGTGGAACCGTTCGCCGTCGGTCTCGTCGATCCGGCCGAAACACAATCCGCGTTCCACCGACGACAGCTGGGCGAATCGGCCGGAGAACAGATTGGTGAACGATTCGCGTTCGCTGTAGCCCTGCAGATTGTCGACGGTGTTCTCGCCCTGAACACGTTCCAGCTCGCCGCGTGCCCTTTCGCGCAATACGTCGAGCCGTTCGTACATGATCGCCACATGCCCTTGTTCTTCTGCCACTTGCTGTGCCAGCAGCTCGTCAGTCACGAGGTCCCCGATCGGTCTTGCCAGAATTAGATTTGTCTGGGCTGGGATTGTCTGCTAATCTGGTCTTAGTTGCCCCACGAGGGCAACTTTTTTGTTTTCAGACACAAACACCCAACGGTATCTATTTCCGGGGTTACTCGCAAGCAATAGCCGCGGCTGAGCCGCGAATGATCAATGTCGTGGCGAGTTCGACGTGATGAGAATCGACAGTCTCTCCGGCCGCGAGCCGGAGTGCGGTGCGCAAGGCGACGGCGCCCATCTCGCGCAGCGGCTGCTTGACCGTGGTGAGTGGCGGTGATGCCAGCCGCGCGACCTGCGTGTCGTCGAAGCCGACCACGCTGAGGTCCTCGGGGATCCGCAGTCCGCGGGCCCGGGCTGCCTCCATCACACCGAGCGCGACCTCATCGCTGCCCGCGAAGATCGCGGTCGGCCGGTCCGGCAGGTCGAGCAGGACAGTCCCGCCGGCCACGCCATCGTCGTACAGGAAGTCGCGTTGCCAGATGTAGTTCTTCGGCACTGACGCGCCCGCGGCCTCCATCGCGCTGCGGAAACCGCTCAGCCGCGCCTGGTTGCAGCCCGAGGTGGGCTGGCCGCCGAGGTACGCGATCCGCCGGTGCCCGAGATCGAGCAGGTGCTGGGTTGCGGCCATGCCGCCGGCGAAGTTCGTCGAGCCGACGCTCGTCACGTCCGGCTCCGGGATGTTGGCCGGATCGATGACCACCAACGGAAGCCGGGCGCGGGCCAGCGCCGCGAGGTCGGCGTCGGTGAGCTCGCTGGTGATACCGATCGCGGCCCGGCGGCCGCCGGCGATCAGCTCGCGGATCCACCGGCTCGCCCGGTCTGTCGCGCTGGACTCGTGCCGCGGATGCGCATTCAGTACGACGTCGATGCCCGCGGCCTGGCCGGCCACGACCACGCCCTGGATGATCTCGACCGAATAGTTGTTCACGGCCCCTTGGTAGAAGAGCTCGACCGACTCCCGGACGACGGTCTCCGGCCGGCGGCCGACGTACCCGTGCTGGGCGAGCAGGTCCTGCACCCGGGCGCGGGTTGCCGAGGAGACGTCGCTGCGGCCGTTCAGCACCTTGGAGACGGTGGCGATCGAGACCCCGGCGTTGCTAGCGACGGTGGCGAGCGTCACCGCACCTTTCGGACGTGGCATCGCTGAGTCCTTCCCGGGGCGGTTGATGTGATCTGCCGATTATCGAAACTTTTCGAAGGTGTTGGCAAATCGGCACGCCGTCGACGCTGCGCGGAAACCCTTGGTGAACAAGGGGATGCGTGACCTCACTGTGACCCTGAAAAGGTGGTTGTTCAAGTCTTGACAGTCACATCCCCGAAACCTACGTTACGAAACAACTTCCTGGAGACGGAGATCACAGTGGACCCCCTGAAGACATCGCGCCGGACCTTTCTGAGCCTGGCCGCGGTCAGCGCACTCGCGGCCTGCGGTACCTCCGGGCCGAAGACCACCCCCGGTTCGACCGGCGGTGCCGCGGCCGGCAGCGGAGCGACGTACTGGTTCCTCACCGGCCAGCCGCAGCAGACCATCCGGGAAGCCCAGGTCAAGCGGTTCAACGAGGCGAACCCGAGCACCCAGCTGAAGACGAACTCGTTCCAGAACGACGCCTTCAAGCAGAAGATCAAGACCGCCATCGGCGCCGGGCAGGGCCCGACGCTGATCTGGGGCTGGGGCGGTGGTGGCCTGAAGAGCTACGTCCAGGCCGGGCAGGTCGAGGACCTGACCCCGTTCTTCGCGCAGAACGCGGCGCTCAAGGAGTCGATCTTCCCGTCCGCATTCGGCGCGGCGACGGTCGACGGGAAGATCTACGCGATGCCGGTGGAGACGACGACACCGATCGTGCTGTTCTACGACAAGCGCGCGTTCGACAAGATCGGTGCGCAGCCGCCGCAGTCGTGGGGCGACATCATGGATCTGGTGCCGAAGTTCAACGGCGCCGGGATCGCGCCGTTCTCGCTCGGTGGCCAGTCACGCTGGACCAACATGATGTGGCTGGAGTTCCTGTTCGACCGGATCGGCGGTGCCGAGCTGTTCCAGGGCATCTTCGACGGCAAGGCCAACGCGTGGTCCGATCCGTCCGCGCTGAAGGCGCTGGACGAGATGCAGAAGCTGATCAAGGCGAACGGTTTCATCAAGGGCTTCTCGTCGATCACCGCGGACTCCAACGCCGACCAGGCGCTGCTGTTCACCGGCAAGGCCGCGATGATGCTGCACGGCGCCTGGACCTACGGCAACATGAAGTCGTCCGGGAAGGACTTCGTCACCGGCGGGCACCTGGGCTACATGAACTTCCCCGGTGTCGACGGTGGCAAGGGCGACCCGAGCGACACCGTCGGCAACCCGGGGGCATACCTGTCGATCTCCTCCAAGGCGAGTGACGCCGACAAGGAGATCGCGAAGAAGTTCCTCGCCAACAACACCCTGGACGACGCCTCCGTCGACGAATGGGTGAAGTCGGGCAACATCGCGGTGGCCAAGCGCGCCGAGGACCGGCTCTCCTCGATCACCGACAAGAACGACGCCGACTGGCTGAAGTTCGTCTACGAAACCTCGGCCAACGCCAAGGTCTTCGCGCAGTCCTGGGACCAGGCACTCAGCCCGACCCAGGCCGAGACGCTGCTCGACAACATCGCCAAACTCTTCCAGCTCTCGATCTCGCCGCAGCAGTTCGCGGACAACATGAACGCGGTGATCGGCAAGTGACGTCACCCCGTACCGGTGCGTCGCACGGGACGGGTGCGGTCAAGTGGATGGTGGTGCCGGCGCTGCTGATGTTCGTGATGTTCGGCGTGGTGCCGCTGGTCGGCGTACTGGTGCTGAGCTTCACGCAGTGGGACGGGCTGGGCGCGATTCATCCGGCCGGTACGGCGAACTGGCGGTCGGTGCTGGCCGATCCCGGTCTGCCGCACGCGATCTGGGTGACGTTCGAGATCATGATCCTGTCCTGGGCGGTGCAGACGCCGCTCAGCCTGCTGATCGGGACGTTCCTGGCCGGGCGGCAGCGGTACCGCGGCTGGCTCGCGGTGCTGTTCTTCGTGCCGCTGCTGCTCAGTTCGGCCGCGATCGCGATCACCTACAAGGCCTTGCTGGACCCGAACTTCGGGCTCGGCCCCGGTCTCAAGCTCGGTTTCCTCACCCAGGACTGGCTCGGCCGCAGCGGTCTCGCTCTCGGCGTCGTGATCTTCGTGGTGTCCTGGCAGTTCATCCCGTTCCACTCACTGATCTACCAGGGCGGCGTGCGGCAGATCCCGACCTCGATGTACGAGGCCGCCGAGATCGACGGCGCCGGGCGGGTCCGGCAGTTCTTCAGCATCACGGTGCCGCAGCTCAAGTACACGATCATCACGTCGTCGACGCTGATGGTGGTCGGCTCGCTGACGTTCTTCGACCTGATCTTCGTGCTCACCGCGGGCGGTCCTGGTGACGCCACCCGGGTGCTGGCACTCGACATGTACAAGCGCGGGTTCCAGGCGAACCTGATGGGCCCGGCCAGCGTCATCGCCGTACTGCTGGTGCTGATCGGTCTCGCGCTCGCGTTGCTGCTGCGCCGGCTCGGCGGCAGTACGACGGCCAGCCAGCAGGACGGAGCCTGAGATGCGCAAACTTGCCCGGTTGAACTGGTTCGGTGGATCGGCCGCGTGGCTGTGGCTGCTGATCGTGATGGTCCCGCTGTACTGGATCGTGGTGACGAGTTTCAAGGACGAGTCGGCGTACTTCAGCCAGAACCCGTTCGCGCTGCCGACCGCACCGACGCTGACGAACTACCGGATGGTGATCGAGTCGGACTTCCCGCGATACTTCGTGAACAGCGTGATCGTCACGGCGGGCACGATCATCCCGGCTGTCGGCATCTCGTTCCTGGCGGCGTACGCGATCGTGCGCGGAGCCGGCAGCCGGTTCCTGGCCGGGGTGAACGGGTTGTTCCTGATGGGGCTCGCGATTCCGTTGCAGGCAACGATCATCCCGGTCTACCTGCTGATCATCCGGATGCGCCTGTACGACAGCCTGCTCGCGATCGTGCTCCCGTCGATCGCGTTCGCGATCCCGCTGTCCGTGCTGGTGCTGACGAACTTCATCCGCGACGTCCCGAAGGAACTCTTCGAGTCGATGCGGGTCGACGGCGCGACCGAGTGGGGGATGCTGCGCACGCTCGCGTTCCCGCTCACCCGGCCGGCGCTGGTGACGGTCGCGATCTACAACGGCCTCGGCGTGTGGAACGGTTTTCTGCTGCCCCTGATCCTGACCCAGAGCCCCGAGCAGAGAACGCTGCCGCTCGCGCTGTGGACCTTCCAGGGCCAGTACAGCATCAACGTCCCCGCGGTGCTGGCCTCGGTCGTCCTCACCACCCTCCCCATCGTCATCCTGTACGCCGTCGGCCGCCGCCAACTCCTCAGCGGCCTAACCGCAGGCTTCAGCCGCTGACCGGCCTATTCCTTACGGTCGGACAGGGCACGAGCGGTGAAGAGCGCGGCGGTCAGGATCGCCGCGCTCAGCACCGCCAGGAGAGTCAGCGGTACGGCGCTCTCGGCGGGGGAGCGCTCTCTGTCTGAGAGCACGGTCATCAGCGGGCGGATCGGTGAGATCCAGCGGATCAGGAGAACGGCGAGGATCGCGGCGGCCGCGGTCAGCATCGCGACGCCGATCCGCGGGATCACGAGCCGTGAACAGAGCAGCCCGATCGCGATCCCGACCAGGGCTGCGGTGAGATGCGCGACCACACCGACCGTCAGGACGCCTGCGGTCACCACGTGCTTGCCGGTGACGAGTGGGTAGCAGAGCCCGATCACGATCAGCGGCACGCACCAGGTCAGGATTACCGCGACCGTGATCGCGAGCACCTTGGTCGAGCTCCCGATCATCACGAGCGTGATCCGGCGTTGGGTCGGGTCCTCGTGATTCACGATCGAGACGGTCAACCACGTCGTACACACGAGTATCGCCAGGACACAGAACGCGTAGGCCGACTGCAGCGGTCCGTCGTCCGACGTCGTACCGACCGCGAGCGCAGCCAGGAAGATCAGGGTCGGCGGCAGGTACCGCTGCGACAGCAGAACGCTGATCAGCAGAAACCGGTAGAGAGCGCTCACTGCGCGTTCACCTGCCGAACTGAACAACCCTGAGAGAGCGCGCTCAGCAGAACCGCGTCATGCTGGCCAGTCACCACCAGCAACGTCGTACCGTTACCGTTCCGCCGGACCTCAACCACCTCGGGCCGCCCAGACCAATCAAGCTCAGGCCCGGGCGCCAGCACAATCTCAGTGAGCGCTCTCTCGGGCGTTGCATTCTTGGGCAGCGCGTTCTCGCGAGAGGTGCTCTCGTGGAGCGCTCTCTCGTGGAGCTCGCAGGTTCGGGTGGCGGTGCTGCGGACGGTCTCGGTGGAGTGTTCGGTGAAGGCCACGGCGGCACCGGCCCGGGCGGTCTCGGTGAGCAGTTCGCGGAGGGTTTCGTGGGCGGTGGCATCGAGGCCGGCCCAAGGTTCATCGAGCACCAGCAGTTCCGGCGGAGTCAGCAGCGCCTGGGCAAGAGCGACCTTCTGCGCATTGCCCTTCGACAACTTCCGCATCGGAGTATCCGCGCCCCCGGTCAGCGCCAGCCGCTCGAGCAGCACCGAAGAGCGCTCTCTCGCAGCCCCCGAACTGAGTCCCCGGATCCGCCCCAGGTGCCGGAGGTACGCCGACGCCGACAACCGATCGTGCGACGTGAACACGTCCGGAACGTAACTGACCACCTGCGCAGTACGCCGTACCGTCCCCGACGTCGGTCGCGACAACCCCACCATCAGCTTCAGAACCGTTGACTTGCCGGACCCGTTCGCCCCGACCAGCGCCAGCAGTTCGCCCGCCTCGACCCGCAGATCAACCCCACGGAGAATCTCCCGCCGCCCAAATCGCTTGGAGACCTCCACCAGTCGCACAACCTCCATCCCCCGACCCTATCCGCGTGCGGTTCACGGACTCATCACCCGGGCGAGGGGGCGGGTGAGGGTTAGTGA
>NZ_SMKA01000294.1 GCF_004348455.1 Kribbella albertanoniae
GCGGGGGACTGCCAGGCGGCGTTGGAGTCGTAGATGTCGGTGCCGGGTGGGACGATTTCGTCGATGCGGTCGAGGGTGCTGTCGTCGAGGGTGAGGTCGGCGGCTTTGAGGAGGCCGTCGAGCTGCTCCATGGTGCGCGGGCCGTTGATGACTGCGGTGACGGCGGGGTGGGTGGTGACGAAGGCGAGGGCGAGTTCGGGGAGCGAGAGGCCGTTGTCCGCGGCAACCTCGATCAGTTGCTCGACGGCGTCGTACTTGGCGGCGTTCGCGGGCAGGGTCGGGTCGAAGCGGTGTGGGGCCAGGGCGGCGCGGCCGGTGGTCAGGTCGATCGGCTGGTCCTTGCGGAGCTTGCCGGTCAGGAAGCCCCAGGCGAGCGGGCTCCAGGTCAGTACGCCCATGCCGAGGCGGCGGGCGGTTGGCAGGACCGCGCGTTCGACGCCGCGGCTCAACATCGAGTACGGCGGTTGCTCGGTCCGGAACTTCCCGTACCCACGACGCTCCGACACGTGGTACGCCTCGACGATCTCCTCGGCCGGGAAGGTCGACGTACCGAAGGCTCGGATCTTGCCCTGGCTGACCAGGTCGGTGAGCGCCCAGAGCGTCTCCTCGAGGTCCGTCGTGTGGTCCGGCCGGTGGATCTGGTAAAGGTCGATCCAGTCGGTGTCGAGCCGGCGCAGGCTGTTCTCGACCTCCTGGATGATCCAGCGGCGCGAGTTGCCGCGCCGGTTGCGGGGGTTGTCGTCGTCCAGTGCGAAGTGCACCTTGGTCGCCAGTACGACGTCGTCGCGGCGGCCCTTCAGCGCCTTGCCGACGATCTCCTCGGACTCACCGGCGGAGTACATGTCCGCGGTGTCGACGAAGTTGATGCCCTGGTCCAGGGCGGCGTGGACGATCCGGATGCAGTCCTCGTGGTCGGGGTTTCCGACCGCTCCGAACATCATCGTCCCGAGAGCCTGGGTGCTGACCTCGATACCGGTCTTGCCAAGTGGTCGATAGCGCATGGGACGGAGGTTAAAAGCTAGAGTGTTGTCTAGGTCAAGTCGTCCGTAAGCTGGCAGCGTGGATTACAAAGAGCTGTGGGAACCCGAGCCAGGCTGGCTGAACACCGCTTCGTACGGACTGCCGCCGCGGCCGGCCTGGGAAGCGCTGCAGGCCGCGCTCGGGGATTGGTGGGTCGGCGCGACCAGCTGGGAGCCGTGGGACGAATCGACCACCCGCACCCGCGAGTCGTTCGCTCGGCTGCTCGGTGCCGACGCTGCGGATGTGTTCATTGGCAGCACGGTCTCGGCCGCGCTCGCGCCGGTTGCCGCTGCACTGCCCGAGGGCTCCAAAGTACTGACCGACGATGTCGAGTTCACCTCGAACGTCTTCCCCTGGAAGGTCCACGAGGATCGCGGGGTCGAGGTGATCGCCGTCCCGGGAGCCGAGCTGGTCGCCGCGATCCGGCCGGGGATCGACGTGGTCGCGGTCAGTGCGGTCCAGTCGTCGACCGGCGCCGTACTCGACCTCGCGGCAGTAGTTGCCGCTAGCAAGGAGATTGACGCGCTGGTGGTGATCGACGCCAGCCAGGGCATGGGTTGGCTGCCGCTCACCGTCGACGGGATCGACGCGCTCGTCGTGCACACCTACAAGTGGTTGATGTCGCCGCGTGGTGCCACGCTCGGTTACCTGTCGCGACGGTTGCAGGAGCGTTGCCGCCCAACGGCCGCCAATTGGTACGCCGGGGATGACGTGCACGGCTCGTACTACGGCGACCGGATGGTGCTGGCCGAAGGCGCGCGCAGGTTCGACCAGTCGCCGTCGTGGTTCTGCTTCGTCGGGGCCGCTCCGGCGCTCGAGTTGGTCGAGCAGATCGGCGTCGAAACGATCAACCAGCACAACCTCGCGCTGGCCAACGAGTTCCGCGACGGGCTCGGGCTGCCGCCGTCGAACTCGGCGATCGTGAGCACGAGCCTCCCGGGCGCAGACGCGGCCTTCAAGGCGGCCGGCATCCGGGCAGCGGTCCGCGACGGGAAGCTGCGGGCGTCGTTCCACATCTACTCCACGCGAGACGACGTACATCAGGCGTTGGCTGCTTTGAAGCCGTTGACCTAGAGCGAAGTCTAGGATTAGCCCTATGGGGCTGAGTATCGGGCAGGTTGCGGAGCGGACCGGGCTGAGTGTGCACGCGCTGCGGTTCTACGAGCGGGAAGGGCTGCTGGCCGATCCGGTACGGCGGGAGTCGAACGGGCGACGGGTGTACAGCGAGGACGACGTCGACTGGTTGGCGATGTGCATCAAGTTCCGCTCGTCGGGGATGCCGCTGGACACCATCCGCCGGTACACCGAGCTCGTCCGCCAAGGCTCTGGCAACGAACTGGACCGCCTGGACCTGCTCCGCAGTCACCAGGACTACATCACCGCGCAGCTCGAGGACCTGCAGGAGTCGCTGCGGGTCATCACCCACAAGGTGTCGATCTACGAGGAGCACGTCGCAGCGGGCACCGCGAGCTGCCTCTGGACAGACGCTAGCTCGACCGAAGGACCCGCAAGAGCGTCGTCGGCTTGAGTAACGACGTCGGCCCCGCAAGCAGGTTGACGACCTCCAGGAACTGGCGGCCCACCACGGCATCGGTAGCAGTTGCCCTGTTCAGCCGGCTCAGGTAGCGGACCAGCAGGCGGGCGCCCAGCGGCTGCTTGCCCGCGGTGGTGTCGAAGCGCAGGTCGTTGGAGGTCGACATGACCCAGGCGGTGTCGACGATCTTGGCCATGCCGGAGAAGTAGCGCCGGGTGATCTGGTCGCCGCCGTTCTCGAGGACCTCGGCCAGGTGCTCGGCGGCGAGGGCGGCGATCGTCATGCCCTGGCCGTACGCCGGGTTGAAGCAGACGAGCGCGTCACCGGCCGCGACGAATCCCTCGGGCAGGCGACTGGCCTTCTCGTACCGGCGCCGGACGCTGGGACCGATCCGGTAGCGGACCGGATCGGTCAGCGGCGCGGCCCGCGTGATCAGCCGATGCAGTTCCGGCCCGTCGAGCTGGGCCGCGAAGTCCTCGAAGGCTCCGGGCTCGGCCGGAGGCGCGTTGTCCTCCACCCCGAGCAGCGTCACCAGCCAGCGGTCGCCGTCGTTCGCGCCGGCTCCGCAGCCGACCGGGTTCTCCGGATAGTGGCCGGAGATCACGCCGAGGAAATCCGCATCGCCCTGCACCCGGCGGTACTCGCGTGACATATAGACGATTCCGGCCCGGACCTCGTCCACCGGAGCGGCGTCGTACCCGAGCTCGCGCAGCCAGGTCGGTCCGCGGTTGCTGCGCCCGGTCGCGTCGACCACGAGATCCGCGTCGAGACGCTCACCATTGGCCCGTACGCCGGTCAGTCTGCCGCCCTCTGCGATCAGCCCGTCAACCGTCGTACCGGCGCAGGTGACGATGTTCGGAACCTCGGTCACCTTCGCCCGCAGGACCGACTCGATCAGCGGCCGGCTGGCGAGCAGTCCGGTCAGATTCGACGGAGCGCGTTTGAGCAGGCGGCCCTCGTTGTACAAGAGGATGTCGTTGTGCTGGTCGTTCGTCACCGCACCCCGCCGGACCAGCTCGTCCCGGAACCCGGGCACCAGGCGCTCGATCGTCTGATGCCCGCGAGCCAGCAGTCCGTGCGCGTGCCGGCTCTGCGGAACGCCCTTGCGATGAACCGCCTCCAGCGGCAGCTCATCCCGGTCCAGGACGACAACCTCGTCGTACCAGCGGCTCAGCACCTTCGCCGTCAGCAGCCCTGCCATACTCCCGCCCGCGACCACAGCCCTCGTACCCATGCTTCAACGTTCGCGCGGAGGCCGATCGATTCCACGCGCCATCGGGCAAACCTCGGGGCACTAAGTGGCCCGTGGCGGGTGTTATTTGGCGCTTGCGGCGCCCAGGCACGCACCTCACGGCACCGGAGGAACAGCCACGATGGAAAAGCATCGAGGCCGCTCCTCCGGCACCGCGATGCACGCACCTGAACACCGCAATCACTCAAATAACCCCCACCACGGGCCACTCGGGTGGGGTTCATAGACAGCGTCTATCAGGTCATAGGCAGCATTGCTTTGACCCCGCTCCCTGGGCACGGGATGTTGTATACATGACGAGTGAGGTAGTGGCCGCTTCCTCCGTTCCGGCTCCTGGACGTGCTCAGCGCGTGCGGGAGATAGCGACTGAGTTGCGCGGGCTCCGCGGTGCCCTGATCCCGATACTCCATGCGGTCCAAGAAGAGCTCGGGTACGTCGACCAGCCCGACGTGCCGGTGATCGCCGACGTACTGAACCTGTCGGTGGCCGAGGTACACGGCGTGGTCACCTTCTACAAGGACTTCCGCCGTACGCCGGCTGGGCGAACCGTGGTCGCGATCTGCCAGGCGGAGGCCTGCCGATCGGTGGGGGCGGTCGAGCTGGCCGAGCATGCGAAGCGGACGGTCGGCTGCGGGTTCGGGGAGACGACCTATGACGGGCGGATCACGTTGGACGAGGTGTTCTGCTTCGGTAACTGTGCACTCGGGCCGGCGGTTCAGGTCGGTGAGCGGCTGCATGGTCGAGTGACGCCGGCGCGGCTTGACGCACTGTTGGGAGACGCGCGATGACCCGGGTTTTCGTGTCCCGGGACTCGGCTGCGCGTTCGGTCGGCTCGGATGAGGTGGCCGAGCGGATCGTGGCTGCCGCGAGCGGGCGAGCTGAGGGCGCGCCGGCCGTTGAGGTCGTGCGGAACGGGTCGCGCGGGATGTTGTGGCTCGAGCCGCTGGTCGAGGTGGAGACGCCTGACGGGCGGATCGGGTACGGGCCGGTCGCGCCGGAGGATGTCGACGGGCTGGTGGCCGCCGGGATGCTCGACGGTGCGCGGGGGTTGGCGGCATGCCTCGGAAACGTAGAACAGCTGCCGTGGATGCGGCAGCAGCAGCGGCTCACGTTCGGCCGGGTCGGCGTGACCGATCCACTCTCCGTCGACGACTACACGTCGTACGGCGGTATCCGGGGGCTGCGCCAGGCGTTGGCGATGACCCCGGCCGAGGTCGTGGAGACCGTGGTCGAGTCCGGTCTCCGCGGCCGCGGAGGGGCCGGCTTCCCGACCGGTATCAAGTGGCGGACTGTTCTTGGTGCTCAGTCCGACCTGAAGTTCGTGTGCTGCAACGCGGACGAGGGCGACTCGGGGACCTTCGCGGACCGGATGCTGATCGAGGGTGACCCGTTCACGCTGATCGAGGGAATGACCATCGCGGCGTACGCCGTGGGGGCGTCGGAAGGCTATGTCTACCTGCGCTCCGAATACCCGGATGCGGTGGCGACGCTCAGGGCCGCGATCGAGCTCGCCCGGACCGAGGGGTGGCTGGGGGCCGATGTTCTCGGCTCCGGGTTCGAGTTCGATCTGCACGTCCGGGTCGGTGCCGGTGCGTACATCTGCGGTGAAGAGACCTCGATGCTGGAGAGCCTCGAGGGTAAGCGCGGGCAGGTGCGTGCGAAGCCCCCGATCCCTGCCCTGGAAGGACTTTTCGGGCTGCCGACCGTGGTTAACAACGTGTTGTCGTTGGCAACAGTCCCGACGATTCTGGCTGACGGCGCGGCGACCTACGCGGCGTACGGGGTTGGGCGGTCGCTCGGCACCAGCGTGTTCCAGCTCGGTGGCAACGTGGCTCGCGGCGGCATCGTCGAGACGGCCTTCGGGATCACGCTCGGCGAGCTGGTGAACGAGTTCGGCGGCGGTACGTCGTCCGGTCGCCCGATCCGCGCCGTACAGGTCGGTGGGCCGTTGGGTGCGTATCTGCCGGTCTCGCAGTTCGACCTGCCGATGGATTACGAGGCGTTCGCGGCGGCCGGGGCGATGGTCGGGCATGGCGGGATCGTGGTCTTCGACGAGACCGTGGACATGGCAGCGATGGCCCGGTTCGCCTTCGAGTTCTGTGCCGCCGAGTCCTGCGGCAAGTGCACGCCGTGCCGGGTCGGCGCGGTCCGCGGTGTGGAGACGATCGACCGAATCGTTGCCAATGACAACCGTGAGAAGAACCTCGTCGTACTCGATGACCTGTGCGACCTGATGACCGACGGCTCGCTCTGCGCGATGGGTGGGCTCACGCCGCTGCCGGTGCGCAGCGCCGTCCGCCACTTCGGAAAGGACTTCGGGGCATGAGCTTGTTGAAGGAACCTGATTTCGGTACGCCGGCTCGGCCGGGCGAGGCGACTGTGGAGCTGCTGGTGGACGGGGTGGCCGTTCAGGTGGCACCCGGTACGTCGGTGATGCGGGCGGCCAAGGAAGCTGGGATCGACGTACCGAAGTTGTGCGCGACGGACAATCTGGAGGCCTTCGGGTCCTGCCGGTTGTGTGTGGTGGAGATCGATGGCATGCGCGGTACGCCGGCCTCCTGTACGACGCCGGTCGCGCCGGGCATGGTGGTACGTACGCAGAACGAGAAGCTCGGCAAGCTGCGACGCGGGGTGATGGAGCTCTACATCTCCGACCACCCGCTGGACTGTTTGACGTGCTCGGCCAACGGTGACTGCGAGCTGCAGGACATGGCCGGGGTCACCGGTCTGCGCGAAGTCCGCTACGGATCTGGGGTCGACGCGGGCGCGAACCACATGGACCTGCCGACGGATTCTTCCAACCCGTACTTCGATTTCGAGGCGTCGAAGTGTATTGCGTGCTCACGGTGTGTGCGGGCGTGTGACGAGGTCCAGGGCACGCTGGCGTTGACGATCGAGGGTCGTGGATTCGACTCGAAGGTCGCGGCCGGGGCCGGTGGATCGTTCTTCGAATCCGACTGCGTGTCGTGTGGCGCTTGCGTGCAGGCCTGCCCGACGGCGACGCTGCAGGAGAAGACGGTGATCGAGCTGGGGATGCCGACCCGGTCCGTGATCACGACGTGCGCGTACTGCGGGGTCGGGTGCTCGTTCAAGGCCGAGCTGCGCGGTGACGAGCTGGTGCGGATGGTGCCGTACAAGAACGGTGGTGCCAACGAGGGGCACTCGTGTGTGAAGGGACGGTTCGCCTTCGGGTACGCGAGTCACCCGGACCGGGTGCTGGAGCCGATGGTCCGGGACTCGATCGCGGACGAGTGGCGGAAGGTTTCGTGGGAAGAGGCGATCGGGTTTACCGCACGGCGGTTGCGGGAGATTCAGGCGCAGTACGGGCAGGGCTCGATCGGTGCGATCACCTCGTCGCGGACGACGAACGAAGAGGTGTACGTCGTCCAGAAAATGGTCCGCGCGGTGTTCGGGAACAACAACGTGGACACGTGTGCGCGCGTTTGCCACTCGCCGACGGGGTACGGTCTGAAGCAGACCTTCGGCGAGTCGGCCGGTACGCAGGACTTCAAGTCGGTCGACGAGGCCGACGTGATCCTGGTGATCGGGGCGAACCCGACGGACGCGCACCCGGTGTTCGCGTCGCGGATGAAGCGGCGGATCCGTCAGGGCGCTCGGTTGATTGTGATGGATCCGCGGAAGACGGATCTGGTCCGGTCGCCGCATATCGAGGCTGCGCATCACCTGGCGCTTGCCCCCGGCACCAATGTCGCGATGATCAACGCGATCGCGCATGTGGTGGTGACCGAGGGGTTGGTCGACAGGGCGTTCGTTGCTTCTCGGTGTGAGGATTTCGAGGCGTGGGAGACGTTCATCGCCGACCCCGCGCACAGCCCCGAAGCGGTTGCCGACACTACCGGCGTACCGCCTGAGGAGGTGCGGGCGGCGGCTCGGTTGTATGCGACCGGTGGGAACGGCGCGATCTACTACGGTCTCGGCGTCACCGAGCACAGCCAGGGCTCCACGATGGTGATGGGGATGGCCAACCTCGCGATGGCGACCGGCAACATCGGCCGGCGCGGGGTCGGCGTGAACCCGTTGCGTGGGCAGAACAACGTGCAGGGTTCGTGTGACATGGGCTCGTTCCCGCACGAGCTGCCGGGCTACCGGCATGTGTCGGACGACGGCGTACGGGAGGTGTACGAGAAGCTCTGGGGTACGCCGTTGCTGAACGAACCGGGGCTGCGGATCCCGAACATGTTCGACTCGGCGATCGACGGATCGTTCAAGGCGTTGTTCGTGCAGGGCGAGGACATCGCGCAGTCGGATCCGAACACGCAGCACGTGTTTGCCGCGCTCGGTGCTTTGGATCTGCTGGTCGTGCAGGACCTGTTCGTCAACGAGACAGCCAAATTTGCGCATGTGCTTTTGCCAGGTACATCCTTCCTGGAGAAGGACGGGACCTTCACGAACGCCGAGCGGCGGATCAACCGGGTGCGTCCGGTGATGGCGCCGCAGACCGGGAAGCAGGAGTGGGAGATCGTCTGCGAGATCTCCCAGGCGATGGGCTACCCGATGCACTACAACTCGTCGGCCGAGATCATGGCGGAGATCGCGTTGACCACGCCGACGTTCATGGGGGTTTCGTTCGAGCGGCTGGATCAGGTCGGGTCGATTCAGTGGCCGTGCAACCTCGAGCACCCGGACGGTACGCCGATCATGCATGAGGAGGAGTTCACGCGCGGGAAGGGGCGGTTCATGGAGACCGTCTACGTGCCGACGTCGGAGCGGTCGACGCGGAAGTACCCGCTGATTCTGACGACCGGACGGATCCTGTCGCAGTACAACGTCGGGGCGCAGACCCGCCGTACGGCGAACGTCGCGTGGCACCCGGAGGACATCCTCGAACTGCATCCGCATGATGCTGAGGTTCGGGGTATCGAGAACAACGACACGGTCGCGTTGTGCAGCCGGGTCGGCCGAACCACCTTGCGGGCAAGGCTTTCCGACCGGATGCCGGTGGGGGTTTGCTACACGACTTTCCATCATCCGGTCACGGGGGCGAACGTGATCACGACGGACAACTCCGACTGGGCGACGAACTGTCCGGAGTACAAGGTGACGGCGGTGCAGGTGGACCTGCTGCCCACTTCGGTTGCCGAGGCTCGCGAGCCAGCTGTCGTCGGTGATGTGAGATGAGCCGCGCGACTGTGCCGCCGTACGTACGATTGGCGAATGAGATCGCTGCTCAGTTCGCGCACCGGCCGGCGGCCGATGCAGCCACGGCCATTGCCAATCACATGCGGATCGCTTGGGATCCCCGGATGAAGCAGGCCCTGATCGCTCACGTCGAGGCCGGCGCCGAGGACCTCGACCCCGCTGCCGCCCTCGCTGCCCAGCAACTCCAGGCAGCCGCGAAGTGACCCAGCCCAACGACCTCCCACGACACGAGCACGTGTCATGGGATTCGGCCCGGCGGATCGCTCACCTCGTCGGTCGCCCGCAGCCCGCCGTCTCCCGCGCACTCGCGGACGCCGCGGGCTGCGTGCTCGCGAGCCCGTTGGTGTCGCCTGCTGCGGTTCCACCGGTCGATCGGTCAGCGATGGACGGGTACGCCGTTCGCGGGGCTGGGCCGTGGCACGTCGTCGGGCATGTGGCGGTCAACCGTGTCGCGTCGGTCGAGTTGGCGGACGGGCAGGCGTGCAGCATCACCACGGGCGCCGCCGTACCGGCAGGTGCGACGAGCGTCGTACGGGATGAAGACATTGAGCTGGACGGTTCGTGGGTCCGCGGACCGGCCGAGCCCGGCAAACACATCCGCCGAGCCGGCGAGGAATGCCAGGCTGGTGAGGTGGTTCTGCCCGTAGGCATCGTCGTCGACGGGCCGGTACTCGGCCTGGCAGCGTCCCTGGGCCTCAACCGCCTGACCGTCATCCCCCAACCAGTAGTAGCCGCCCTCATCACCGGCGACGAACTAGTCCACCAAGGCGCCTCAGGCCCAGGCCGAGTCCGCGACGCCATCGGCCCCATGCTGCCTGAGCTGATCACTCGCGCCGGCGCACGACTCGGCCCGATCCGGCATCTCCCGGACTCCCGAGTTGCTTTGGCCGAGGCGCTGAGTAGTGCCGCCGACCTGATTCTTGTGTCGGGGTCTTCGGCGGGTGGGCCTGCCGATCACCTGCGGGCTGTGTTGGCTGACCTTGGTGCTGAGTTGGTGGTGGATGGGGTGGATTGCCGGCCGGGGCATCCGCAGGCGTTGGCGCGGTTGGCTGATGGGCGGCTGGTGATCGGGTTGCCGGGGAATCCGTTTGCGGCGTTGAGTGCGTTTCTGACTTTGGGGATGGCGGCGATCAGCCGGATGCGTGGCTTGCCGTTGCAGGAGTTACCGATTGCGTCGATCGCGGGTGGAGTCGCCTGTCATCCGCACAGCACGCGGCTGGTACCAGTGCGGGTGACGGGACAGGGCGCCGTACCGGTGGGCCATGGTGGGTCGGCGATGTTGCGGGGTGCTGCTGGGGCGGATGCGTTGGCCGTGGTGGATCCTGGGCCGGCTGAGGCGATCGCGGCGAGGTTATTACCGCTGGGGACGCGTCCATGGGGCGGCTGATCGCGCGACGACCGGTGATCCGGATGGGACCGGACGGCGAGCGCAGCCGACCCGACTCACTCGCCGTCGAGGAACCACTCGAACTCCGCGTCGACGGCAAACCGCTCGCCGTCACGATGCGCACGCCCGGCCACGATGTCGAGCTCGCGCACGGCTTCCTGCACACCGAAGGCGTGATCGGCAGCGTCGACGACATCCGCGCTGCCCGCTACTGCGATTCGCTCGACGACGAAGGCCGCAACACGTACAACGTACTCGACGTCAGCCTGGCTCCCGGCGTACCGCCGCCTGTCACCGGGGTCGAGCGGAACTTCTACACCACCTCGTCCTGTGGCGTCTGCGGGAAGGCATCACTCGACGCAGTTCGCTTGAAAACAAGGCATTCCCCGGCCGACGACGACGTCAAGATCCGGTACGACGTCCTCGCCGAACTGCCCGACGTACTCCGAACCCGCCAACAGGTCTTCGACCGTACCGGCGGCCTGCACGCAGCCGGCCTCTTCACCCCGACCGGCGACCTGCTCGTAGTCCGCGAAGACGTCGGCCGCCACAACGCGGTCGACAAAGTCATCGGCTGGGCCCTCCTGGACCACCGAATCCCAGCCCGCGGCCTCATCCTGATCGTCTCCGGCCGAGCCTCCTTCGAACTAGCCCAAAAAGCAGTAATGGCCGGCATCCCAGTCCTAGGCGCCGTCTCGGCCCCCAGCTCCCTAGCCGTAGACCTGGCCGCCGAATCCGGCCTCACCCTCGCCGGCTTCATCCGCAACGGCTCCCTCAACGCCTACACCCACCC
>NZ_SMKA01000295.1 GCF_004348455.1 Kribbella albertanoniae
GTACGAACACGAATAGCGGCTGTTGCGGCGCTGGCGATGACTGGGTCGATGCTGGTGGCGGGGCAGGCTGAGGCGGGCGGGGTACTGAGGCCTGTGGCAACCAATCTGGATGGTCCACGGGGTGTGGCGACGTATGGGCACAAGGTGATCTACAGCGTCACGGACGGTTCGGTCTATGCGACCGATGGTCACAAGCGGTGGAAGTTGGGGCAGGTGCCGGGCGGGTTCCCGCCGGCGATCGACACCAACGCCTGGGGTACGACGTACGCGCTGACCGGCGCGGGTGGTGAGCCGGGTCAGCCGATCCCGCCAGGTGGTGCGACCCTGTACCGGTTGCGGCCGGGGAAGGCGCCGATCGTGGTCGCGGATATCGCGAAGTACCAGGCGAAGGATCCGGATCCGTACAACCTGGGCGATCCGCCGACCGAGTCCAACCCGTACGGCGTGGCCGCGTTGAAGGACGGCACGGTTCTCGTGGCGGATGCCGCGGGCAACGACCTGCTACGGGTCTGGCCGAACGGGACGATCAAGACGGTCGCCCGGTTGAAGCCGCGGGTCGTCAAGACGCCGGCCGGGCTGGGATCGGAAGCGCCACCGGCCGGTACGCCGATCCCGAGCGAGGCGGTCGCGACGTCGGTCACGGTCGGCTCGGACGGTTACTGGTACGTCGGTGAACTCCGCGGATTCCCGGCCACCAAAGGGACCTCGCAGATCTGGCGGATCAAGCCCGGTTCGGTGAATGCCGTCTGCGATCCGGTGAAGCCGCGGAAGGGGCACTGCAAGCGGTACGCCGACGGGTACACGTCGATCGTCGACCTGGCCGGGGGACCGCACGGCAAGCTCGCCGTGGTGCAGCTGGCGCGCGACAGCTGGCTGAAGTTCGAGATGGGTGGTTCGCCGATCGGCTCGCTGATCGTCCAGGACAAGTGGGGCCACCGGCGAGAACTTGCCCGCGGCAAGCTCAACCTCCCCGGCGGTGTCGCCTACAACCGCTGGGGCGACCTCTACGTCTCCGCACCGATCTTCGGCCCCGGAGCCGTCTACAAGATCCGCTAACGTCCGAACAACCGGAGGCGGGCCCTCCGGTCCTTCGGACGTTGCGCGGGGACGTTAGGTGGCTGGGGTGCCGCGTTCGCCGTAGACGGCGGTTACCAGGGCGATCAGTAGGGCGGCGAAGAACATGTGGATGAGGACCAGGACCCAGGGGAGGTTGGTGAAGTACTGGGTGAAGCCGACTGCGCCTTGGAGGAGTTCGGCGGCGAGTAGCCAGGACGCCAGTTTGCGGAGGGTGCGGGAGGTTGCGGTCACTCGGGTTGCGATCACCAGGGCGATCGTGATGCCGAGGAGGCCGAAGACCACGTCGGCGTGCAGTTGGCTGATCAGTTCCTCGTCGAAGCCGTTCCGGCCGGTGTCCGGGTCGCCTGAGTGCGGCCCGGCGCCGGTCACGAGGGTGCCGATGGCAACGGCCAGCCAGACGGCCACCACCGATGCCGTGGCCAGTGCCCGGACGACCGGGGGAGTGTGCGGGTAGGGGCTGGTTCGGGAGCGGCGCATCATCGAGACGGTCAGCGTGATGATGATCGGCGAGACCAGGAAGTGGGCGGAGACGATCCACGGGTTCAGACCGGTGAGGACACTCACACCGCCGATGACGGCCTGCAGCGGTACGCCGAGCGCGGCCGCGGTCGCCAGCCTGCGCAGGTCCCGGCGGATCGGGCGGTACCGCATCACGGCAAGCCAGGTGCCGATCGCAACGATCGCGACCACGAACCCGAGCATCCGGTTCCCGAACTCGATCGCCCCGTGCATCCCGAGCTCGGGGTGCGGCACGTACGACGAGTCCGTGCAGGACGGCCAGGTCGGGCAGCCGAGCCCGGATCCGGTCAGCCGGACGAGACCGCCGGTGACCACGATGCCGATGTTGACGATCACCGAGGCCCAGCCCCAGCGCCGGACCGCGTCCAGGCTCGGCTCGGGCACCAGGCGCCAGAACCGGCCGACTGGTTCAGTCTGTTGGGGCGGAAGTTCGGTCGTCATCACCGGCACACTCTAAAGGTCGGTCCCACTCGGAAGATCAGTCCCATCGGAAGGTTCGGGAGACCAGGTAGCCCAGGACTCCGGCCCACAGCGCCAGCGACAGTGCGGCCGCCCACGGGATGATCCCCTCGACCGTCGAGTTCGACAGGCCACTCGCCAGCGCCGCACTCGGCAGCAGCCGGACCACGCCCTGCATCGCCTCCGGGTACTCATCGACCGGCGTCATCACCGCACCACCCGCCAGCAGCAACAGATACAGCAGGTTCGCAGCCGCCAGCGTCGCCTCAGCCCGCAGTACACCGGCCATCAACAGACCGAGCGACGCGAACGCCGCCGTACCGCAAAGGACCGTCAGTACGACGCCAACCACCGCGGTCGCGCCTCCGACCGGCTTCCAGCCGAGGGCGAACCCGGTCCCAATCAGTACGGCGAATTGGATCACCTGCACGATCAGTACCGCGCCGATCTTCCCGGCGAGCAGCCCGCCGCGCGACAGGGGAGACGCTCCGAGCCGCTTGATCACGCCGTACCGGCGTTCAAAACCGGTCGCGATCGCCAGCGACGTGAACGACGACGACAACACAGCAAGAGCAAGAACCCGCGGTACGGCGTCGTCGATCGGCCGGCCTTCGCCGAGTGGCAGCCGGTTGCCCAGCCCGGTCGCACCCAGCAGGAGCAACAGCCCGAGCGGGATGACGAGCGCGAGCAGCAGCTGCTCGCCGTTGCGGATCAGCAGCCGGAATTCCATCCGGGTGTGGGCGAGCACCTTGTGCCGCCACGGCGCACTGCCCGGCTGTGGCGCGTAGGTGGCGGTCTCGGTGCTCATCTCTGCTCCCGTGCGGGCGGCGCGGTGAGCGCCAGGTAGACGTCCTCCAGCGACTTCGTACCGTGTTCTGTCAGCGTGTCCGGAGTGCCGGAGGCGATCAGCTTCCCGGCGGACATCACGTGCACCTGGTCGGACAGCTGCTCGGCCTCGTCCATCGCATGCGTCGTCAGTACGACGGTCACCCCGTCATCCCGCAGGTCGCGGATCAGCTGCCAGATCTCGCGGCGCCCATGCGGGTCGAGCCCCGTGGTCGGTTCATCCAGGAACGCGATCTCCGGCCGCCCCACGATCGCCAGCGCCAGTGACAGCCGCTGCTTCTGCCCACCGGACAACCGCCGGTACGGCGTCTTTCCGCAGGTCCCAAGGTCGAGCCGGTCGACGAGGGTGTCGAGGTCGAGCGGATGCGAGTGCAGCGTCGCGACGTACTTCAGCATCTCGAGCGCGCGGACCCCGGACCAGGCGCCGCCGTCCTGCAGCATCACGCCGATCCGCGGCATCAATTCGTCGTGGTCGGCGATCGGGTCCAGCCCGAGCACCCGGACCTTGCCGGAATCCGGCCGCCGGAACCCCTCGCAGGTCTCCACGGTCGTGGTCTTGCCCGCGCCGTTGGGCCCGAGCACGGACGTGACTGTGCCGCCGGTTACGGTGAGACTGAGACCGTCGACCGCGGCCTTCTCGCCGTACCGCACGACGAGGTTGTCGATCTCCACCGCGACTGGCACAAACCGCAGTGTAGGGAACAGGTGAACGTGACCTCGCTCACGCCCTGCCCTTTGGCTCAGCGTGAGTCCGCGGAGAAGGCGTGAACCGGTTAGGGCAGCCTTATTTGAAGGGCCCGGGTATTTACGCGACACTGATGTTGTGAAAACTTCCGCGACATCCGGAGCGGCGCCTGCCGGCACCGGCAGTGCGCGGGACGAGTCGACCCGGGACCGGGTCGCTCGGTCCATTCTGACCAACGGTCCGTCCAGCGCCGCGGTGCTCGCTGAGCGCCTCGAGCTGACGCCTGCCGCTGTCCGGCGGCACCTCGACCACCTGCTCGAGGAGGGCCTGGTCGAGTCCCGCGAGGAGCGCGTCTACGGCCCCCGTGGCCGCGGGCGCCCCGCGAAGGTCTTCGTGCTGACCGACACCGGCCGGCACGCGTTCCACCAGGCGTACGACGACCTGGCGGCCACCGCGCTGCACTTCATCGCGGAGGCCGGCGGTGACGAGGCGGTGGCGGAGTTCGCGCGCCGCCGCGCCGTCGAGGTGGGACAGCGGTACCGGGAGCTGGTCGACGCGGCTCCCGAGAGTGACAAGGCAGAGGCGCTGGCCCAGGCGCTGACGGCGGACGGCTATGCCGCGTCCACCGCCGAGCGGGGCCAGGGCGCTCAGCTCTGCCAGCACCATTGCCCGGTCGCGCACGTGGCCGAGCAGTTCCCCCAGCTGTGTGAGGCCGAGACCGAGGTGTTCGCCACCTTGCTCGGCCGGCACGTCCAGCGGCTGGCCACCATCGCCCACGGCGACGGTGTCTGTACGACGCACATCCCGGGACCTGCGGTGAATTCTGCCGGGCCCGTTTCCTCTGTATCCGACGGCGAATCTGCGAGGACTGCACGATGACGCAAACCGCTCACCCCGAACTGGAAGGCCTCGGCAACTACCAGTACGGCTGGTCCGACTCCGACGCCGCCGGCGCGGTGGCCCAGCGCGGCATCAACGCCGACGTGGTGCGTGGCATCTCGGCGCTGAAGAGTGAACCCGAGTGGATGCTCGACCTGCGGCTGAAGGGCCTGAAGCTCTTCGACCGCAAGCCGATGCCGTCGTGGGGCGCCGACCTGTCCGGGATCGACTTCGACAACATCAAGTACTTCGTCCGGTCGACCGAGAAGCAGGCGACCAGCTGGGAAGAGCTTCCCGAGGACATCAAGAACACCTACGACAAGCTCGGTATCCCGGAGGCGGAGAAGCAGCGCCTGGTCGCCGGCGTCGCCGCGCAGTACGAGTCCGAGGTCGTCTACCACCAGATCCGTGAGGACCTGGAGGAGCAGGGTGTCATCTTCCTCGACACCGACACCGGCCTGAAGGAGTACCCGGAGCTCTTCCAGGAGTACTTCGGCTCCGTGATCCCGGTCGGCGACAACAAGTTCGCCGCGCTGAACACGTCGGTCTGGTCCGGCGGCTCGTTCATCTACGTGCCCAAGGGCGTCAAGGTGGACATCCCGCTGCAGGCCTACTTCCGGATCAACACCGAGAACATGGGCCAGTTCGAGCGGACGCTGATCATCGTCGACGAGGACGCCTACGTCCACTACGTCGAGGGCTGCACCGCGCCGATCTACAAGTCGGACTCGCTGCACTCCGCGGTCGTCGAGATCATCGTGAAGAAGGGCGCCCGCTGCCGCTACACGACGATCCAGAACTGGTCGAACAACGTCTACAACCTGGTCACCAAGCGCGCCACCTGTGAGGCCGGCGCGACGATGGAGTGGATCGACGGCAACATCGGTTCCAAGGTGACGATGAAGTACCCGGCCGTCTACCTGATGGGTGAGCACGCCAAGGGCGAGACACTGTCGGTCGCGTTCGCGGGCGAGGGCCAGCACCAGGACGCCGGCTCGAAGATGGTGCACAACGCGCCGTACACGTCGAGCTCGATCGTGTCGAAGTCCGTGGCCCGCGGTGGCGGCCGGACGTCGTACCGCGGTCTGGTCGAGGTGGCGCCGGGTTCGCACCACAGCAAGTCCACCGTGCGCTGTGACGCGCTGCTGGTCGACACCATCAGCCGTTCCGACACCTACCCGTACGTCGACGTCCGCGAGGACGACGTGGCGATGGGGCACGAGGCGACCGTCTCCAAGGTCAGCGACGACCAGCTCTTCTACCTGATGAGCCGGGGGATGGCCGAGGACGAGGCGATGGCGATGATCGTCCGCGGCTTCATCGAGCCGATCGCCCGCGAGCTCCCGATGGAGTACGCGCTGGAACTCAACCGGCTCATCGAGCTGCAGATGGAAGGGGCCGTCGGCTGATGTCGACCGAAACTCTGGTTGCCACTGGCAACAAGGCGCATTCGCACGGGCCGGGCTCCCCGGTTCCGCTGCAGGCCAGGAGCGAGCGGCCGACGTCGTACGACGTCGATGTCTTTCCCGTGCCCAACGGGCGTGAAGAGGAGTGGCGCTTCACGCCGATCAAGGCGCTGAAGGGCCTGTTCGAGGACACCGAGCCGACCGAGACGCCGAAGATCGACGCCTCCGGCCCGGAGCGGGTCACGATCGAGACCGTCGTCGCCGACGCGCTCAAGGTCCTCACCCCGCAGGACCGGCCGTCCGCGATCGCCTGGAAGCAGTCCCCGTCCGCGCTCGCCGTGCGGATCCCGAACGAGGCCGAGCTGACCGAGCCGGTGCACGTGAACGTGGCCAGCCTCGGCGGCCGTGGGTACACGCACCTGATCATCGAGGCCGGCCGGCACAGCCGCGGTCTCGTGATCATCGATCACACCGGCGCCGGTGAGCTGGCCAGCAACGTCGAGATCAAGGTCGGCGACGGCGCCGAGCTGCGCGTCGTGAGCATCCAGCAGGGTGACCACGACTCGCTGCACCTCGCCCAGCACGACTCGCTGGTCGGCCGCGACGCCAAGCTCAAGCACGTCGTCGTGACGCTGGGCGGCAAGGTCGTCCGGATCAACGCCAACGTCCGGTACGCCGGTCCTGGTGGCGACGCCGAGTTCCTCGGGGTGTACTTCGCCGAGGGTGGTCAGCACCACGAGCACCGGTTGTTCGTCGACCACGAGGCCACGAACTGCAAGAGCAACGTGCTCTACAAGGGTGCGCTGGCCGGTGACCACGCCCGCTCGGTCTGGATCGGCGACGTACTGATCCGCGCCGCGGCCGAAGGCACCGACACCTTCGAGCTGAACCGCAACCTGGTCCTGACCGAGGGCGCCCGCGCCGACTCGGTGCCGAACCTGGAGATCGAGACCGGCGAGATCGAGGGCGCGGGACACGCGTCCGCGACCGGCCGGTTCGACGACGAGCAGCTGTTCTACCTGCAGGCCCGTGGCATCCCCGAGGACGCCGCCCGCCGGTTGGTCGTGTCCGGCTTCTTCAACGACATCATCGGCAAGATCGGTGTCCCCGAGGTCGTCGAGCACCTGCACGAGGTGATCGAAACCAAGCTGGCCCGCACTGCCGAGCTGAGCGCCTCAGCGAAGGCGGCGCTCGGCCAGTGAGCGACAGCTTTGAGCGCGCCTGCGCCGCCACCGACGTACCGGACGAGGGAGTCGTCTCGGTGGAGATCGGTGGCGTCGAGGTCGCGGTCGTGAAGAGCGAAGGACAGTACTTCGCGGTGCGGGACGAGTGTTCGCACGCGCAGATCCAGCTGTCCGAGGGTGACGTCGGTGGGTGCGAGATCGAGTGCTGGTTGCACGGGTCCCGCTTCGACCTGCGCACCGGCGAGCCGACCAGCCTGCCGGCGTACGACCCGGTCCCGGTCTATCCGGTCCGCCTCGACGGCGACGACGTACTCGTCGATGTGAAGAACCCTCTCAACCAGCCAGCCCTGTAAACACCCAGACGGAGATAGAAGAAACCTCATGGCGACACTCGAGATCCGCGACCTGCACGTGTCGGTCGACACCGAGAACGGCCCGAAGGAGATCCTGCGCGGCGTCGACCTGACCATCGCCGGTGGTCAGACGCACGCGATCATGGGCCCGAACGGTTCCGGCAAGTCCACGCTGGCGTACTCGATCGCCGGTCACCCGAAGTACAACGTCACCAGCGGCACCGTGACGCTGGACGGCGAGGACGTCCTGGACATGGCCGTCGACGAGCGCGCCCGGGCCGGCCTGTTCCTGGCCATGCAGTACCCGGTCGAGGTCCCCGGTGTGTCGGTGTCGAACTTCCTGCGCACCGCCAAGACCGCCATCGACGGCGAGGCCCCGAAGCTGCGCACCTGGGTCAAGGACGTCAACAAGGCGCTGTCCGACCTGGACATGGACTCCGACTTCGGCAACCGCAACGTGAACGAGGGCTTCTCCGGTGGTGAGAAGAAGCGCCACGAGATCGTCCAGCTGGAGCTGCTGAACCCGAAGATCGCGATCCTCGACGAGACCGACTCCGGCCTCGACATCGACGCGCTGAAGATCGTCTCCACCGGCGTCAACCGGTTCGCGGAGAAGGGTGACAAGGGCGTTCTGCTGATCACCCACTACACCCGGATCCTGCGCTACATCAAGCCGGACTTCGTGCACGTCTTCGTCGACGGCAAGGTCGCCGAAGAGGGCGGCGCCGAGCTGGCCGACGAGCTCGAGGCCAACGGTTACGAGCGCTTCCTGAAGGCAGCCGCCAAGTGACCGACGCCCGGACGTTCAGCAGTCCCCTGGACCTGCAGTCGGTCCGGGCGGACTTCCCCATCCTGTCGCGCGAGTTGGCCGGCGGATTCCCCTTGGTCTACCTGGATTCGGCGAACTCTTCGCAGAAGCCGACCCAGGTGGTCCAGGCGATCTCTGATCACTACCTGAAGCACAACGCGAACGTCGCCCGTGCCATGCACCAACTCGGTGCGGAGGCGACGGCGGCGTACGAGGGCGGCCGGGACAAGGTGGCGGCCTTCATCGGCGCGACCAACCGGGACGAGATCGTCTTCACCAAGAACGCCTCCGAGGCGCTCAACCTGGCCGCGCACTCACTCGGCGCTTCGCTGAAGCCGGGCGATGTCGTGGTGATCTCCGAGATGGAGCACCACAGCAACATCGTCCCGTGGCAGCTGCTGTGCGAGCGCACCGGCGCGACGCTGAAGTGGTTCGGCGTCACCGAGGACGGCCGGCTCGACCTGTCGAACATCGACGAGCTGCTCACCGAGCAGACCAAGATCGTCTCGCTCACCTGGGTCTCGAACGCGCTCGGCACGATCAACCCGATCGCCGACATCGCGGTCAAGGCGCACGCGGTCGGCGCGACCGTCGTCGTCGACGCATCGCAGGCGGTGCCGCAGTTCCCGGTCGACGTGTCCACGCTCGGGGTGGACATCCTCGTCTTCACCGGGCACAAGGCAGTCGGCCCGACCGGAATCGGCGTCCTCTGGGGCCGGTACGACCTGCTCGCCGCGCTGCCGCCGTTCCTGGGCGGTGGCGAGATGATCGAGATCGTCCGGATGACCGGTTCGACCTTCGCCGCACCGCCGGCCCGGTTCGAAGCCGGTACGCCGCCGATCGCGCAGGCGGTCGGTCTCGGCGCTGCCCTGGACTACCTGTCCGGGATCGGGATGGACAAGATCGCGGCACACGAACACGCGATCGTGGAGTACGCGCTCGAAGGGCTGAAGACGGTTCCCGGGCTGAAGCTGCTGGGTCCGACCGACGCGGTCGATCACGGTGCCGCGATCAGCTTCGAGCTGGACGGCGTCCACCCGCACGACGTGTCGACCGTGCTGGACACGCGGGGCATCGCCGTACGGGCTGGTCACCACTGTGCGCGTCCGGTGCACGAGCGGTTCGGAATGCAATCGTCGACCAGAGCGTCTTTCTACCTGTACACGACTCCCGAGGAGATCGACGCGCTCGTCGACGGACTCGGATTCGTCCGGTCATTCTTCAAGGTGGACTGATAATGCAGCTCGACAGCCTGTACCAGGAGATCATCCTGGATCACTACCGCAGCCCGCACCACGCCGGGCTCGCGGACCCGTACGACGTGGAGGTGCACCACGTGAACCCGTCCTGCGGGGACGAGGTCACACTCCGCGTCGAACTCGACGGTGACACCGTGAAGGGCGTCACCCACCACAGCGTCGGCTGCTCGATCAGTCAGGCGGCGACGTCGGTGATGTCGGACCTGGTGATCGGCAAGCCGGTCGCCGAGGGAATGGCGACGTACGAGAAGTTCCTCGAGCTCATGCAGAGCCGGGGGAACATCGAGCCGGACGAAGAGATTCTGGAGGACGGCGTCGCCTTCGCGGGCGTCGCGCAGTTCCCCGCCCGCGTCAAGTGTGCGCTGCTGGGCTGGTCCGCCTGGCGCGACGCCACCGCCCAGGCGCTGGCAGCCAACCAAGGAGTGAAGAATGCCTGACCAGACCGACGAGAAGATCGAGCTGCCCGAGGTCGACCTCGAAGCGGCCGCGGCGGCCCAGGCGGCCGGTCCCGGCGCGACTCCGCCCCCGGTCGAGGACGTACTCGAGGCACTCAAGGACGTCGTCGACCCCGAGCTCGGCATCAACGTCGTCGACCTCGGCCTCATCTACGGCGTCACCGTCGACGACACCTCCACCGCGATCATCGACATGACCCTGACGTCCGCGGCCTGCCCGCTGACCGACGTGATCGAGGACCAGACCCGGATGTCCCTCGAGGGCCTGGTCAACGACTTCCGCATCAACTGGGTCTGGATGCCCCCGTGGGGCCCCGAAAAGATCACCGACGACGGCCGCGACCAACTCCGAGCCCTCGGCTTCAACGTCTGAGCGCAGAGTTCCCAGCACCACCCAAGCCAAGCCCGGGGCCACCACCCCGGGCTTCGCTGCGCCATCCCCACCTCCCCCTGGCATCAGTCGCGAGGCTCGCCACCCCGGCATGACCGTTTCCACCGAGTATGACGAGAGTCCCCGGAAGCCCTTTTACCGGCGACACACTCCCTCCACTCGACGCGCGACTCCTCGCACGTGCACGGCGGCTTCGGCCACGGGGCACGCTGGGTTAGTCGCGGGATGGCGTGGATGAGGTCCGCGTGAATCAGGGTGAGTTGCAGGTGGTGCCGGACGTGCGCCACTGACCAAGAGCGCCTACGCCCACGGGAGCAGCACGCGCTGAGCCTGAACCCCGGGGGCCGACCGAGGTTGGACAGTGGTGGCGGTCCGCCCCATCCGCCCCCGCCTTCCGGGCACGCCCGAGCCCCGCCTCGTTGCAATCCTCCGACCGACAGGACGTATACCTCCACTGTGCTGCCGCGAGAGCGGTGCCGAGCGTGCGTTCTGCGTGTAGCACCCATATACGTCCTGTCCGTAGGAGGGCGCGGCGTCGGGAAGGACACGTAGTAGTCGGCGACGGCTTCCGCGCTCAGGCTCAGGAGCTCCGCCGATGGGCTCGGAGTAGACACCTCTACGTGTCCTTACCGACGCTCGGTGCAATCCTCCGACCGACAGGACGTATACCTCCACTGTGCTGCCGCGAGGGTGGTGTTGAGCGTGCGTTCTGCGTGTAGCACCCATATACGTCCTGTCCCTCGGAGGATCGGGCCGCCCGCGGCGCGGTGGGGTGGGGGATGGGCTAGCGTCGGGTGGTGACTCGGATTGTGG
>NZ_SMKA01000296.1 GCF_004348455.1 Kribbella albertanoniae
AAACTCCACAACCACACCCTCCACCCAGCAACCTGACCCCGGGGCCACCCAGCCCGACCAGCCCGACAGATTCGATGCCCCGGCCGGCAAAACGCCATTTCGCTACAGGCTCATACCGGCAGCACCACTCCGCAAACCCGGCATCTGGCAGCTGGGGGCGGCCGCATTTGCTGGGTGGACCCATGGGGTTGTGGGTGTTGCACTCGCATGCGGGTGGAGAACCCGCAAGCTCATGGGGGAACCCATGAGATGGGCGGCGGGGTGGGGTTACGGTTTGCGGGCTAGGGCGGTGAGGATCAGGCGGGCGGCGCCGGTGGGGCTGAGGGCTGGTTCGCCGGCGGGGCACCAGCGGGCCAGGTCGAGGATGCCGGGGGCGAGGATCTCGAGGTCGGCGAGGGCTTCGGTGAGCTCTTCGTGGGTGCGGAAGCGCAGACGCGGGAAGTGCTCGCGGAACTTGTCTTCGATCGCGGTGGCGGCATCGGCCAGGCGGCTGCCGTCGTTGGGGTTCATGGGGTGCGTGATGGCCACGAAAGAACCCGAGGGGAACGGCGCCAGGTAGTCGGCGAGGAGCTGCCGGAGCTGATCGGTGCCGGACAGGGTGTGCAGGGTGAGGCCGAAGATCAGGCCGACCGGACGGTCCCGGTCGAGTGCGTCGACCACGGTCGGGTGTTCGAGGACCATGGCCGGGTCGAGGATGTCCGCGGCGGCGAAGAAGGTACGGCGGTAGTCCGCGAGCAGGGCCTGGCCGTGGGCGATCGCGGTGACGTCGTTGTCGACGTACACCGTCTTGGCGGACGGGTCGACGGCCAGCACCTCGTCGTGCAGGTTGCGTTCCGCCGGCAGACCGCAGCCGAGATCGAGGAACTGGCTGACACCCGCGGCGGACATCCGGCCGATCGCGGCGGCGATCCAGCGCCGGTTCTCGGTCGCGAGCTGCGGGATCTCGGGCCCGACCTTGAGCAGCTCGGCGAAGACCTGCCGGTCGACCTCGAAGTTGTTCTTACCGCCCAGCATCAGGTCGTAGATGCGGGCATCGGACGGGCGGTTCAGGTCGAGCTCCGGCCCGACCCGGCGCGTGACGTCACCCTCCGGCATCGCCCCGACCACCTCGATCCACATCCGAAAAGACCACGTGGCCGGAAGGCTACCGCTCACCCGGCCGGGGCTCCCAAACGGGGCGCGTTGCGGAACTCCGCCGTCGGTTCTTCCGCCCCGCGGGAGATTCCGGCCCGCCGAAGGGTAAGCGCTTGCCAACGCTCGGACCCCGACCACACACTGGCCGCCTCCACCGCCCCGATCACCCCGGAGAACCCGATGCCAGTAGCCCGCCGTACCTTCCTGACCGCCCTCACCAGCACCGCCGCCCTCACGAGCACTGCCGCCCTCACGAGCACCGCCGCCGCGACCGGCACAGCCCGAGCCAGTACCCGGGCCACCCAGGTCCGGACCGTCGACGAACTCCGGCGCGCGATCGCCGCCGCCCACCCCGGAGCCGAGATCGTGCTAGCCGACGGCACATACAACGTCACCGGCAGCCAGGGAATCCCGATCCAGAACCGCCGCGGTACGGCGGCCGCCCCGATCACCATCCGCGCCGCCTCGACCGGCGGTGCCACCCTGACCGGCGACCGCGGGTTCGTGCTGACCGATTCGACATACGTCGTACTGAGCGGGTTCCGGCTGCGGCAGCGGACCACGCTCGACATCCCGACCACCTGCAAGAACATCCGGCTCAGCCGCAACGACCTCCAGTTTGCGGATGTCGAGGGCCTGAACTGGCTGCTCGTCCGCGGCGACAACACGGTCATCGAGCGGAACCACTTCCACGGCAAGTCGACGCTCGGCGTCTTCCTCGGGGTCGAAGGACCCGGTACGGCGGGGATGGCGCGCGGCGTGCACATCGTCCGGAACTACTTCTCCGACCACACGTTCGCCGGTGACAACGGCGGTGAGCCGATCCGGCTCGGTCTCAGCGGCCGCTCGCTCAGCGACGCCGGTGCGATCGTCGAGGAGAACCTGTTCGAGCGTGCGAACGGCGACCCGGAGGCGATCTCGGTCAAGTCCTCGGCGAACGTCATCCGTTACAACACCGTCCGCTCCAGTCTCGGCGGCATCGTGCTCCGGCACGGCAACAAGTCCCGCGTCGAAGGCAACTTCATCCTTGCCGGTAGCAACGGTATCCGTGTCTACGGCAACGATCACCTGCTCGTGAACAACTACGTCGAGCGGGTCAGCGGCTCCGGCATCGTGCTGGGCAGCGGCAACGTCCGCGACCACAAACCGGAGGACTCCGCGGAGAGCCGCCGGGGCAACGACGCACCGGACCGGGTGACGATCGCCCTGAACACCGTGCTCTCCTCCGGTACGGCGATCAGCGGCGAAACGCAGCGCACCCTGCCACCCCTCGGCTGCACGATTGCCGACAACCTGCTCATCGGTGACTCCGGCTCGCTGGTGTCGATGCCGTACCAGCAGGGCATCACCTGGTCCGGCAACCTGCTCTGGGGCGCGGCCGGCAACGGCAACATTCCGGCCTCCGGCTTCACCCGTAAGGATCCCAAGCTGGTCGCAGGCACCGACGGCGTACGGCGCCTCGGCGCGGGGAGCCCGGCCATCGACGCCGCGAGCCGCAGCTACCCGTCGGTGACCCAGGACGCCGACGGTCACGCCCGCTCCGGTCGTGCAGACGTCGGCGCCGACGAGTACAGCACCGCAACCCCGGTACGTCGTCCGCTCACGCCGGCCGATGTCGGTCCCGTCTCGCGATGAGTTTTCCCCTGCTCACTCGTCTGCACGAATACCACCTCACGAGTGAGCAGGGAGAACACCATGGCAAAGCTGCTGTATTCGGTGACGATGTCGGCCGACGGCTTCATCGCCGGACCGAACGGGGACATGCAGTGGATGCGCCCGTATCTCGGCCCGAACCCCGAGGTCGATGAGCTGATCCCGCGGATCGGATCGATCCTGGTCGGCCGCCGGTCGCACGACGGCGACGACCCGCACAAGGGTGAGCCCGGTGAGGGCGAGGCGTTCGGCGGCGGCTGGGACGGACCGCTCTTCGTGGTCACCCACCGCCCGCCGAGTACGCCGGAACCCGGAGTCACGTACGTCGATCAGTTGCCCAAGGCAATTGCCGCTGCGAAGGCCGCGGCCGGGGACAAGTATGTCAACGTGATCGGCGCCGATATCGCCCGCCAATGCATCGCGGCCGGCGAACTCGACGAGGTGCTGCTGATCGTCGCGCCGGTGTTCCTCGGCGACGGCACCCGGGTGTTCGACGAGCCCGGCGGGCAGACAGTCCGGCTCCGGGCCCGCTCCACGACCGCCGGGACGAATCTGTGGTTCGACGTACTAGAGCTCTCCGGCCGGGCGCATGATCGGGCGGATCTCGACGTACCGGCCCTCGATGGAGGCGTCGGGCAGTAGCCGCGCCAGCTCGACCGCACGCGCCGGGTGCTCGACGTCGATCACGTAGTAGGCGTCGATGCCTCCGGGGCCGGCCCGATCGGGCACGGTCACGGTGAGCTGCTGGTGCGCCAGCAGCTCACCGCCGATCAGTTCACCGGCCTCACGGGCGGCCTGCTCGAAGGCGGATCTGCGCAGGTCAGCGCGGGTTTCACCGTGCACGATCAACAGGAATCTCATCGGCGTACTCCTCTCATTAATCAGACGGAGCTGACGGCCGTGGTTTGACATGATGGCGAGATGTTCGTGCAGACCGAGCGGCTGACACTGCGCCGCTTCACGCCCGGCGACGCTCCCGCCTTCGCGGCGTACCGGTCGGATCCGGAGGTTGCCCGCTACCAGTCCTGGGAGCCCCCGGTCAGGGAGCCGGAGGCGCTCATCACGGTCACCGGTTTCGGCAACGGCGATCCGGATGCACCCGGCTGGTTCCAGTACGCCGTCGACCTGGACGGCGTACTGATCGGGGACCTCGGACTGCACCTGGACGAGAACCTGATGCAGGCCGAGCTCGGGTTCACGCTGGCACCGGAATACCAGGGCAAGGGCTACGCGACCGAGGCCGTGCGCGGTCTGCTCGACCACCTGTTCACAGCGAAGAACCTGCACCGCGTCTCGGCCGAATGCGATGCCCGCAACACGTCGTCCGCGCGCTTGCTGGAGCGCGTCGGCTTCCAGCGCGAGGGACTGCGCCGGGCGCACACCTGGATCAAGGGTGAGTGGACCGACGACCTCCTCTTCGGTCTGCTCAGGAGCGACTACCTGGACGCGTGAGCCGCCCAAGCTCGCGCCGTCAGCCGGATCGACCCATCCGCCTCGATCGGCAACCGCGCGCGAAGGTCCTCCCGCAGCACATCGCGGTCCGCGTCGTCCAGCGTGCGCACGTACGCCGGCCCGACGCCCTGCCCACCGAGGAACGGCTGCCAGTAGTCGTCGAACGACGCAAACTCCGTCGGTACGACGATCGCCCGCGTCTCGGTCGGCCCGAATCCGGCCTCGGCGAACAGCCCGGCGAGCCCTTCCGCCGTACAGAACGGGAACCGCGGAGCCTCGTCGTACTCGCGATCCTGCGGCCGGAGAGCCACCACCGCATCCCAGAAGTAGCGCATCAGCTGCATGCCTTCGGCGTAGTCCCAGACGTAGACCGCGACCGTCGTGCCGATTTCGCGCATCCGGCGGAGCGCTTCGATCCGCTCGGGGATGAAGTTCAGGACGAGGCCCGCCACCACGACGTCGTACGGGCCGTCCGGTAGGTCAGCGGCCGAGCGGACCTCGAAGGTCGCGCCCGGGACCGTCTGCTGTGCGTACCCGACGAAACCGGCCGACGGGTCGACACCGAGCACGGAAGCCGGGTTCGCCGTCCGCAGGATCGTGCTCGTCAGCGCACCCGTCCCGCACCCGACATCCAGCCAGCGCAAGCCCTCCGGCTGGTCGAGCCAGCCGACGAACTCCTCGGCGACCACCCGGCTCCAGCGACCGACGTACGACTCGTAGACCTCGCCACTCGACCACTCGCTCATCACCCCAGGGTGCAGTGTGCGATGCCCGTTTGTCTCTTACGAGGTACGTCGACGCGCGGCTACCGTCGGTAGTCCGGGCGGAGGGGGTGCGATGCGCAAGGCGTCGGAGAAGGACGAGGAGCTCGACAGCAACCCCGTGGGCCACACCCACGAATCCGAAACGCTGACTCCGGAGCAGTCCCGCCTGCAGGACCTCGGCCGCCTGGCCGGCAACGCCGCGGTTGCCGGCGCGATGCTGAGCGCGCCCGAATCGACCGTCCGCAGCCAGGTCGAAGGCGCCACCGGGTTCGACCTCTCCCCCACCACCATCCACCGCGACAGCACCCGCGCCGCGTCCGCCGGCGTACACGGCCTCACCGAAGGCCACGAAGTCCACCTGGCCGCCGGAATCTCCCCCGGCACACCGCACGGCGACCACGTCCTCGCCCACGAACTAGGCCACGTAGTCCAGCAAAGCACCGGCACCCCCGGCGGCCACGACTCCCTGGAAGCCGGCGCCGAGTCGATCGCCCGCTCCCGCAGCGGCTCCACCGGCAGCTCGCTCGCTGCCCTCCCCGCCCCGAAGCAACTAGCCGTCCAGCACTTCGACCCCCGCTACCACCGCACCTCGGTCGTCGACGGCCTGGCCGGCTCGGACTTCACCCCGGACGAGATCGGCCTGATCTACGCCGCCAACTGGGAGCGGGACCTTTCGCAGGCCCACCCGGCCCTCGGCAACGCGATCCTCGAGTGGAAGGCGGTCAAGCTCGCAGCCAAGGACGGCCGCCTCACCGACACCGAGATCACTGCCTTCCACAACGCCTGCCAGGCAATCGTCGACGCAGGCATCGCAGACCCCGGTGGCCTCGCTGCGGGGTCGGCGTACGGGGGTTACAAGTTCTACGAGCACATGGACAACCCGGCTGCGACCGCAGCGAACGACAAGATCGCCGAACTCGGCACTCTGGACACCGGCGGATTGCCGCCGCACATGTACATCTCCCGCGAGTACATCAAGGAGACGCTGTTCAACGCAGCCCGGCTCACGCATCCTGAGCTCGCCCGGGGCCAGACCGCTGCCGCCGCGGATCACTCGAAGGCCATGCGTGCGGTCCTCGACAAGGACGCGCCCAAGGCCATGATCGGCGGGCTGCCGTCCGGCGCGATGGCCGACGAAACCGCAGCCGAGGTACGGCGTTCCGCCGGGGCCGGCGCCGGATCCGGACCGCTGCTCGATCCGGAGGCGCTCGACCTGATCGGCCGGGCCTCCCACGCGCTCGAGGACTTCTGGTCGCACTCGAACTTCGTCGAGATCGCGATCGACGAGGTGGAGTACAAGCTCAGCGGGCTGACCACCGCGACCTTCGGCCCGGACGACAGCATGCATGCGCTGTCGCACAAGATCCGGGGTGCCGCCGACGAGATCGATGCCGAGATGCCCTTGGTGGACAAGCTGGCGGGCCGGAGCAAGGCCGCACCAGCACCGGATCAGGTGCAGCTCGGCGACGAGTCACCGGTGCAGCACGACAGCTTCCTGGACGACCTGAGCGGCGCGATGGATCAGGCCGGCGCCGTCGTCAAGGCGTTGCCGGGCGCGATGTATGACGGCGGCAAGCGCGGCTTCGAGCGCGGGATCGGCCGGCCCGGCCTGTTCGCGCCGTTCACCGGCGCCGCCAAGGGCGCCTTTGTCGGTGGACTCGGCAGTGCGCTCGGCAGCCGCGGCGGCGTACTGGCGTTGCGGACAGCCTCCGAACTGCTCGACGAGCACATCGAGAAGAAGCAGGTCGAGTTCGGCGACCGGCAGGCGCACGGATTGCTCGCGAAGGACCAGCCCGGTCACGAGCACGATGCCTTCGGTGAGCTGAAGACGGTCAAGTTCGAGTTCGCACACGCGTTGTCGGTCGCTGCCGACCGCGCGGTCACCGGCAAGATGAAGGCCGTTATCAACTCACCGGACGCGGCGGTCGCCGACGAGCGTCTGAAGGAGATCTACGACACCCTCGACAAGCTGATCACCAACCCGTCGAAGGAGCATCCACTCGCCGACGTGATCACGGCCTACCGCGGGCGCGCCGTCGCCGCACTCAAGGCCTACAAGGCAGGTCCGCAGAAGTAGTCAGCTGACACGAGCCGGCAGGTGGACTCCGGTGAGGGATTCGGCCAGCGACCAGAGGCGGGCGTTGTCGGCTTCGTTGCGGGAGCGCTTGGGGGCCTTGGCGAGCTCGGTCGGGCCGACGAGGTGGAACCTTCCGGAGGGGCCGTAGTAGGCACCGTGCCGAGCGTCCGGGTCGGCGGCCGCGTACAGCAGGGGTTCGGTGCCTTGGGCAACTTCCTGGGAGGGGATGATCGGGGTGAGGATGCGGTTGATGAGGGGTTCCCGCGCACTGCTCTTGCCGAGGGTGGCGCCGGCGGTCTGGAGGTTGGTGCGAGTGAAGCCGGGGTGGGCGGCGACGCTGAGCAGGTTCCAGCCGCGGTCGGTGGCGAGTTTGGCGAGGTGGTTGCTGATCATCAGGTCGGCGAGCTTCGACTGGGCGTAGGCCAGGAACGGGTTGTAGCGCTGCTCCCAGTTCGGGTCGTCCCAGCGGATCCGCCCGTAGTTCGCCGTACCGCTGCTCATCGTGACGACGCGCGGCGCGGGCGCGGCGAGCACCAGCGGCAGCAGGCGAACCGTGAGCGCGAACGGGCCGAGGAAGTTGGAGCCGAACTGGAGCTCGAACCCGTCGGCGGTGGCGAAGCGCGTCGGCGGGTGCATGACGCCGGCGTTGTTGACCAGCAGGTCGAGGTGCGGCTCGTCGGCGACCAGGCCGTCGGCGAACTCCCGGACCGAGGCCAGGTCAGCCAGGTCGACGCGGCGGACCTCGAGCTGGGCGTCCGGGACCTCGGCGAGGATCTCGGCCCGGGCGGCCTCGCCCTTGGCGACGGTGCGGACCGCCATCACGACCCGGGCGCCGGCCGCGGCCAGGCGCTTGGTGGCTTCCTTGCCGGTGCCGCTGTTGGCACCGGTGACGACGGCGAGCTTGCCGGTCTGGTCGGGGACGACGTACATCGGATCCTCCATAAGAGACTGATGGTCTGTTATGACCGACGCTATCAGACCGGTGGTTCGATAACAACAGACCGTTGGTCTGTAGGATGTGAGGGTGATGACCTTCCAGCGCGCCCGCAGCGAGGAGCAGCGCGCGGTCCGGCGCCAGGCGATCCTGGCCACCGCCGCGGAGATGCTGACCGAACTGCCGGTCAACGACGTCAGCCTGAACGAGCTGAGCCGTCGCGTCGGCCTGGCCAAGTCGAACGTGCTCAAGTACTTCGAGTCCCGCGAGGCCGTGCTGCTGGAGCTGTCCGCGACCGAGCTGACCTCCTGGGTCGACGACCTGGCCGCCGGGATCGCCGCCGTACCGCCGGCTGCGCCACTGGCGGAGCGTGCCGAGCGACTGGTCGACGTACTGGTCAGCACCATCAGCGCGCGGCCGGTGCTCTGCGATCTGATCAGCAGTCAGGCGTCGGTGCTGGAGCGCAACATCTCGGCCGAGACGGCGCTGGCCTTCAAACGATCCGCGGCGCTGGCCTACGAGCGGATGATCGAGCTCGTCACGATCGCGCTGCCCGAGATCGGGCGCGAAGGCGCGATGCGGTTCATCCCACCGGCAAGCATGCTGGCCGGGGCGGTCTGGACCCATGCCCATCCCACCCCGGCCCTCTTGGCCGCGTTCGAGGCCGACCCCTGCCTGGCGCCCCTGCGCATGGAGTTCGAACCCACCCTCCGCGAGCAGCTCACCACCCTGCTGACCGGGGTCCTCCCCCGCTAACGTCCGAACGATCGGAGGGCCCGCCTCCGGGATTTCGGACGTTAACGAGGATCCCCCGCTAACGTCCGAAGGATCGGAGGGCCCGCCTCGGGTTTTTCGGACGTTAGCGATGGATCAGGGGGTGAAGACGGGGGTTAGGTCGGCGAAGACCTGGTAGCTGGTGATCAGGCCGGCCTCGTCGACGTCCCAGGTGCTGAGCGCCGGGAGTGTGACCTCCTGGCCGTCCAGCCGCGTGTAGGTCACGTCGGTCTCGGCGAGGGTGGTCGGCCCGACGGTCCAGACCCGGTTGATGTGGTGCTCGGTCCGCTGGACGGACGAGAAGAACGCCGCGTTCCCGGCCAGAATCGCCTCGATCCCGACGAACGGCTCCTGGTTGCCGAACACGAACGTGGACTTCTCGGCGAGCATCGCGGCAAAGGCGTCGAAGTCCTGCGTGTCGACGGCCCGGAAGACGGTGGTTGCTTCAGGCATTGGTTCCCCCAAGGAAGACGAAGTACGAACGCCGTCACGCTAGCCAACCGCCGACCCGGGCGGCCATGCCACATTTAGGGGATATCGCGACCGCCAGGGCGTGTGTGACCATCGAGAGGTGAACCACGCTGCCCACTTCCGCGCCTACGACCAGGTGGTCCTGCTGGCGGCGGCGAAGTTGCCGCTGGCCGACCTCTTCGAGGAGGCCCAGCAGGTCCTGCGCCGCGCGCTGCCGCGGGACAGCAGCTGCTGGCATGCGATGGATCCGAGCACGCTGATCGAGACCCGGTACTCCGCCGAGAAGATGCGGGCGCCGACCGCGGAGATCGCCGAGATCGCTTACCTGCATGACGATTACAACTCGTTCAGCTCCTTGTTCAAGGCACCGCGGCACGCCGGCATCCTCAGCGAGGCGACCGGTGGCGACCTGACCAAGAGCAGCCGGTACGTCGCTCTGCTCGAACCCGTCGGGATGACCGGCGAACTGCGGACGGCGTTCGTCGTGGACGGCGTTCCGTGGGGTTGTGTCTCGTTCTTCCGGCAGGGCGATTTCACCCCGGAGGAACGCGATTTCGCCAACGTGATCGCGCCGCTGCTGGGATTGTCCTTCCGGGCAGCAGGTGTGCACGCGCGGGCAGCCGGACCGGGTGCAGATCTGTGGCCCGGCGTACTGGTGTTCGATCGCGACCGCCGGGTCGAGTCGCACACGCCGTCGACCGCCCGTTGGCTCGAGGAGTTCGGCTTCGAGGGATCGGTGACCGCGGACCGGCTGCCGTACGAGGTGGTCTCGATCGTCGAGCGGGTACGCCTCACCGGCCAGGAGGCGACCGCGCGAATGCTCGGCGAATCCGGTCAATGGATCCAGGTCCACGCCGCCCCGGCGACGGCCGCCACCGCCTGGGACCAGCGCGTGGCAGTGGTCCTGCAGGCGGCCGCCGTACCGTCGATCGCACCCCTCATCTCGGCCGCCTACGGGCTGACACCGCGCGAGCGCGAGCTGACCGAGCTGGTCCTGCAGGGCAACGACACCCGCGAGATCGCCGGGCGCCTGCACCTGTCCCCGCACACCGTGCAGAGCCACCTGAAGTCGATCTTCGCCAAGGTCGGCGTCCGCAGCCGCCGCGAACTGGTCGGCCGGATCAGCGCTCAGGGCAAGTAGTAGTTCGGATTCGGCAGCTTGAACGTGCGGTCGGCGTAACCACCCTTGAGGTCGGAGTACTGGTCGCCGAAGTTCGCGACGATGTCGTAGCCCAGCGACTCGATGTGCGCTCGGGTGGCCGACTTGTAGTGGATCGTCGTACAGGCACCGTTCGGGTCCGCCGCACACGCCTTCTTCAGGTACGCCGGGTAGTCCGCCACCGCAGGCTTCGTGAACAACCCGTCCTCGCCGTTCGGCAAGCTGGTCGGCTTCGGATAACCGGCATCGACGCCGACCCCGTCCGCCGTCAGATTGCCCAACGTCGCCTGCTCCTGCGCAGCACCCCGCCCAGTCAGGAAGAAGACCGCATACCCCTCCCCCTCAGCCGTCTTCACCAGCTCCACCATCCCCGGTACGGCGGGAAACTTCTGCCCCAGCACGTACTCCGCATTGGTCGCCGGGTTGTACGCCCAGTTGCTGGCGATCTCGTAGTTCCACGTGGCCAGCGAGGTGTCGTCGACGTCCAGCAGAATCGCCTTGGTCTGCTTGGTGTGATGCTGAGCCGAGATCCACCGCGTCCCCGCCTTGGCCACCGATGACGCCTCGCGCGCATAGTTGCTAGTGGCATCGAAGTTCCCGCTACCCAGCGGATCCCCGTAGTAGTTCCGCAACTGCTGCCGCAACACATCGATATTCGTCACATTGCGCTCACTATGCGGCGTCGACGTCCGAATAGCTGTCTCTTATACGC
>NZ_SMKA01000297.1 GCF_004348455.1 Kribbella albertanoniae
GCACAAGAACGGGGTCGGCGGCCAGGTCGGCTAGCGGCAGGTTGCGAGGTGCTCGAGGATCAGGGCTGTCGTGGTCTCGGCGGCCTCGGCGGGGATGGTGTGTCCGATGCCGACGAGGTTCTCCAGCCGGTAGGGGCCGGTGACCCAGTTCCTGGTCGCGTTGATGCCTGACTGGGCGACCATCGGGTCCTTCGTGCTGGCGATGAACAGCGTCGGTACGGCGACCCGTTGTGTGTACCCGGTGAAGTCGTTGGCCCGGTACCAGTTCAGCGCGGCCGTCAGCGCACCGGGCTGCGAAAGCCGCCGGAAGTATTCTGCGCACTTCTCCGGCGGAACGCCCGTCAGCTTGGGCGGCCCGCCGGCCAGAATGATGTCCTCGGGGATCGGGGTAGGTTGCCGGAAGCGGTCCATGTACTCCGATGCGAACTGCTGCGCGGGATCGGTCCGCAGCGCCTCGGCGAACGCACCGAGGTGTGGCACGGAGACCGCGGTCAGCGACCGCACCCGCCGGGAGTACTTCGCCGCGGCGATCCACGCTACCGCGGCGCCCCAGTCGTGCCCGACCAGGTCGAACCTTCGCCAGCCCAGGGAATCAGCCATCGCGCGAACGTCCGTCACGGCGTGGTCCAGCTGATAGTCCTCGATCCTGGCCGGCCGTACGCCCGGCGAGTAACCCCGCTGGTCAGGCGCGACCGCCCGGTAGCCCGCCGCAGCAAGCGCAAGCAGCTGATGCTCCCACTGGATACCGAACTCGGGAAAGCCGTGCAGCAACAGCACTTTCCGGCCGTTCCGCGGACCCGCGGCGACTGCGTCGAAAGTCCCCACCGGCGTTAGGATCCGCAGCGGCCTCAGCTGCGGCGATCCCGACGCCCGTGCGATAGCTGAGGTACCGAGAGTCGCCAGGCCGGCGGCCGCGGCAGTGAGCTTGATGAAGGACCTGCGAGAGGGCGTCATACGCCGAGTCTGTCCGCCGCCCCGGAGCCAGGCGATCGCCGTTGCCCCACCTTCCTGGTGGGTCTAGCCCCCGTGACAGCGGGCCAGACCCACGCGTCGATCAGCGCGTCAGGGCGTAGACGGCGATGGCAGCGAAGTCATCGGCCGGTTCGGAGGCTTGCCAGGAGCGGACGTCGTCGACGTACCGTGAGCCGCGGCCGGTGAACTCCTCGTACTGGTCGATGCCGTTGGCCGGGCAGGGGTTCATCCCGTCCATCCCGTCGCCGAGTCCGTCCTCGAACAGGGCGGCCGAGTTCGGGCCGTTGACGACCGCGCCGACGACCTGGCGGCCGAGGATGTTGCCGATCTGGTGATGCGGGCAGCGACCCGCGTTGGACCCGACGCCGACCATGAACGACACACCCCACGCGTTGGCGCCGAAGGCCCAGTCGAGCTGCTGAGCACCGAAGGTGTCGTACTGACGGTCACCCGTCACCTGCCGATACAGCCGCGCCGTCGCCGCCAAACCGAACGTGTGCGGTACGGCGTCGAAGTTGTCGTACTGCGCACCCGCGCGGAACGGATCCTGAGCGGCTCGTGCCGTTCCGATCGCAAGCTGTGCTCGCAAGTCGGCGCTGAGCTGCGCAACCAACGCACGGTCGGATCGCGCCGCCCGGATCAGATCCGCGTGCGCCAGCGCGCTCACGTCGTACAGGTTCAAGGTGTCGCCACCGGCCTCGTGCTCGAGATACTGCCCAGCCCAGTACGACGCCTGCCGCACCCAACCGGCTGCCCGCGGATCGCCGAGTCGCTGGGCTGCCAACGCAAGCTCGGCAGCACCCAGCTCGAGGTCATCGCGCCAAGCCGATTCCGGGTAGAACGCGAACGGGAGAGACGTGACGAGCTGCCCGACGTTCGTCGTCTTGGCCTGCGCGAAGATCTGCGCGGCGGTCTCCAGGTGCTTACGCGCCAGCTTCCGATCCGTCCGTGCCTCGACCTGCGCAGCGAGCGCGAACGCCGCTGCCGTCCGGCCGGCCAGGTTCGGGCTGATCGGCTCGCCAGGCGCAGCCGCCCGGAACACCGGCCGGTTGCGCAGATGCCGCTCCGAGGGGTCGGTCAGGTGGTCGTCCGCCTCGGGCAGCCGCCAGATGTCGTGATCACCGATGAACGTGCCTTCGGCGTTGCCGGTGCCGACACCGACCTGGATGTAGAGCGTCTTCGACTTCTCGTCCCACATCTTGTCGAGCCACTTCAGCCCGTGCCGAGCTTCGTTCGTGACCTTGCGATCCGGCCGTCGCGCGTCCCGGGCCGATGCCCACAGCAACGATTCCGAGTACGCCGCGATGTGGGTGAACTTCAGGTAGTCGCCCGCGTCGTACCAGCCACCCTCGACATCGACCGGACCACCGACCCGCTGCAACTCCCCCACCGTCTGATCCGTGTCCGGATTCACGAAGGTAGGCGTCTCGTAGACCTGCGCGGCCAGGTCCGTCAGGTGCGAGGGCTTCCGGTCGAGAGATCCCGGTACGACGTCCGTCCCGTCGCGCTGCTCGGTGAAGAAGTTCACTGCCTTGTCCTTGGCCGACGTGGCCAGCCCATCCCCGTCGGCCCGTACGACGAACTCGGGCGACGACGCAACCCCCGGGACCTCGACCCGGTAGGTCCCCGGCACCCACAGCCGGGACAGGTCGACCGCTGAGACGTGCTTGTACTTCGCGTTCCACTCCCCCAGCTCAGCACCGACCCGCCCGCTCAGCACGCTCCGGCCACGGCTGTCGACGACCCGGAACGACTTCCCGGTCACCGCTCCCTGGCTCAGCACGTACGCCGACTTTCCGTCGAAGGCGCCGTACCCGAGCTGATTGACCCGGACCGCACCTCCTGTGACGGCTTCGACAGGGCCGCCCAGGCCCACCACCAAACCCGCCGCTACCACTACCGACCCCACCCGGCGCAAAGCCTTCACCGCGACCTCCTCGAAGAACAGTTAGGAAAGTTTCCTGTTCATTCGAGGAAAAGTACAGACCTCAGGGCTGAGCGGGCACTCCTTGGGCGAAGACGTACACCGGTTCGGCCTCCGGTTCGGTCGACGGATTGGCGACGTACTCCTCGAGCACCTCTTGCATCCGCTCGCGCAGCTCGGTCAGCCGCTCCGGCGTGAGCCGCAGCCACACGTCGAGCGACAGCTCCGCCTCACCCCAGGCCGCGCCGTACTCCGGACGCTTGGCGACCCAGTCGCGGATCTTGCCGGCGCGGTACGTGACGTTGCTCTCCTCGGCCACTCCGCCGATCAGTTCGGCACCCGGCTCGTCGTCGCCGACGCGCCACGAGTACGACGACCAGGCGCTCTTCCACCACCGCTCGCGCCGGTCCTTGGCCAGCTCGGGGACCTCCTCGATCACCCCCGCAGTGGCCAGCACCTTGAGGTGGTGGCTGATGTTGCCGACCATCTCCCCTGTCCGCGCAGCGAGCACCGACACGGTGGACGGGCCGTCGACTGCGAGGATGTCCAGCAGCCGGCGTCGTAGCGGATGGTCCACGGCCTGCACCCGGGAGGCTCCGGGTGAGCGGGTCTTTTTCGGCGACATGAGTCCAGGGTAGTTAGACAAGATGTCTTGTACAAGCTTCATTGCCCAGCGTGTTTCAGGCGGGGAACAAAGAGCACCAGACTGATCGGGATAGCCACATCGTGAGATCGCGTCTCGCGATGCAGGATAGGGAGTTGATTTGTCAGCCGTTCGCGCTGACTCTTGTGAACATGCTCGCTGCCCGCTCCACTCACCTCGTAGGTCGGATCCATGTCGACCTCGGGCGGATGCGCAGCGCCATCTGTCGTCCTTCGATGCTCTGACAGCCACCCCGCTCGATACATCAGCTGGGTGCGCACCGCGCAGACCAGGTCGAATCGACGACGCTTCGAGCTAGCCTCCCGCGGACGCACCTGTCTCTAGGACAAGGACACCGTTCCGGATGACTGGCGTCTCCTCACCGCAGGCCGCAACTCCCCGCAAGCCCGCCCGCCCCCGCAAGGGCAAGGGTGAGGGTCAGTGGGCGCTCGGCTACCGCGAACCCCTGAACAAGAACGAAGAGAACAAGAAGAACGACGACGGCCTGAACGTCCGGGCCCGGATCGAGAACGTCTACGCGCACCGCGGGTTCGACTCGATCGACCCGGCCGACCTGCGCGGCCGCTTCCGCTGGTGGGGGCTGTACACCCAGCGCAAGCCCGGGATCGACGGCGGCAAGACCGCGACGCTCGAGCCCGAAGAGCTCGACGACAAGTACTTCATGCTCCGGGTCCGGATCGAGGGCGGTCAGCTCAGCACCGAGCAGCTCCGGGTGATCGCGGAGATCTCGACCACCTACGCCCGGGACACCGCGGACATCACCGACCGGCAGAACATCCAGCTGCACTGGATCCGGGTCGAGGACATCCCGGCCATCTGGAGCAAGCTCGAAGCGGTCGGCCTCTACACGACCGAGGCCTGCGGCGACGTCCCGCGCGTCATCATCTCCTCCCCGGTCGCCGGGATCGCGGCGGACGAGATCATCGACCCGACACCGGCCATCGACGACATCGTCGAGAAGTACATCGGTACGACGGAGTTCTCGAACCTGCCGCGCAAGTTCAAGACCGCGATGACCGGGCACCCGTCGCACGACGTCGTACCGGAAGTGAACGACATCGCGTTCGTCGGGGTCGTGCACCCTGAATACGGCCCGGGCTTCGATGTCTGGGTCGGTGGCGGGCTCTCCACCAACCCGATGCTCGCCCAGCGCCTCGGCGCCTGGGTGCCGCTCGACGAGGTGCACGAGGCCTGGTGGGGTATCTGCAGCATCTTCCGCGACTACGGCTACCGCCGGCTGCGGACGCGGGCCCGGATCAAGTTCCTGGTCGCCGATTGGGGTGTTGAAAAATTCCGCGAAGTTCTCGAATCCAAGTACCTCAAGCGGAAGCTGATCGACGGCCCGGCGCCGGAGATCCCCGCCGTACAGGGCGACCACGTCGGTGTCCACAAGCAGAAGGACGGCAAGTACTTCGTCGGTGTCGCGCCGGTCGTCGGCCGGGTGTCCGGCGAGAAGCTGGCGAAGGTTGCGGACGTCGTCGCCGCGCACGGCTCGGACCGGATCCGGACCACCGCGCAGCAGAAGCTGATCGTGCTCGACGTCGAGGAGTCGAAGGTCGAGTCGCTGGTCACGGAGCTGGCGGCACTGGGCTTCCAGGCGCGGCCGTCGGCCTGGCGCCGGAACACGATGGCCTGCACCGGGATCGAGTTCTGCAAGCTGGCGATCGTCGAGACGAAGGCCCGCGCGGCGCAGCTGATCGACGAACTCGAGGAGCGGATCCCCGACCTCGACGTACCGATCACGGTGAACGTGAACGGCTGCCCGAACTCCTGCGCCCGGATCCAGGTCGCCGACATCGGTCTCAAGGGCCAGCTGGTCCTCGATGCCAATGGCAACCAAGTACCCGGCTACCAGGTGCACCTCGGCGGTGGCCTCGGGCTGGACGCCGGCTTCGGCCGCAAGGTGCGGGGCCACAAGGTCACGTCCGACGAGCTCACCGACTACGTCGAGCGCGTCACCCAGAACTACCTGAAGGAGCGCAACGAGGGCGAGCGATTCGCCCAGTGGGCAACCCGGGCCGATCAGGAGGCGTTGACATGAGCGAGCGCGCTGCACCGCTTTATTGCCCGTACTGCGGGGATGAGGACCTCCGGCCATCGGAGGAAGGGCATGGCGCGTGGGAGTGCCGGCCGTGTGCACGGGTGTTCCAGCTCAAGATGATCGGGTTGCGGGTGAATGTGGAATGAGTACAGACCTGAAGACGATCGCCGAAGAGGCGAACGAACGACTAGCTGACGCCTCGCCGCAGGAAGTGCTGGCGTGGGCGCGGGAGACCTTCGGGGACGACCTGGTGGTGACCGCATCGATGGCGGACGGGGCACTCCCCCACCTGGCGGCCGAGGCGGCTCCGGGTGTCGACGTGCTCTTCCTCGACACCGGCTACCACTTCGTCGAGACGATCGGCACGCGGGATGCCGTCGCGTCGATGCTGCCGATCAACCTGATCAACGCCTTGCCAAAGCAGAGCGTCGCCGAGCAGGACGCCGAGTACGGCGAGAAGCTGTACGAACGTCAGCCGGACAAGTGCTGCGCGCTGCGCAAGGTCGAGCCGCTGAACCGGCACCTGTCCCACTACAAGGCCTGGGTCACCGGCATCCGCCGCGAAGAGGCACCGACCCGCGCGAACACTCCCCTCGTCGAGTACGACGAGAAGCGCGACATGGTGAAGCTGAACCCGATCGCTCCGTGGACGCAGGAGGACCTGGACTCCTACATCACCGACAACGGCGTACTGGTCAACCTGCTCCAGTACGACGGCTACCCGTCGATCGGTTGCGAGCCCTGCACCCAGCGCGTCGCCCCGGGCGAGGACCCGCGCAGCGGCCGCTGGTCCGGCACGGGCAAGGTCGAATGCGGACTCCACACATGACGGCCACATTGGAGGCTCCCCTGAACGCGCACACGGTGACCGAGCTGGACGCACTCGAGAGCGAGTCCATCTTCGTCTTCCGTGAGGTGGCAGCGGAGTTCGAGCGCCCGGTCGTCCTGTTCTCCGGCGGCAAAGACTCGATCGTGATGCTGCACCTGGCCCGGAAGGCGTTCGCGCCGGCCGGCGTGCCGTTCACGCTCCTGCACGTCGACACGGGTCACAACTTCCCCGAGGTCCTCGCCTACCGCGACAACGTGGTCGAGCAGCTCGGCCTGCGCCTCGAGGTCGCCAGCGTCGAGGACTACATCGCTGATGGCCGGCTGCGCGAGCGCTCCGATGGCACCCGCAACCAGCTTCAGACTGTGCCGTTGCTGGATGCAATCAACCAGCACCGTTTCGATGCCGTGTTCGGCGGCGGCCGCCGCGACGAGGAACGGGCGCGGGCGAAGGAGCGCATCTTCAGCCTGCGTGACGAGTTCGGCCAGTGGGATCCGCGTAATCAGCGCCCGGAGTTGTGGTCGCTCTACAACGGCAAGCACAAGCCCGGTGAGCACGTGCGGGTGTTCCCGCTGTCCAACTGGACCGAGCTGGACGTGTGGAACTACATCGCCCGGGAGGAGATCCCGCTCCCGAGCATCTACTACGCCCACGAGCGGGACGTGTTCGAGCGTGACGGCATGTTGCTTGCCGTCGGCCCCTACTCGCAGCCGCGCGACGGCGAGACCGTTGCCCCGCGCACCGTTCGCTACCGCACCGTCGGCGACATGTCCTGCACCGGCGCCGTCTCGTCGGACGCGACCACCGCGGCCGAGGTCGTCGTCGAGGTCGCAGCGAGCACGATCACCGAGCGCGGCGCGACCCGCGCCGACGACCGGGCCAGCGAGGCCGCCATGGAAGACCGCAAACGAGAGGGGTACTTCTGATGAGCAGCCCCCTCAACCGACAACTGCTCCGCCTGGCCACGGCCGGTTCGGTCGACGACGGCAAGTCCACCCTGGTCGGCCGGCTGCTGCACGACTGCAAGGCGATCCTGGCCGACCAGATCGCGCACGTGAAGACGGTCTCCGAAGCCCGTGGTGGTGACTTCGACTTCGCGCTGCTCACCGACGGTCTGCGGGCCGAACGCGAACAGGGCATCACGATCGATGTGGCCTACCGGTACTTCGCGACCGACAAGCGCTCGTTCATCCTGGCCGACTGCCCCGGACACGTGCAGTACACCCGCAACACCGTCACCGGCGCCTCCACCGCCGACGTGGTCATCATCCTGGTCGACGCGCGGCACGGCGTACTGGAACAGACCCGGCGGCACCTCGCCGTGGCCGGCCTGCTCCGGGTGCCGCACGTGGTTCTCGCGGTGAACAAGATCGACCTGGTCGACTACGACGAGTCCGTCTATACCGGGATCGCCAAGGAGGTCGGGCAGCTGGCCGACCAGCTCGGCATTGCCGACCTCAAGACCATCCCGGTCTCCGCGCTCGTCGGCGACAACATCGTCACGCGCTCCGAGAACACGGCCTGGTACGACGGTCCCGCGCTGCTCGAGGTCCTGGAGAACGCGAACGGCCGCACCGACATCTCAGGTCGTGCACTGCGCTTCCCGGTGCAGTACGTGATCCGCCCGCAGACCGACGACGAGTACCGCGACTACCGCGGCTACTCCGGAACCGTTGCCTCCGGCACCGTCTCGGTCGGCGACGACGTCATCGTGCTGCCCGCAGGACGCCGTACGACGGTCTCCGGCATCGACCGCGCAGTCGTCTCAGCGACCGCGACTGCGGTTGCCGAGCGGCCGTCCGCGGTCGCCGGTGAAGCAGTCACGGTTCGCCTCGCGGACAACCTTGACGTCGCCCGCGGCTCGGTCATCGTCGCGGCCGACTCCTCCCCCGGCACCCGCCGGGAACTGTCAGCCACCGTGGCCTGGCTGTCGGAACGCCCGCTGACCGTGGGCGCCCGGCTGCTGATCAAACACACCACCACAACGGCCCAGGCGATCGTCACCAAGATCGCCGGGGTGCTCGATCTCGACACACTCGGCGTCATAGATGCCGCCGGGCTCGACCTGAACGACATCGGCAAGGTGCAGCTCAAGATCGCTGCTCCCTTGGCGGCCGACCCGTACTCCAGTAACAACATCACTGGATCCTTCCTGCTGATCGACGCCCACGACGGGTGGACGCTGGCCGCAGGCATGATCGACGACGAAGAAGGGGAACTGCTGTGACTGCTCCAGCTCTCGTGATCCTCGCCCACGGCAGCCGCGACCCGCGCTCGGCCGCCACCGTCCACTCACTCGTGAAGTGCCTGCGCGAGCTGCGTGACGACCTGCGGATCGAAGCCTCCTTCCTCGACCACTGCCCGCCCACGCCGTACCAGGTGCTCGGCAAGCTCGCCGCCGAGGGCGTCGAAGAGGTCGTCGTCCTGCCGCTGCTGCTGTCGTCGGCCTTCCACGCCCGGATCGACGTACCGGCCGTGATCGACGAGTCCCGCAGCCGGTTCCCGCACCTGCGGATCATCGCCTCGGACGTGCTCGGGTACGACGACTCGCTGCTCGACGTACTCGACCGCCGGATGCGCGCCGAACTCAAGGACGGCCGGGTGCGCGAGCTCGACGCGCTCGTCCTGGCCGCGGCCGGATCCAGCGACCCCCAGGCCAACGCCAGCGTGACCCGCTTGGCGCGGCTGTGGGGCCAGCGGCACAAGCTGCCGGTCACCGCCGCGTTCGTCTGCGCTGCGACACCGTCACCGGCCGAGGCCGTCCTGCAGTGGCGGCTCGAGGGCCGTCGGCACGTCGCAGTCGGCTCGCTGTTCCTCGCCCCCGGCGTCCTGCCGGACCGCGCGGAGTCCATGGCCCGCAAGGCCGGCGCGGTCGCAGTCTCCCGGCCGCTCGGCGTCAGCGCCGAGGTAGCGCGCCTCGTCCTCCTCCGGTACGGCGTCGCCGGCCTCGACCTGCTCACCCTGGCCCCGGCCCCGCGCCCGGTCCTCGTGCAGTCCGCCTAAGTACTGACCCCCTCCCGAAGCCACGGTTCCGCGCCCGCGGAGCCGTGGCTTCTGGCATTTCGGCATCTGGCCCTTGCGATAGCGTGATATCACGCTATCTTGGTAGCTATGGCGAAAGAAGCGACCAAGAACATCCTGTTGCGGCTCGACCCGGAGCTGGCTGAACACCTGCAGACAGTGGCGGCGGTCGAGGGACGATCGGTGTCGGACGTGGCGCGCGAGGCGATCGCCGAGCTGGTCGACCGCCGCCGTACCGACAGCGGCTTCAGCCGGCTACTCGAGGAGAACCTGTCCCGGCACGAGGAGTCCCTGCGCCGACTGCGCGGGGACGACTGATGCGGTACCTCGACCCGTACGACGTCCTCGCGATCGCCGCGCGTGTTCTGCGCTGCGAGTCCGAGGAGGCCGTCCGCCGGACCGACCTCGACACGGTCCAACATGTCCTGACCGACGTACGCCGTACCTCCGGGCTGGCCGAGGCGTCAGCGGTGCTGCTCGCCGGGCTGGTCCGCGGTCGGCCGTTCGCCGGCGCGAACCGGGTGGTGGCAGTGGCCGTCGTGCTGCAGTTCACCGCGCTGAATCATGCAGACCTCCGGCTCGAGCCCGTGGCAGAGGTCGACGAGGCGCTGGACCGGATCGCCGCCGGTGACAGCAGCGGGGTGACGGACTTCGTTCGCGAGCGGCTGGTGCTGCCCGACGTGACAGCGTCGCTCGAGGAGCATTTGCGGCTCGATCTAAGGCTCGAAGAAGCGATCGACGAATGGATGTGGAGGCGGGTCGGTATGTACGAACGATTCACGGAGTTGGCACGCAAGGTGGTCACACTCGCACAGGAAGAGGCCCGGCAACTCAACCACAACTACATCGGCACCGAGCACGTGCTGCTCGGGCTGATCGGCACGCCGGAAGGCGGCGCCTCGAAGCTGCTGGCGGGGACCGATGCCACGGCGGTGCGCGAGCTGGTGATCGAGATCGTCGGCCGCGGCAAGCGCGCGCCGGACGGGTTTGTCCCGTTCACGCCACGCGCCAAGGGGACTCTCGAGGACGCCTTCGTCGAAGCGCGCCGTCTCGGTTCGGAGAACATCGACACCGAGCATCTGCTGCTCGGACTGCTGAAGGACACCGACGGCGTCGCCGCCCAGGTACTGTCCCGGCTCGGCGTGAAGATCGACGCTGTACGCAGCCTCGCCGAGCAACGGATCGATCGGCGACAACGGTCACGGACGGCGGTCGAGGCCATGGTCACCGGCGATCCGGACTGGACGACGTACGGACGCAGGCATCACCTGATCGCCGAGCTGCACGCCGTCCTGGACGAGAACGAGCGCCTGCACGAGCAGGTCGCTCACCTCCGCGACCTACTCCGCAAACACGAGATCGACCCGGACACCTGACCCCAGGTCGCAACGAGCCCCCGCGAAACCCGTGCGGTACGTGTGGCACTTGGGGGGCACCCGAGAGGACTCGTGTGGTGTGCGGAGAACCAGCTGGACTCTCGGGTTTGCCCATGAGCGGACCGCCAGGCCATCACAAGTGGGCGATCGGGTGTGGCTTGAGCGTGGGGGACGAGCAGTTGTGATGGCGTGGGGATCCGGACTCCCATCACCCAGTAAAGGGTGGGCGCGGGCTCGTGGTGAGCGTGCGCAGGCGGGGGCGCGGTGCGGGGGTG
>NZ_SMKA01000298.1 GCF_004348455.1 Kribbella albertanoniae
GGCCAGGTCGATGTCGATGGAGGCGCCGGTGTCGTTCGGGCTGGTCCACTCCGTGTCGGACAGGGTCACGGCCAGAGCGAGGATGCGGCCCTTGGGGATGATCTCGTCCTGGGCGCGCAGTGGCACCGTGACGGTGGTCCACTTGCCCGGTGTCAGCGGCTTCGGCTTGGACAGCGAATCGCTGTGGGCGGCGTCGATCCAGCCGCGACTGACGATCCCGTGGTCCGACTGTGCGGTGAGCTTCTCGACCTCGAAATAGCAGCCGTCGTCGTAGCTCGTCTTCGCCCCGTAGCAGGTCTCCGTGCCGGTACGGCGAACGCCCGAGTACCGCGCTGCGTCGCCGTACTCGATGAGTCGGGCGGTGATCGGCGTGGTGGTCGAGTCGGCCTTGATCCGCAGCGTGACGGTCGGCGTGCCACTGACCCGGATCGCGCTCGGCAGCGGTGCGGACACGAACATCTGGCGACCGGCGATCACCTCGGACGGCGTCGCGACGATGTCGTCCTCGGTCAGCTCGGGGTCGTCGGTGACGGTGACGGTTCCCTTGCCTGCGGCACCTAGTTTGCCTTCGGCCAGCGGGATCGGCATGGCCTGCTTCGCGGCAGGCCAGGTCTTGTAGTCGTTCCACTGGTCCGGCGCGGTTTCCACCGAGGCCATCGGCTCGCGCATCACGCCGTTCGGCAGACCCTGCAGCCAGTAGTCGAACCAGTCGTGCAGCTCGTCCACCCACTTGTCGCGGCGGAACTCGAACGGGTCGACGTGGTCCTCGAGACCCAGCCACAGCTTGCGCGGCACGTTGTTCTTGGCGAGTGCGGCCCACCACTGCGAGAAGTGGTTGGTCTGCACGTTGTAGTCGCTCAGGCCGTGCGTCATGAAGACCGAGGCCTTCACCTTGCTCGCGTCCTTGAGGTAGTCGCGCTCGGCCCAGAACTTCGTGTAGTCGCCGGTCTCGTCGTCGTCGTTGTCACCGAGGTCGGCGCGGACCGCGTCACAGGCCGGGGTGTCGTGGCCGACGTAGCCCGCGAGCCAGGGCATGTAGTCGTCGGAGTACGGCACGCCGCCGGAGCGGGTGTAGTCGTACCACGACGAGATCGCCGAGATCGGCACGATCGTCTTCAGGCCACGGACGCCGGTCGCGGCCACCCCGTTCGCCAGGGTGCCGTCGTACGACTTGCCGATCATGCCGACCGCGCCGGTCGTCCAGGACGCCGTCACCGGCGAGCCGTCCGAGGTGTGCGCGCTGTTGCGGCCGTTCAGCCAGTCGATCACCGCGACCACGGAGTCGATCTCGTCCTTGCCGCCGACGTCACCGCAGCCGGTCGAGCGGTTGGTGCCGACGATGTCGACGCCGACCATCGCGTACCCGCGGGGGACGAAGTAGTTGTCGTAGAACAGCGGCATCTTCTGGATGACGCCACTCTCGTCGTAGGTCTTCTTCTCGCTCTCGTTCCCGCGACCGCAGCAGGAGTAGTACGGCGAGGCGTCCATGATGACCGGGATCTTGCGGCCGGTCAGCGCGGTCTCGCTCGGCCGGACGATGTCGACCGCGATGGTGTCGTTCTTGCCGTCGGAGTCGGAGTCCATCGCGGTGTCGACGTACACCGACTCGCGGATCGCGTTCGCGTAGTCGTAGACCGGCTTGGTGCTGTGGGTGCGCTGGTCGATGTTCGACGGGGGCTCGGCCGGAGCCGGCGCGCCTCGGTCGGACCCGTCCGGCATCGGTGCGGCCGCGGCAGAACCGATGGCAGCACCGAAACAGAGCGCGGTGGACGAGACCAGGATCGTCACCCTGGTGCGGACGGTCGTCATGGCTGGGAAGGCTAGTCACTCGCGGGCCGCAAAGCCAGGTTCTGGGGAGATTGCCCGGGACTTGCCAGGTACTCACGGTCACGGTCGGCGTTCTGGGATGAGGCTTTCCGATAGTGTGACCGCCACCGCTCCTGGGGATGGCACAGAAGGGTTAGTCCAGTGAATCTGCGAGCACCGGTGACATTGCTGGACGTGGCACGGCGCGCTGGAGTGTCCGTCGCCACCGCTTCGCGCGTGCTCAACGGCGGGGATCGCGTGCCCCGCCCGGAGCTGCAGGAACGCGTCAAAGCGGCCGCCGACGAGCTCGGCTACACGCCGAACGCGCAGGCCCAGGCGCTGGCCAAGTCGTCGACGAACGTGGTCGGCATCCTCGTCCACGACATCGAGGACCCGTACTTCGCCGCGATCGCGAACGGCGTGATGCGGGCCGCCGACGAGCGCAACCTGCTGGTGATGATGGCCAGCACCTTCCGTGACGCCGAGCGTGAGATTGCTTACCTGGCCTCCTTGCGCGCCCAGCGCGCCCGGGCCGCGGTGATGATCGGTAGCCGGCGGACCGACGCTGAGAGCCTGGCCCGGACGTCGAGCGAGGTGTCCTCGTTCCTGAACTCCGGCGCGGGGCTGGCGCTGGTCAGTCAGTCCGGTATGCCGGCTCACACGATCGAGCCCGACAACCGGGCCGGCGCTGCCGAGCTGGCGCGTTCGCTGGCCGGGCTGGGCTGGCGCAAGTTCGGCATCCTCGGTGGGCCCGACGCACTCGCGACAGCACGCGATCGGCGCGACGGGTTCGTCGCAGGTCTGGCCGATTCCGGACTCGAGCCGGTCGCGATCGAGGCCGGCGACTTCACCCGGGACGGTGGACATGCCGCGGTCGAGCAGCTGCTGGATCGTGGCGTCGACATCGACTGCCTGTTCGCGGTCAACGACGTGATGGCGGTCGGTGCCATGTCCGCGCTGCGGGCGCGCGGCATCGACGTACCGGGACAGCTCGGTGTGGCCGGGTTCGACGACATCGCGACGCTGCGGGACGTCTGGCCGGGGCTGACCACTGTGCAGCTGCCGCTGGAGCAGATGGGCCGGCGTGCGCTCGAGCTGGCCATCGAGGGTGGCGACCCGACGACCGAGACCTTCAAGGCCGAGGTCGTCCTGCGCGAAAGCACCGCGCGCAGCTGAACTAGGCTCGGCAGCGTGACCGTTTCCGAGATCTTCGACCCGTCGGCCTGGAAGCAGGTCGACGGCTTCGAGCTGACCGACATCACCTACCACCGCGCGGTCGACGCAGGCGTCGTACGGATCGCGTTCAACCGGCCTGAGGTGCGCAACGCGTTCCGTCCGCACACCGTCGACGAGTTGTATCGGGTGCTCGACCACGCGCGGATGTCGTCCGACGTCGGCTGCGTGCTGCTGACCGGCAACGGCCCGTCACCGCGGGACGGCGGCTGGGCGTTCTGCTCCGGTGGCGACCAGCGGATCCGCGGCAAGGACGGTTACAAGTACGCCGAGGGGACCACCGCGGAGAGCATCGACCCGGCCAAGGCCGGGCGGCTGCACATCCTCGAAGTACAGCGGCTGATCCGGTTCATGTCGAAGGTCGTGATCTGCGTGGTCCCGGGCTGGGCCGCCGGTGGTGGGCACAGCCTGCACGTCGTTGCGGACCTGACGCTGGCCTCGGCCGAGCACGGGCGGTTCAAGCAGACCGACGCTGATGTGGCGTCGTTCGACGGTGGCTTCGGGTCGGCGTACCTCGCGCGACAGGTGGGACAGAAGTTCGCCCGGGAGATCTTCTTCCTCGGTGACGAGTACTCCGCCGAGGACGCCTACCGGATGGGCATGGTGAACAAGGTCGTGCCGCATGCCGAGCTCGAGGCGGTCGCCCTCGAGTGGGGCAAGAAGATCTGCGCGAAGTCGCCGACTGCTCAGCGAATGCTCAAGTACGCCTTCAACATGATCGACGACGGCCTGGTCGGGCAGCAGTTGTTCGCCGGTGAGGCGACGCGACTGGCCTACGGCACCGACGAGGCCGCCGAAGGCCGCGACTCGTTCCTGGAGAAGCGTCCCGCCGACTGGTCGCCGTACCCGTACGCGTTCTAGGGCTTGTGCCACTTCTGCACCGGGGCGCCGGTGCAGGAGCGGAGGACGAGGTCGGCGCCCTTGTTGCCGGACTCGGCGGTGACACATTTGTGGGTGTTGGGGTTGACCAGCTCACGCTTGTCGTTGAGCTGGAACTTCTGCGCCCACCCGCCGTTGCAGTTGGCGACCTGGATCCGGGTGCCGTCGGTGCTCTGGGCGTTCGCCACGTCCATGCACAGACCCAGTGAGCGGATCGTGCCGTCGGGCTGGAATCCCCAGCTCTGGTTGGCGTTTCCGGTGCACTCCCAGGCGATGAGCGGTGCGCCGTCGCGGCCGACACCGTCGCCGGCGTCCTTGATGTCGATACAGCGCTGGGAGTCGTCGCTCTTCAGCGTCATCGGCTGCGGCGTATCGGGCTTGATGCCCTCGGCAGTCTTGTCGCCGGTAGGGACCTTGACCGTTGTGGTCGTATTGGTGGTCTTGGTAGCCGTCATGGTCGCGATCGCCGTGGTGGTGGTGGCGGTCATGACGTTCGGCGGCAGCGTCACGGTCGCGGTGAGGTTCTTGCCCGGCACGGTGACGACCGTCGTGGTGTTCTTGCCCGGGACGGTCACCGTTGCCGGTGGCAACGTTACGGTCACCCCCGGCTTGAGCACCGTGGTGATGGACTTGCCTGGAGTCGGAACTCCGCCGGTCGGTGTGGTGCGCTGGTCAACCACTGGCGCGTCGGCCGCGTACACAGGTGAATTTCCACCGCCGGAATGCATCAGAGCCGGTACGGCGAACGCGATCCCGCCGACGAATCCGGTCACCAGCAGAGTGGCGGACCAGGCACGCCGGTCCGGCATTCGGCTCACCCGCGGCAGATCGGGCCGCTGGGCGAACGTGTCCGCGAAGCGTGACGACGAGGGCTTCGCCGTCGTGCCGGGGATTCGAGGTGACCTCACGTCAGCTCCTGGTGCTCTGGGACGGTAGGGCGGTCCGCTCATATGAGCGGCAGAGCTCATACCCACAAGGGTTTTCGGGCACTGTCACTGGGCAGGATCACCCGGTGACCGGCGTCTCGTCAAACGATGGCGAGTTTGTGATGCCGGTCACCGCACCAAACCGACCGGTCGTCGCACGAGACCTCTTTGTTGCGAGTTGTTCACACAGAGTTGTTGCCATGAGAGCGTTCTCAGATTACGTTGTCGACTGATCTGGGGGTCCTTCACCGAGCCGCCACGAGGGAGATCCATCATCGACGAGTGCGCGCGCCGGACCATCGTCATCGACCTGTGTCTGGCCGAACGAGACAGCCTGCGCAGGTATGTGACGAGCATCCTGGGCCGCGACAGCCACGCGGTCGAGGACGTCGTCCAGGAGACCCTGTTGCGAGCCTGGCAGTTGGCCGAGCGGATCGACTGGCACGACCGCCCGGTCCGGATGTGGTTGTTCCGGGTCGCCCGCAACCTGGTTGTCGACATCCACCGCCGCGACGGCCGCGCCGTACCGGTCGGTCTGGACGCGCCGGACTTCGAGACCGACCGCCACTCCGACGAGGTGGAGCAGGTGATCGACCGTCGCGTGCTGGTCGAGGTGCTCCGCCGGTTGTCCCCCGCGCACCGTGAGGTGGTCGCCCGGATCCACCTGCTCGGGCACCCCGGCGAAGAAGTCGCGGCCGTGCTCGGCGTCCCGCTCGGGACGGTGAAATCAAGGGCCCACAACGCTGTTCGGCAGATTCGCGCCGAGCTCAGCCGCGGAGATTGGGCCGGTGCTGCTGCATGACGGGGTTCGGCAGCAGTGGTGTGCGCGCCTTCCTCGGGTACGTCGGTGTCGCGCTGCTCGTCATCATCCTGGTCAACCTGCTGGTCCGGAAGCTGGGTGGCTGGAAGCGGCTGGGACGCTGGATCAAGCGGGAGACCCGCCGGACGGTCCACGCGTTCACCGAGCCGATCGCGGCCCGCCGTCGCTACCGCCGCCGGCTCCGCCTGCTGACCCAGGTGCTGCGGGACCAGGCTGCCTGGACCGCAGCCGAGCAGGTGATTGTTGCCGCGGCCAACCTTGTCCCCGGGACAGCGCCGTACGCCGTCGCACTCACCCGCAAGCGAGTTGGCGTACTGGTTGCAGGCCCTGAGGCGGATGCCGACCTGCCCGCGCCGTGGCAGCACGACGAGCAGGATCCGCGGTTGTGGTGGATCGACCGGGACAGCCTGCCCGAGCCGACCGCCCGTCCGACCGAGACGCCGCTGCTGGTCTGCCTCGGCACCGACAGCGGCGGCACCGCCGTACTGATGATCGATGTCCTGTCCGGACCTCGTACTTTGTCCGTGTACGGCGTGGACCGGATCGCCCGCTCGGTCGTCCAGGCGATCGCCGCCCAGCTCGACGTCCGGCTGCCGGTCGGGGCGATCGAAGTTGCCGAGGGCATCCATTCCCGCCATGACGGTTTGCCGCTTGCCGAGGCGCTGATCCGGCTCGGCGCCTGGTTCGTGGTCGGCGCGGAACCGCTGCAGGTACCCCTCCCGGCCGGTCGCCGGCTGCTCAGCCTCGGACCGGCGCGCGGTAGCTGCCGGTTGGTCGAGGCGCTGCCCGACCAGACTCTGCGACTGCATGGCGCGGCCGACTGGCTCCGGATCGATCCGTTGCCGTTGGCAATGGCCGTCGCCCGCTCGGTTCGCCGGTTGCCACCGCATGACTTCGGGACCGAGACCGCCGCGCTCGCTCATGAGCCGCTGGATGATCTCGACGACCTGAGCTTGCCGGAGGGGCCGATCGGAGTCTCAGCCACCGCTGGCGAGCCCTCTCGGAAGGCTGCTTCATGGAGCTGAACCTCACCACCGTAGAAGCCCGCTCCGGAGAGCGCTCGGACCGCCTCGTCCGCGTCCCGCGCGGCCTGTCGGTCGCCGGTCTGGCCGAGGGACTCGGCAAACCCGGTACGCCGCTCTTCCTCGGCCGCAGGCTGCTCGACCCCACGGCCGAGCTGGCTGGTTCCGGCGTTCGGACCGGGGGCGTGCTCGGGCTCGGCGGGCCGATCGACGTACCGGATCTGCTGCAGGGTCGTCCGACTGGCCAGGCGCCGGTCGTGGTCGAGTTGCACGCGGTCTCCGGTCCGGAGGCTGGTCGGGTGTGGCGGGTTGGGCCGGGCAGCCACGAGATCGGTTCGGATCCGCTTTGCACGATTCAGCTGGCCGGGAACGACGTACCGCAGGGTGGTCTGTGGGTGACGGTGGGGCCGGCCGGTGAAGCGTTCTGGCATCGGACCGACGATCTGACCGGGGCGGTGGCGAGTCGGCAGATCGGGCCGCCGGAGGACGACGCGGCGACCACGGCGATCCGGGTCGAGGACGAAGAGCATGCCGGCGATCCGGCGAAGTCGCAGCGGGTGGTCGATCCCGGTCACGCCGCGGTCGGCGAGGTGCGGGAGTGGCAGCCGGACGAGGACCTCGCGGCCGGCACCGTGCTGTTGCGATGCAGCGGCACGCTTGAGCCGCAGGCTGCAGTGCGGCTGGCAGACGACGGCTTCACCTTGGACTACAACCGGCCGCCGCGACTGGCGCCGCACCTGGACGACGAGAAGATCCGGCTGCCAACACCCCCGGCGCCGCCGCAGAAGCGGCCGTTCCCGTGGCCGGTCGTGATGGCCCCGGTGGTGCTCGGCCTCGTCATGGTCGGCCTGTTCAACTCCTACTACTTCCTCGTCTTCACGATGCTTAGCCCGATGATGATGGGGATGAACTTCTTCAGCTCCCGGAAGACCAACCGCGCTGATCACATCGAGGCCCGGGAGCGGTACTTCGCCCGGATGGCCGCGCTCGAGGAGGAGATCGAGGCCGCGGTCACGCGGGAGCGGTTGATCCGCAACCTGACTGCGCCCGACCCGGTGCGGATCGCGCAGTTGGCGACTCGTCCGGGCAGCCGGTTGTGGGAGCGCCGCCGTACTGATCCGGACTATCTGCTGCTCCGGCTCGGCACAGCCGACCAGGCTTCGCTGAAAGAGGTCGACGACCAGGGCCGCGAGGAGAACCACCGGACGATCCGCTGGACCATCCCGGATGCGCCGATCGCGCTGCCGATGCGTCAGCACGGCGTCCTCGGGATCGCCGGACCGGCCCCGACGATCCGCGGAGTTGCGCGGTGGCTGGCGATCCAGGCCGCCGTACTGCACTCGCCGCAGGCGCTGAAGATCGTCGTACTGGCTGATGAAGAGACGATCGACGACTGGCATTGGGTTCGCTGGCTGCCGCAGTTGCAGCCGGACCGCGCGCCGGCCGCGGTTCTGATCGCGAACGACGAATCGACGACGTACGCGCGGATCAGCGAACTGGTCGCGCAGGTGCAGGGTCGGCATCGGCGAATCGCGGCCGAGGGACAGTCGGCGCAGAACCGGCTGCCGGAGACCGAGGTCGTGGTGATCGCGGACGGTTCGCGGCGGCTGCGCGACGTACCGGGATTCATCCAGGTGCTGACCGAAGGGCCGGCGGTCGGCGTGTACTCGGTTTGCCTCGACCGCGACGAGCGTCTGTTGCCGGAGGAATGCGGCGCGGTGATCGCGGCCGAGGAGGAGACGCTGACGATCCGCCGGCCGGGCATCCCCGACCAGGAGGATGTCCGCGCCGACCTGGTCACGCCGCAGTGGTGTGAGCAGATCGCGCGGGCGCTCGCGCCGGTGCGGGACATCAGTCCGGATCACGATGCGGGGCTGCCGAAGCTGGTCAAGCTGCTCGACGAGCTCGAGCTGGAACCGCCGTCGGCCGAGCCGATCGTCGAGCGCTGGCGCCGTCGCCCGGCCAGTACGTCGTTCGTCCTGGGCACCGACTTCGACGGCCGCTTCTCGATCGACCTGGTGGCCGATGGGCCGCACGGACTGATCGCCGGTACGACGGGATCCGGCAAATCGGAGTTGTTGCAGACGATGGTCGCGTCGCTCGCGGTGGCGAACCGGCCGGACGAGCTGACGTTCGTCCTGATCGACTACAAGGGCGGTAGCGCGTTCAAGGAATGCGCCGGGCTGCCGCACACGCTCGGCATGGTCACCGACCTCGACTCGCATTTGGTCGAGCGGGTGCTGGTGTCGCTGGACGCCGAGCTGCGCCGCCGGGAGCGGATCCTGGCCGCGGCCGACGCGAAGGATCTGGTCGACTATCAGCTGAAGCGTGCTGCGGATCCGTCGATCGCGCGGTTGCCGCGGCTGCTGTTGGTGATCGACGAGTTCGCGGCGATGGTTGCCGAGATCCCCGATTTTGTCCCGGGTCTGATCAGCCTCGCCCAGCGCGGCCGATCGCTCGGGATCCACCTGATCCTGGCGACGCAGCGACCGGCAGGTGTGGTCACCGGTGATATTCGCGCTAACACCAACCTGCGGATCGCGCTTCGCGTCACCGACCAGTCCGAGAGCCAGGACGTCGTCGACGTGAACGAGGCTGCGTCGATCAGTACTGGGATTCCGGGGCGTGCGCTGATTCGCCGTGGTCCGCGGCTTGCGGATCTGTTCCAGACGGCGTGGGTCGGTGCGGAGCGGAAGGAAGACGTCGAGCCGAGCGGGCCGGTCGATCCGGCCGGTGTCACGGTGACCGAGCTGCCGTGGGAGTCCCTTGGTCGGCCGATCGAGCGTGCAGCTGAGGCGGAGGTCGAGGAGGCCGCTCCGACGGTGCCGCTGACCGATCTGCATGTCCTGGTCGAGGCGTTGCGCGATGCGGCGGCCGAGCTGCCGGACTTCGTCGTACAGCCGAAGCCGTGGCAGCCTGCGTTGGCGGCGCAGTTGTTGCTGGAAGATCTGCCGGATACCAGCGAGACCGAGATGTTCGTGCCGTATGCGCTGGAGGACATTCCGGCGCTGCAGCAGCAGCGGGTCGCGGGGATCGACTTCGACAGCTTTGGGCATCTGTATGTGATCGGTGCGCCGCGGTCCGGGCGTACGCAGGTGCTGCGGACGATGGCGGCTTCGGCGGCCAAGAGCTTGAGTGTTGCGGATGTGCACATCTATGGCATCGACGCGGCCGGTGGTGCGTTGGCGCCGCTTGAGACGCTGCCGCATTGTGGGGCGGTTGTTTCTCGGCACGACATGGAGCGGCTGACCCGGTTGCTGCGTCGCCTGAACCAGGAGCTGACTGAGCGGCAGGAGTTGGCCGGCCAGCACAATGCGACTGGGCTGAACGAGCTGCGCAAGGCGTTGCCGAAGGCGAAGCGGCCGGCGCACATCATGGTTCTGATCGACGGCTGGGATGCGTTGTCGACGATGCTCGACGACCATGACAGCGGCAACCTGTTCGGTGAGGTACTGCGTCTGCTCCGCGAAGGTGGTGGTCTGGGGATCCACCTGATCGCGACTTCGGAGCGGTCGCTGCTTGGTGGGCGGCTCTCGTCGCACAACGACCACAAGCTTCTGCTCCGGCAGGCGGACCGGACTGATTACCAGGCGGCTGGGCTGCGGTTGGCGAAGGTACCGGCGATGGTTGCACCGGGGCGCGGTTGGCACGTACTGACCGGGACCGAGACGCAGGTCGCCGTACTGGCTGAGGGCGGTGGTTCGGCTCAGGTGGAGGCCATCCGGTCTATCGCTGCTGAGGCGAAGAAGCGTGACTTCAAGGTCTCGGACGCCCGGCGGCCGTTCACGATCGCGGAGCTGCCGACCTCGGTCGAGTTCGCCGAGGCGTACGAAAAGGTCGCGGCTGCGGATCGGCGTCCGCAATGGGGGCTGATCGGACTCGGTGGCGACGAGGGCGGTGCGATCGGTGTCGACCTCGGTGGGGTCAGTTCGTCGTACGCCGTCCTTGGTTCACCGGGGTCGGGACGCAGCAACGCGCTGTCGTGTCTGGCGGTTTCGCTGCTCGCCGCGGGGACCTCGCTGGTCGTCATCACACCGCGCGAGTCGCCACTGCGGATGCTGCAACGGCACCCGCAGGTCGCGCTGATGAGTCAGTCCGATCCGGCCGAGGACGTCCTGCGCGCCACGCTGGACGGGCTGCCCGGTCCGAAGGTCGTCGTGATCGACGACGCCGACCTGCTGATGTCAGCCGCCGCGGACAAGGTGCTGAAGGACATCGTGGTCTCGGGCCGCGACCAAGGCGTCGGCCTGATCTTCGCCGCCACCACCGACGGCTTCCAGTCCGGCCTCAGCGGCTGGTCCTCGGCCGCCCGCCGAGCCCGCCGCGGCCTGTTGCTGGAGGCCCGCTCCATGTCCGACGGCGAGTTGATCGGTGTCCGCGTCGGCTCCAACATCACCCGAGCC
>NZ_SMKA01000299.1 GCF_004348455.1 Kribbella albertanoniae
GATGGGGGCCGAGGGGGTGGTGCGGGCGGCCGGGTTCACTACGTCGTTGGCGCCGACGACCAGGACGACATCGGTGGACTTGAAGTCGCTGTTGATGTCTTCCATCTCGCGGAGCTGGTCGTAGGGGACCTGGGCTTCGGCGAGCAGGACGTTCATGTGGCCGGGCATCCGGCCGGCGACGGGGTGGATGGCGTAGTCGACCTTGACGCCGCGGTCGTGGAGCTCTTCGACGAGTTCGCGCAGGGTGTGCTGGGCCTGGGCGACGGCGAGGCCGTAGCCGGGGACGATGATGACCTTGTTGGCGTAGCCGAGCAGGATCGCGACGTCTTCGGCGCCACCGGAGATGACCGGCCGCTCCGACGCCACACCGCCGCCAAGAGTCGATCCGCCACGAACGGCACCGAAGAGGATGTTGAAGACCGAGCGGCCCATCGCGTCCGCCATTAGCTTGGTCAGCAACGTACCGGCCGCGCCGACCAGGGTTCCTGCGACCAGCAGCAGGGTGTTGCCGAGGACGTAGCCGCCGGCTGCGACGGTCAGGCCGGTGAAGGCGTTCAGGAGCGAGATGACGATCGGTACGTCGGCGCCGCCCACCGGCAGCACCAGCATCACGCCGACCGCGAGGCCGACCAGGCAGAGCAGGATTCCGACCCAGACGCGCGGGTCGGAGACCAGGAAGCCGGCCAGCACCAGGCTGCCGAGGATCGAGGCGATGAAGAGCACCGGTAGACCGGGGAAGGTCACCGGGCGGGTCGTCATCAGTTCCTGGAGTTTGGCGAACGTGACGATCGAGCCGGAGAAGCTGATCGCGCCGACCAGGATGGTGAACGCCGTCGCGATCGCGGCGACCGTCGCACCGTCGGGGACCTCGCCGAGCTCCATCAGCGCGACCAGTGCGGCCGCGCCGCCGCCGACGCCGTTGAACAGGGCAACGAGCTGCGGCATGTGGGTCATCTGGACGCGGCGCGAACCGGCCACACCACCGACGGTTCCGATCCCGAGAGCGATCAGGATCGGCGCCAGGTGGTCGGGCTTGTAGGCGGCGAAGGTGATGATGACGGCGAGCACGGCACCGGCGGCGCCGAGCAGGTTGCCGGTCCGGGCCGACTTCGGCGACGAGAGCGCCTTGAGGGCGACGATGAAGCAGACTGCGGCGATCAGGTACCCGATCTGGGCCCAGGTCGGGATCACTTGCCAAGCTCCTTCTTGCGGGCGGCCGGGGGCTTGAACATCTCGAGCATCCGGTCGGTGACGACGAACCCGCCGACCATGTTGACGGTCGCGAGGACGACGGCCAGCAGGCCGACGATCACCACGATGGTGGACTCGGCCTGGCCGGTGACGATGATGGCGCCGACCAGGATGACGCCGTGGATCGCGTTCGCCCCGGACATCAGCGGGGTGTGCAGGGTCGAGGAGACCTTGCTGATCACTTCGACGCCGACGAACGCGGCCAGCACGAAGATCGTCAGCAACGCAATGGATTCGCTCATGACTGGCCTTCCAGAAGTTCGCGGGTCGGCTCGTGCAGGACGGACCCGTCGTGGGTGACGCAGCAGCCGCGGACGATCTCGTCGTCGAAGTCGGGGTCGAAGGCCGCGTTGCGGGTCATCAGCCGGATCAGGTTGGCGATGTTCTGCCCGTACAGGCGGCTGGCCGGGCCGGCCATCTGGCTGGGCACGTTCGCCCCGCCCCAGACCAGCGCGTTGCCGATCGTCAGCTCGGTCCCGGCGACCGATCCTTCGACGTTGCCGCCCTGCTCGGACGCGAGGTCGACAACCACGGAACCGGGCTTCATCTGCTCGACCATGGCTCGCGACACCAGCATGGGTGCGGTTCGCCCCGGTACGGCGGCTGTCGTGATCAGGGCATCCGCGGCGGCGACGTACGGGGTCAGCAGCTCGCGCTGGAGCTGCGCCCGCTCGGCCGTCATCTCGCGGGCGTAACCGCCAGGCCCGTCGAGGGTGCCGAGCTCGAGGGTGATCGGGGTCGCGCCCATCGAGGCGATCTCCTCGGCGGCCGCCGTACGGACGTCGTAGGCCTTGACGACGCCGCCGAGGCGCTTCGCGGTCGCGATGGCCTGTAGGCCGGCGACCCCGGCGCCGAGGACGAGCACCTGGGCCGGCGGCACCGTGCCGGCTGCGGTCATGTTCAGCGGGAAGAACCGCGGGAGTCGTTCGGCGGCGACGATCGCGGCTCGGTAGCCGGCCACCAGGGCCTGCGAGGACAGCGCGTCCATCGACTGGGCCCGGGAGATCCGCGGAACCAGCTCCATCGCGAACGCCGTCAGCTTGGCCCGGGTCGCGGACCGGATGATGTCCGGCGGATTCGTCGGCAGGAACGACAGCAACGCCGTACCGGCATGGAGCCGCTGCAGGCGTTCGCGCTCCAGCGGCTGCACCGAGGTCACGATGGTCGCCGCGTGGTCGGCACCCCAGGCCACCTCGGCGCCGGCTTCACGGTACTGGTCGTCGGAGTAGAGCGCGCGCTCTCCGGCGGCCGGCTCGACCGCAACCTCGTACCCGAGCTCGATCAGTTTCGCGACTTGTTCCGGCACCAATGCGACCCGGCGCTCGGCCGGCCTGGTCTCCCGTACCACTGCGATCTTCACTCGCCGAAACCTATGCCAAACCGAGCGTTGTCGGAAACCCCGGTCCCGACCTCGTGGTCAGGTTGTGTCCTGCAAAGCGTTTAAGCGTTGTCCGCGAGGTTCTGCAGGAGCAGCGCTTCGGCCAGGCAGACCTTGCGGAACTCCGCCAGATGCAGGCCCTCGTCGACCCCGTGCGCGCGGGTGTCCGGGTCCTCGACGCCGGTCACCAGAATGGCGGCCTCGGGGAAAACCCGCTGGAACTCGGCGATGAACGGGATCGATCCGCCCATGCCCATGTCGATCGGCTCGACACCCCACGCGGTCTGGAACGCCGACCGGGCCGCTTCGTAGCCGCCGCCGCGTGCGTTGATGCTGCACGGCTGGCCGACCTCACCCTCTGTGACAGTCACCTGCGCACCCCAGGGCGCGTGGTTCTCCAGGTGCGCCTTGAGCGCCGCACTGGCCTTGATCGCGTCGTCACCGGGCGCAACTCGCAGACTGACCTTGGCCCGTGCCACCGGCACCAGTGTGTTGCTGGCCTCTGCCACAGCCGGTGCGTCAATACCCAGTACGGCGATCGCCGGGCGGGTCCACAGCCGGTCGACCAGCGAACCCGATCCGGTCAGCCGGACCGAGTCCAGCACACTCGACTCGGCGCGCAGCCGGTCCTCCGGGTACACGACGTCGGCCGCGCGTGATGCGTGCAGACCGTCAACAGCAACGTCACCCTTGTCGTCGTGCAGCGTGGCGAGCAGCCGGCACAGCGCTGACAGCGCATCCGGGATCGGTCCACCGAACAGCCCGGAGTGCACAGCGTGGTCGAGAGTCCGCACCTCGACGTACGACTCGACCAGTCCGCGCAGTGAAACAGTCAGTGCGGGGTAGCCGATGTCCCAGTTGCCGGAGTCGGCGATCACGATCGCATCGGCGGCCAGGTCGGCGGTGTACTCGTCCAGAAGCTGCAGCAGGGTCGGCGAACCGATCTCCTCCTCACCCTCGACGAACACCGTCACGCCCACCGGCAGGTCGTTGCCAAAGGCCCGTACGGCGGCCAGGTGCGCAGCGATACCGGCTTTGTCGTCGGCCGCACCGCGACCGTAGAGCCGATCGCCCCGCTCGGTCGGCTCGAACGGGTCGGACGTCCACTGCTCGACCGGACCGGTCGGCTGAACGTCGTGGTGCGCGTAGAGCAGCACGGTCGGCTTCCCCGCCGGGGCAGGCTTCTTCGCGATCACCGCGGGCGCACCCTCGCCGGCCCGGACGATCTGGACCGCGAAACCCTCCGCCTCGAACAGCGCGGCGGTCGCCTCGGCGGACCGCTGGACGTCGCCCGCGCGGGCTGCTTCGTAGCTGACCGAAGGGATCCGGATGAGGTCCTCGAGGTCGGCACGGACACTGGGCAGAACGCGGTCGATCGCCGCGGACAGATCAGACATGAGGCCTACGGTACGGCGTAGCCCATCAGCCCCTCACGCTGAGCACCTTCGACTCCGTCACACTGCTCGTCGCCGAGGAAATGGTCGTAGGCGCCCGGGTGGTAGCAGCGGTAGAGCGGTGCCGTCGCTTCGGCTGTCCTACTCGAGTAGATCCATCCCTCGGGCCGCAGCCTCGTCAGCCCTTCACAGTTGGCCAGAACGGAGATGAAGTGGTTGGTGCCCTTCGGCGTCTCGTAAGAACAGCCATAGAGCGCGGTAGTGCCGGGCTGCTGGCTGCCCTCGATGAACCACCGCTTCACCGAGCCATAGCTCGCAGTCACCGGCCCACTGGTCACCCAGCGCTCGGAGGAGCTGTCGAACCGCGAGAACGCGACCCTCGTCGTACTGAGGGCGTAGCCGACTCGGTGCTCGTTGACTGCCTTTGGGTTCTCGCATCCGGTCTCGGTCGACAGGTAGTGATCGTCCAGGCCCGGCACAGTGCAGCGGTACAGGGCAACGGACGGTGCGGCCGGTGGTGAGCTGTAGATCCAGCCCAGTGTCTGCAGGAAGCTGGTGCCTTCGCAGTTCGCAGCTGTGGAGATGAACTGATCGCGGGCGCCGCTACGGCAACTGAAAACCGGCACCGTCCCGGGCTTCTCTCCTGCCTCCAGCATCCACGTGCGCGTCGGGTAGTAGCCGAGCTCCGTGACCGGCTCGGTAGTCACGCGATGCCGGGTGCCGTTGTCGTTGCGGACAAGCGGGACTGTGCCCAGCTCCCGGTCCTGAGTGCAGGTGATGAGCCGCCGCATCATGTGCGCGTTGTCCCAGTTCGCCTGTACGCCGTTCCACTGCAGGTAGTAGACGTAGAACTCGTCACCCACGACCGACGGATCCGCACCTGTGCCGACGACGGTCGGATAGGCGTTGAACTTGTCCGGGTCCCTGAACAGCGGTACAGCGGCCGACCACGACAGCACGCCGTCCGCAGAGTCCGACAGCACGAACTCGGTCGACGACACCCCTTGGACCAGCAGCGAACCACCACGTGCCGTCCGTACGGCGTTCGGATGCCATGCGCCACGCTCTCCCGGCCGCACGTCAGTCGACATGCCACCGACCGCCGGAGAGTCCCAACCGCCGTCCAGGTACTTGTGCCACGCCACGCCCTGGCCGTTGGCCGCAGCACTCAGTACGTCGGCCAACGGCGCCCGCGCGACCGAGAGCGCCGTACTGGCGTAGCCGCCACCCGCATTGACGTAGTAGTCGGGGAAGTGCACGTAGAGGTAGCCGTCCCGCGCAGTGAAGGCTGGTGTGCCCATGTCGGCCGAAGCGTGCAGGGCCTGGATCTGCTCCTTCGTAGCGCGCGGAGTGGCTAGTGGGCCCAAGTACGTCGTCCGCTTGGTCGCCGGGTCGTACTTTCCGAGATGCAGCGTCGAGTAGAAGCCATCCGAGAAGCCCTGCTCCAGGTGCAGCATCTGGAGCACGATCCCCGTCGCGGGGTCCCGGTAGACCGGCCCGCCACCGCCATAGTCGTAGCCGGCAGGCAGTCCGATCACTGGCGCGAGCTTCTGCACACCGTCGCTCACCGGGTTGCTCAACGTGCCACGGGTGACCGCAATGCTCTGGTTGTACCCAGACCCACCAGCCAGCGCAGCCACCGCCAGGAAGTCGTACTTACCGTTCCCAGCCGGCAGTACGCCGTACGCGGTGTCCGCCCAGCCCTTGAGGCCCAGGCTCTTCCGGGCGGCGTCGGACACGACCTCTTGAGCCGGACCGACCTTCACCCCCGCGCACTGCGACGTGGGCGCAGCAGCCTGCGCTTGGCCCGGTACGGCGAGCAGTCCGGTCAGCAAGGTCGTGGCGAGCAGGCGTCTGAGCACGCCTGCGACCCTAGACACGCGAAGGGTTCATTGTGGGTGGTTGTCGCCATAGGGTGGGGCAGTCGTAACTTTCCGCCCCATTCGAGAACAGGACAACGACATGTCCCGGCTCCGCCCTCTCATGACTGCTTTTCTCCTCACCACTACCGCCCTGACGGCCACAGTGACGGTCGCACTGCCCGCGCAGGCCGCGATCACGTGCGACACCGACACGACCGGCGGCTCGACGTTCTACGACGGGCCCTCTGCTTCCAGGAAGTACGACGCCCGGTTCAGCAACAGCGCCAGCATCCCGAACCTGAGCACGCACACCCCGCAGGGCGCCGGCACTTGGTACAACTGGGACGGCAGCGGCAAGAACCTGCTGCTGGTCGCCTCGTACCGTTCGGGCGCCGACTCACAGATCTACGGCATCGACCCGGCCACTGGCTCCACGGTGGGCGTGGTGGCGATTGCCGAGTCGCATGTCGGCGGGATCGCAGTCAGCAAGGGCTGGGCGTTCGTGTCCGGTGCAGGGTCGAGCATCCGCAAGTACAGCCTCACGGCGCTGCGGGATGCGTTGAAGGCGGCAGGGACGCCGTACCTGACACAGGTCGGTACGGCGCGGGACGTGGCCGCGGCGTCGTTCATCGGCACCTACGGTGACTCGCTGTTCGCCGGCTCCTTCAACGAGACCGGTCGCGGCACCATGTACGAGTACAAGATCGCCACCGACGGCACACTCACCACACTGGCCGGCGCCTGGGAGATCCCCACCAAGACACAGGGTCTGACGGTCACCGCGGGCCACTTCATCTACAGCACGTCGTACGGGCGCACCAACCGCAGCAACCTGTACGTCGTGAAGCGCGGCCAGAAGGACCTGGATGCCGCAGCGCTCAGCTGCTTCCGGGCGCCGAGCATGACCGAGGGCATCACCGAGTACAACGGCACTGCCTACCTGGTCTACGAATCCGCGTCGCACCTGTACGGCTCGGACCCGAACACGCTCAACGTCATCCCGCGGATGCACAAGGCCACGATCTCGTCGCTGACCTCACTGGTGCCTTAAGGCTGGTAGGTAGCCGAGTCCACGATCGTCTGGCTTCCCTTGGGGTCCTCGTCGCGCACTTGGATACGCAGCTGCGTGGCCGCGTCCAGCTGCCGGTACTGCTCGATGACCGCTGGTCCGTCACTGCATTCGTAGCGGAAGGTCGCCAACGCCTGGTCGCCGACCTGGCCGCCGGTCGGTACCGCCGGTCGGCAGCCGGGCGGCGGGCTGGTGGTCGTCGGGAGCTTGCTGCCGTTGATGACCTCTACGTAGACACCTTCGACCCTGGGATCCGTCTGCCACTGCGCTGTGCTGGTTGCGACCAGCAGGCGCTGTGCGCCGGTGTCTTCGGCCTTCTGCGACCAGGCGCGCGGCACCTCGACCGACAGCCTGCCGGACTCCACCTTGACCGGACGTGACAGCACGAACTGGTAGCCGCCGTACCCACCAGCGGCAGCCAGCAGTACGGCGAGCAGTCCGGCGATCACGCGACCACGGCCGGACCGCTTGGCCGGCGGCTGTGTCAGCTGGTTCGCACTGGACAGTGCGGTCTCCTGGTCAACGCCACCGGCGACAGGGGTCGCCGGAGCCACATCACTCGCCGGAATCAGCCCTGCGGGGATCTTGCCGGTCACATGCGCTTCCCGAAGCGCATTGAGGAAGCTGTCCAGGTCCTGCCAGCGCAGGTCCCGGTTCGGCTCGAGTGCACGCCGTACGACGGCATCGATCGCATCCGGGATGTCCTTGCGCAGTGTGGACATCGAGGGCGGCGGCTTGTCGATCTGCATCACCGCACCGAGGCTGTTCACCCCATGCGGCGCCTGACCGGTGAAAGCGGCGTACGCGACCGCACCGAGCGAGTAGAGATCAGCACGGTGGTCGAGGCGGTCACCGAGCACCTGCTCCGGAGCGACGTACGCCGGAGTGCCACCGGGCATGGTCAGCTGCGAGACGTCCTGGACCGCTTTACCCAGACCGAGGTCGCCGAGCATGGCGCGGTCGCCACCGGCGATGCTGCGGAACAGCACGTTGGCCGGCTTCACGTCGCGGTGCAGGACACCGCGGCTGTGCAGGTGCTTGAGGCCCTTGCCGACCTCGGTGATGATCCGGACCGCGTCGCCGATCTCCAGCGGGCCGGCCTTGATCTTGTCGGCCAGCGTCCCGAGGTCGGCGTAGGTGATGACCAGGTACGGACGGCCGTCCTCGGTCTCCCCGACGTCATGCGCACCCACGACGTACAGCGAGTCGACCTTGCGCAGGAACCGGCCCTCGGCCAGGAAGCGGCGCCGGACGTCCTCGTCGTCGGTCCACAGGTCGGAGAGGATCTTGACCGCCACGTCGGCGTCCAACTGCTCGTCCTTGGCCAGCCAAACGGTCGCGAAACCACCGGCACCGACCCGGCGGACCAGGGCGTACCGGCCGATCCGCTGAGGCTGGTCCATGCACGCATTATGCTCGATCGTTCCTGCGACTCGCTCGCCGGTGCGAACAAAACGGCGACTTCGTGCGTCTCAGCGAGGATGGAGCAGGTGTCGAACCGGAACCGGCCGCTGGTGATCGCCGTGGCCGCAGTGGCTGTCGTCGCAGTAGCAGGCGGCGGCATGCTGGCTGCTGCGCGTGGTCCGGAGAGCCAGACCGGCGCGTCTGCTGCACCCCTGAGCGTGCCGAGGACTCCGCCTACGACGCTGCCTGTCACCAAGGTCGTCATCGACGCCAGCAAGCTGCCCACCGGCCGGTCGCCACAGGTCCCGTACCTGCGCGGCCGCACTGTGCAGGGCGGGATCAGCAGTGCGGTGAAGGTGCCCGGTTCGGTGCCTGTCGAAGCGGTTGCCCGGCTCTGGGACACCACCTTGGCCATGGAGGTCCCGGACGCGAACAGCAGCAGCCTGGTCGTACTCAACGAGGCCGGGAAGGTCGTCCAGCGTCTGCCCGGGATCGACTCACTCGTCACCAGCTCGAACGGGAACGCGGCCGCCTACGCCACCGGCGGGCGGTACACCGGTCGCGACGGCGGGACGGTGCACTTCCGGACCACCGACAACAAGGACGTCATCCTTGATCACGCGAGGGCCCGCGACATCGAGGTCCTCGCAGTCGTGGACCGAACGGTTTACATCAGCAGCCGACCGGAGGACGGCGAGACGCCGAGTCTCCATATCTGGCACAGCGATGCGAACATGGCCGAAGACACCAAGGTCGCGCGCCCGGTAGCGGTGTCGCCGGACGGCACACTGGCCGCCGGGCTGCCGGTCTTCACCGACAGCGGGCTGTGTTCGGTGGTGACCGACCTGTCCAAGCGTCGCCAGCAGTGGCGGACCTGCCAGTACCGGCTGGACAGCTTCAGCCCCGGCAACGCCTTCGTCCTCGGCTACCCGCCCAACGCCGGTTCGCCGTACGGCGAGAGCGCGGCCAGCGTTCTGGACGCCAAGACCGGCAAGGTCGTCCGCACGTGGCTGGCCGAGTCGCTGCGGAACGCCGTACCGGAGGACGACGACCACGTCCTGTTCGAGTGGCACGACCAGGCCGGACCGAAGTCCCGGTCCGCCGTCGTCCGCTGCACCGTCAGCACCGGCCAGTGCGAGCTGGCCAGCCCCCTGTCCCCGGAACCCCTGCTCCTCGGATCATGAACACCTGTAAGGAGTCCCGCCGATGCGGAACAACAACGGCCGCCTGATCGCCGTGGTGGCCTCTGTCGCCGTGGCAGCCGTCGCCATCGGCGCCACCCTCGCCTACCGCCAGGGCCCCCAGACAGCCAAAGCGAACGTAGCCCCACTCACCAGCTCCCCCAGCACCACCCCAACCCCCTCGGCCACGCCGTCCGCACCGACGCCACCGCCCTCGGCCACGCCGAGCAAGCCCCAGTCAACCGGCACCGAGAGCACAGTGAACGTCAACAAGCTCCCAGAGGGCCGCGCGCCTCAGGTGCCATACCTGATCGGTCGAGAGGTCCGCAGCGGCGCAAGGGCCCTAGCAACGATTCCGGGCAAGGGATCCGTGCTCAGCGTCGGCCAGATCCAGGGGGCTGTACTGGCGGTCGTCATGTACGAGCCGGACGGCGACGGCACCGAGCTGCTGAAGCTCGGGTCCGGAGACACAGTCCGCCGTACGCGGGATGTGTCGTCCCTGGTGACGACGTCCGACCAGACCGCCGCCGCGTACGCCGCATCCCGGCTCAGCAGCCTCGGAGTCACCAACAAGGGCGGCACGGTCTATGCGGAGTCAGCCGACTCGGTGCAGTCGCTGAAGCTGCCGAACAGCTGGGAGGTCCAGGTCCTCGCCTACACCGACGGCAAGGTGTACTACCGGGCGAGCGACACGGAGAGCGGCCCGTGGAAGCTCTACTCCTGGGTCCCGACCACTGCGAAGCCTGAGCTGATCAAGGCCGTCATCTCACCGACGGCCGTGTCCGCCAACGGCAGCACAGCCGCAGCCATGCCGGTCCGCAACGACAACGGCACCTGTTCGAACGTCGTCCAGGTCCCCAGCGGCACCCAGCTCTTCCGCACCTGTGAGTTCCAGGTCCGCGGCTTCACCCCGAACGGCGCCACGGCCTACGGCGACGAGGACAACGCCGAGGGCTTCTGCTCGGGCATCTCGGCAGCCTTCGAGGCGAACTCCGGCAAGGTCCTGCACAAGTGGAAGGGCTGCTTCCAGGAGATGTCTGCCGAGGACGACCAGCACGTCCTCGTCGTCGCCTACGCAAGCGCGGTCGGCCAGACCGAGAAGGTCAAGACCGCCATCATCCGGTGCACCATCGCCACCGGCGCCTGCGAACGCGCCACCCCGATCGGAACCGACACCCAGCTCGTCATCGGTTCCTAACCAGTTCTGGACGACACTGGCTGTATGACTCGGCTTGCGGTGCTTGCGGATGTTCATGGTGTGCTGCCGGCGTTGGAGGCGGTGCTGGCGGAGAAGGACGTGCGGGCGGCGCACACCGTGGTGGTGGCGGGGGATGTGGTGAGTGGGCCGCAGCCTCGGGAGGTGTTTGCGCGGCTCAAGGCCATGGGTGACCGGGTGGTGTGGGTCCGGGGGAATGCGGACCGCGAGGCGGTGGCGATGGCTCGGGGGACGTTCACGGGGGTGGCGCCGGATGCGGTGAGCCCTTGGGCGGCTGGGGAGCTGACTGCGGCGCAGGTGGAGTG
>NZ_SMKA01000029.1 GCF_004348455.1 Kribbella albertanoniae
AGGGTGGCCAGCTGGCGGATGACGGTGGGGTCGCCTTCGCGCCAAGCTGCGACGGGGTCGTCTGAGATTCGGGCGAGTTTGTGCATGGGCTGATTGGCCATGGCGCGGAGGGCGAACAGGTCGAGGTCGGCGGCGTTGTCGATGAAGCGCTGGGCGGCGGTGGCGCGGCGGATGAAGCGAATGCGGCGCGGGAGCCAGATCAGGAGCGCGAAGAGGATGGGAAGGGTGATCGTGACCGCGGCAAGCACGTAGGCGAGTTGTTCGACGGCATGCGCCTGGTCGCGGCCGGCCTGGGCCATGCGCGCGGCGGCCGCGGCGGCGCCGTCGATGGGCGAGCGGAGTTCGTCGCCGACCGCGGGCACCTTGCCGATCGGTTCGGACAGCCGACGGAGGTCCTCGGCCAGGCCGTCACCAGCTTCGGCAGTCTTGCGGCCCGGCGCCCCGAGGGCGTTGGTGATGCGGAAGACCAGCAGGCCGACCTGCACGCACACATAGACCCATCCGACCAGCAACAGGTCGCCGAAAACCTGCCAGAACCGCTGCCGACCAACCTGCGAGTAGACCTTCATTGCCCAGACGCTAGAGGGAAGAGCGGAGATCCCACAGCAACGGGTAGTAACGAAGGTCGAGGCGGCTGCGGAGGTAGGTGGCGCCGGAGGAGCCGCCGGTGCCTGGTTTGGTGCCGATCATGCGTTCGACCATGACTACGTGGCGGGCGCGCCAGGCGGCGGCTAGTTCGTCGTGCTGGAGGAGGGCTTCGGCCAGCTCCCAGACGGCGCCGTAGTGGGCGCGGTCGCCGGCGACCTTGCGGAGGGCGTCGCTGATGGCGTCGTCCGTGTCGGTCTCGAAACCGGCATGACCCAGTACGGCGAGGAAGGCGTCCCACAGGCTTGGTTCGTCGAGCCGGCGCTCGAGGCGGGCGGTCTCGGCCTCGGTCAGGCCGCGGAACCGGCGTACGAAGGAGGGGTCCTTCGCGGCGGACAGGAACTCGATCTCCCGGAACTGGACCGACTGGAACCCGCTGGCCGGCGACAACCGGTGCCGGAACTCGCCGAAGTCCTGGGGGGTCATGGTCTCGAGGATGTCGACCTGCTGGGTGAGGGTGCGCTCGATCGTGTGCACTCGGCGCAGGAGGTGCTGGGCCAGCCACAGCTCGTCGTTCAGCATCGCGTCCCGGGAGGCTGTCAGCTCGTGCAGGACCTGCTTGAACCAGAGCTCGTAGACCTGGTGGATCGTGATGAACAGCAGCTCGTCGTGGGCCGGCGGGTTCGACTCCAGCCGTTGCTGGTCGAGCAGTTGCGGCAACCGTAGGTAACTGCCGTAGGTCAGTCGGCCACCTTCCTCACCGAAGTTGACCTCGACCCCGCCCCAGCGCCCCGCGACTACCTCGTCTGCCATGTGGCTGAGGCTATATCAGGCGGTTCGTGACCGGTCAGGCATTGGCTCGTTGGACCTGGGGTACGCCGATTCAAGGAGTTGCATGTCAGCCACGGTCGAAGCCCCGCTGATCCCCGGACCCGTCCAGGGGCCAACGCGGGAAGAGCCGTTGGTCGAGGCGCTGTTGCTGGACGACTACCGGTCGCTGGCCCGCCTGGCCTATCTGATTCTGCCGCCGTCGATCAGCCGCTCCCGGCGGATCGCGGCCGCGCACCGCGTCGTGCAGTACGCCGTACCTCCGGGGCTCCCGGTGCCGGATCGGGAGCCCCGTGAGTTCCTCCGCCGCCGGGTCGTCCAGGAGGCGGCGCGGCAGGCGGCGAACCGGCCGATGCTGGAGCGGCTGGGCAGTGTCTTCGCCCCCGCGGACCCGCCGAACTTCGACCCGTGCGCAATCGGTCTCGACCGCACCGCGATCGAGCGGCGGTGCCGGCGCGGCCGCCGGGTCGCCCTGGCCGGCACCGCGGTGCTCACCGCCTGCGTGCTGGCCGCGTTGCTGCTGATGTCTTGACGTCGCGTTAGCTGCCACCTACTTTCGGTTCACCGCCCACCCCCTACCGCCCCAGGGAGTCTCGTGATGTTCGGTGGAATCGTTTCCAGCCTCAGTTTGCTCATCACTCCACTCGGTGCCCCAGCGCCCGCGCCCGCGACCCCGGAGGTCCCCTTGGCGCCGCAAGCCACGATCTGCAACAAGTACTGCGACGCCCGCGACCCGGCGCTGTCCCCCGGGGACCGCTCGCCGGTGTCGGCGACCCTGTTCGGCCGGACCTTCCGGCTGCACTTCGACGACGCCGACGCGATGGGTTGGGGATCGATCGAGGGCGGCAGTCCCGGTGACGAGGTCTGGCTGGACCGCTCGATGGACGGCGGCCGCAGCTGGGCCGATGGCAGCAAACTCGGCGCCACCACGATCCCGGCCGGCCAGACCGGCTGGCGGACCCAGATGTACAACGTCGACGACTGGGCGAACGAGGGCGTCGGCGCGCTGCGCGTCTGCGGCAAGGCCGGCGACCGCCCCGACATCACCTGCTCCCCCTGGGCCCGTACGACGTGGAACGCCTGGGATCGCCGTACGGCGGCAGCGACCGCGCTGATGCAGGACTACAACCGGTCCACCGGACTGTGGCGAACCACCGGCTGGTGGAACTCAGCCAACGCGTTGAACGCGGTCATCGACAACATCCGCGTCAGTGGCATGAACAGCTACAAGTACGCGATCGGCCGCACCTACGACCTCAACCTGAACGCCGCCCAAGGACAGTTCCGCAACGACTACATCGACGACACCGGCTGGTGGGGTCTGACCTGGATCGCGGCGTACGACCTGACTGGGGAAGCGCGCTACCTGCAGACGGCTCGGGCCGACGCCGACCACATGGCGGCGCACTGGGACAACGTCTGTGGTGGCGGGGTCTGGTGGAGTCAGGCCAAGACCTACAAGAACGCGATCACCAACGCGCTCTACATCCAGCTCAGCGCGGCTCTGCACAACCGGATCGCCGGGGACACGACGTACCTGCAGCGTGCGCAGAGTGGCTGGACCTGGTTCCAGCAGAGCGGGATGATCAACAGTTCGAACCTGGTCAACGACGGGATCAGCCTGTCCACGTGCAAGAACAACGGCGATACCACCTGGACCTACAACCAGGGGGTTCCGATCGCGGCACTGGTCGAGTTGTCGAAGGCAACGAACAACTCGGCGTACCTGACGACGGCACGGCAGCTCGCCAACGCGTCGACGACTGCTGCCGGACTGCACACCTCCGACGGCATCTTGCGGGAGCCGTGTGAGGGTGGCGACTGCGGTGGCGACGGGCCGTCGTTCAAAGGGATCTACGCGCGGGCACTGACGTATCTGAACACCACACTGTCCGATCACCCCTACTCGACGTACCTGCGTCGCCAGGCGGATCGCGCGTACGCCGCGGACCGGACACCGATGGATCAGTACGGACTGCGCTGGTACGGCCCGCTCGACAAGGTGGACGGGGCTCGGCAGCAGTCGGCGCTGGACCTGCTCAACGCGCCGGTCTGATCGATTTGAGCCGGTCTCCGGCATAATTCGGCGGCATGAGTGCCGGGACGGATCTGGGTGGGCTGCGGCGGATCAACGAGTTGGCGATCCTGGCCGCGGTCCGCGCGGGTGCGGACACACTGACCGAGGTGGTGCGGGAGACCGGGCTGGCGCGGGCGTCGGTCGGTGAGGTGACACGTGATCTGGTCGCAAGCGGTTGGCTGAGCGAGGCGGCGCCGGTGGTGCGGGGTCGCGGGCGGCCGGCGGTTCGGTATGAGTACCGCGCTGGGGCGGGCGTGTTGATCGGGGCGGATATCGGGGCCTTCAATCTGCGGGTCGCGATTTCTGATCTGACTGGTCATCGCCTGACTCAATCCCGTCGGTTCACGACGCCAGAGGTGCCGGCGCGACAGCGGCTGAAGATCCTGGATGCGGCGATCAACGACTGCCTGCGCGACACCGGCCGCGACCGTGGGGACATCTGGGGTGTGGTCGCCGGAAGCACCGGGCGGGTCGGCGACGGACGCGTGCTGCTGTCGGCCGCCATCCCGGACTGGACAGGTGTGGACCTGGCCGGTCACCTCCGCCGAAGCCTCCCGGACGCACTGATAGCCATCGACAACGACAGCCGGCTGGCCTCCCTCGCCGAACAGAAGCTTGGACCGGGTCGGCCGGAGAGCCTCGTGCTCCTGCAGGCCGGGCGGCGGACCGGGCTTGGTTTGGTGATCAATGGTCGTCCGCACGCTGGCTTCGGTGGCGTTGCTGGTGACCTCAGCCGCTTTCCCGCGCTGAAGTGGGAGGGTGCGATGGAGTACCTCCAGCAGAGCGGGGTAGCGCCCACCTCGGGCGCGACGAAGGATCCGGTCGCCGACACCCTGAACGCGGCGATCGAAGGCTCGCCCGAGGCGCTGGCCGCAGTACGTCGATATATCCGGATGCTGGCCAACACCGCCGGCGCGGTGGTGTCGATCCTCGACCCCGAAGTGCTTGTCCTCGGCGGCTCACTCGCGGCGTACGGCGACCTGCTGCTGCCGCTGCTCGCCGCGGAACTCGAACTGCTCTGCCTGCGGATGCCCCGGCTCGAGGCGTCCACGCTCGGAGCCGATTGCGCCGTACTCGGTGCCCTTTGCGCGGCCGCCGAACTCGTCGACGGCGCCCTGATCGGCTCCGGCCCAGGCCCGCTCCCGACACACGCGCGCCCATTGGTTTCGATCTGAGCCCAAGGTTGGTTGCCAGGCTCTTATATCTATGGAGTCCGTCATAAATGAGGAGCTCCAATGTCGGGCAACGGCCCTGGTTGGTGACCGATGCGTAATGCAAAGATGGCGCCATGGAACTGAAGCTGTCCGCGTCGTACGACGCCACGCCCGAGGAAGTGTTCGCAGTCGTCACGGACAAGACGTTCCGTGAGCAGGCCTGCGAGAAGACCAACGCGTTGTCGTACGACGTGCAGGTGACCGAGTCCGGCGCCGACACGATCGTCAAGGTGACCCGGGAGATGGCGTCGGACGACGTACCGGACATCGCCCGCAAGTTCGTCGGCGGGACGCTGACCGTCGTCCAGACCGAGACCTGGCACGCGGCGGCCGCCGACGGGTCCCGCATGGCCGACGTGGCCGGGGAGATCACCAACACCCCGGTCACCCTGAAGGGCACCGCGAGCATCACCCCGGGCGGCGCTCAGTCCACCCAGGGCATCGTGCTGGACGTCAAGGTCGCCGTACCGCTGATCGGCAAGAAGATCGAGCCCTTCGTCGTCGACGCCATCCGCAAGGGTCTGGTGAAGGAGCACGAGCTCGGCCAGGACTGGACCAAGTAGAACCTTCGTGTGTCGCTGCCGGGTCAACAGGCCCGGCGGTGGCACGCTGTGGAGTGAGTGCTCCCTGGAGGTGAGCCTGGATGCGGAAACTGCTCCTGTACGCCGACACCGCCCAGTACTGCGTGATCTGCGCAGGCACGATGCCGTTCGAACGCGTCGCCGCCGTTGATCACGACCACGACGAAACGACCGAGCTGATCTGCGTGGCCTGCGGGTACGCGCTGCTCGTCGACCCACCACTGCAGAACTCCGCCTAAGCCCCTAGACCGGCGGGCCGAAGAAGCACACGACGCGTTTGGCGTGGGCTGGGTCCAGCGCGTTGGCCACCAGCTGGGCGACAGTCGGGTCGAAGGCCAGGCCGACGTGACCGACCGGGTCGAGCGGGCAGGTGTCCTGGACGAACTGGTTGGTGACACCGGCTTCACGGATGAACGATGTCTCGTGCGGGACGACCAGCGGGTCGAAACGACTGGCGATCACCGTGTACTTGACGCCGGACTGGGCGATCGGGCCGGCCGTCACCTGCTCCACCGCCGTACCGCCGACGATCAGCTCGTCACACGCCGGGCAGCCGAACTGCCGCAGTACCTGATCGACGACCGGACGCAGTCCGAGGTAGTCGGCGACGGTCACCAGGCCGCCGAACGTGGTCCCGTGGGTCGGTGGCGCCAGGGCAACGACCTTCCCGACCTGACCGGCGTACCCCAGGATCTTGGGACCGTAGATGCTCTGGAAGGCCCCTTCGGAGTGACCGACGAGGTCCACCTTGGCAGCGCCGGTGGCCGTGCGGACGCGCTGGACGAAGGCCTCGATCTGAGCGGCCGACTCGGCGATCGGGATCGTGCCGCCGACCGGAAGCAGCGGGCTCGCCTGGCCGTAGGTCAGTGTGAAAGCGCAGTACCCCTTCCCAGCCAGGTACGGGCCGAGATAGGAGTAGTTGCCGGGGCCGTTGCCGCCCAGTCCGTGCAGGAGCACGAGCGGGTTGGGATGCGCGGCCGACGGCTTGCAGGACCAGTTGTCGAACCCGGACGTCGGTGTCACTGTCGGGGCAGCGGTGGCGGGCGTCGTGGTAACCAGGGCGGTTGTCACCACGGCGCTTGCCACCAGCGCGGCAAGGGTTCTTCGGAGGCGATTGGACATTGCGGGCTCCCCGTGACGTATCGTTCGGTGACCGGCGGGTAACCGAGAGTTGAGCACGTCTTCGGGTTATTGACAAGAGCTCGTGTTCAAAACCAGCTCTGCTGGTTACAGAACCGGAACCGGGGGTAACGTCCAGCGCATGAGTAGGACCATTCGGGGACTGGACGCCGAGCAGCGACGGGCGGAGCGACGCGAGCAACTGCTCGACGCGGCGCTCAAACTGTTCGCGGCCAACGGCTATCTCGCTACGTCGATCGAGCAGATCTGTACGACGGCGTACATCGGCACCAAGAGCTTCTACGAGCTGTTCACGAGCCGCGAGGAGTGTTACGTCGCCGTACTGCGGCGGACGTCGGACCGGCTCGAGGCACAGATGCTGGAGGCCGCCCGGCAGGCCACGGGGAACGAGCGGCAGGAGGCACCGCGGCTGCTCGCGACTTTCGTGCACGCGCTCGTCGATGATCCGCAGGTCACCCGAGTCACCTTCGGCATGGCGTCGGGGATCTCGGAGAGCGTCGAGCGCGAGCGGCGAGCCAACCGCCGCTGGGCGGCCGGCTTCCTCGAACAGCTCTGGGACGTGTACGACGGCCCGCCGGCCGATGAGTTGCGGACGGTTCGGCACGGCGTGGCGATCGGGCTGGTCGGCGGCATGTTCGACCTGATCTCCGACTGGCTGCTGGACGCCGACCTCACGAACCAGCAGCAGATCGAAGCCCTCATCGACGACCTGACGACCTTCTACATCACGGTGCGCCGCGGCCTCACCAGATAGCGTCCGAACGACTGCAGTGCCTGGTCGGCGTGTTTTCGGACGTTACGTCATTCGAAGACAAGCGTGCGGAGGGCGACGTGGCCTTCTTCGTCGATGACGTAGTGGGCGTGGCCTTCGTGGTCGACGGCGATGCCCTCGATCCGGCGGATTCCGCCGAAGTGGTGCATCGTCTTGGTGCCGACCGGGCCGCTCTCCGTCGTCAGCTCGAAGCGGACGTGCTCGGAGTCGGCGAGCGCGCCTTCCGGGTGGTCGGCGAGGACAGTCGCGGACTTGCCGGAGGCGTCCAGGTCACCGACGATCGCGTCGAACTCCACCCCGTCGCGGGTGTCGAGCGCGCGGAGTCCGGCCGGGGCCTCCCGAGTGCCGACGTCATTCAGCACCCAGACCCGACCACAACGCGGTACGGCGTCCGGGTCGGCGAACAGTTCGTCGACATTCTCCAGCTCGACCACGAGCGGATGCCCGTCCGCCGTGACCGGATAGCGCAGGCCGAGCAGCAATTTGCCCTCGGCACTGAACTCGGCGGCCTCGATGTTGACCGGGTGATCCGTCGCGCGGACAGTCCCACTCCAGCGCTTCGCCTTCAACTCCCCGGTCGCGATAGTGGCATCGACGTACACCTGCTGTCCCAGTGGGCCGAGCGGGAGCAGATCAATCCCCGCGAGCGCGTCATTGATCGCCCGGTGCAGACCGAAGCGCATCCGCACCACCTCGAGCTCAGCCGGCGTACCGTCATCCAGCGTGCGACCGATGGAGGCCTCGCTGACGCGGGCGATCCAGGAGCGCTTGGCAGCGAGCGGTCCGCGCTTCTTGCCGAACTGCGAGCCGACCAGGTAGACGTACCCGTCGCGGGACGCACAGGCCTCGGCGTCCTCGGTGCGGCCGTTGTGGATTCCGGCGTCGGCCGGCACCCGGACCGCCGTCCAGCCCTCGTCGAGCGGCGCGCCTGCGGCATGAGCCAGCAGGGCGATCGCGTTCTCCGCGGTCGCCTCGTCGAGCACCGTCACGAACGCTCGCTCCCAGCCGCGCCGTACCAGCTCGTCGGGGCCGAAGACGCGGCACAGGTCAGATGCTTCGTTGGGATCGAGGTGCAGATCGGTCTCATGCATACCTGGTAGACGCTCCGGCAGCCTCGATTGATTCCGCTGTTCGGAGATCCCCGGGACATCCCTGAGCGAATCCAGGGTGTCCCGGGGGATCTTGCTTAAGGCTCAGCCCTGGTGCGGGTAGCGGTAGTCGGTCGGCGGCGTGAAGGTCTCCTTCATCGACCGCGGCGAGGCCCAGCGGATCAGGTTCCACATCGAGCCGGCCTTGTCGTTCGTCCCGGAGGCGCGGGCGCCACCGAACGGCTGCTGGCCGACGACAGCGCCGGTCGGCTTGTCGTTGACGTAGAAGTTGCCGGCCGCGAACCGCAGGTAGTCCGCCGCCTCGGCCACCGCGTGCCGGTCCTGGGCGATGATCGCCCCAGTCAGCCCGTACGGCGCCGAGTGCTCCATGCCCTTGAGCACCGACGAGTAGTCGGCGTCGTCGTACACGTGCACGCCGAGGATCGGACCGAAGTACTCGGTCGTGAAGATCTCGTCGGTCGGGTCGTCGGAGACCAGCAGCGTCGGCCGGACGAAGTACCCCTCGGAGTCGTCATAGGTGCCGCCGGCAACGACCTGGATCGCGTCGGTCGCCGCGGCCCGGTCCAGCGCCGCCTTGTGCTTGGCGAACGCGCGGTCGTCGATCACGGCGCCGATGAAGTTCGACAGGTCGGAGACATCGCCCTGGGTCAGCGAGTCGGTCTCGGCGACGATGTCGTCCTTGATCAGGTTCCACACCGAGCGCGGCACGTACGACCGGCTGGCGGCCGAGCACTTCTGCCCCTGGTACTCGAAGGCGCCCCGAACCATCGCGGTCTTCAGCACCGCCGGGTCGGCCGACGGGTGCGCGAGGATGAAGTCCTTGCCACCGGTCTCCCCGACGAGCCGCGGATAAGTCTTGTACGACGCGATGTTCGTCCCGACCGTCGACCACAGCGACTGGAACGTCTTCGTCGAACCGGTGAAGTGGATCCCCGCCAGATCCGGGTGCGTCAGCGCAGCCTTGCTGACGTCGATGCCGTCACCGGTGACCAGGTTGATCACACCCGCCGGCAGCCCGGCGGCCTCGAACAGCCGCATCGTCCAGTGCGCCGCGAACTGCTGCGTCGGCGACGCCTTCCAGACCACGGTGTTACCCATCAGCGCGGGCGCGGTCGGCAAGTTGCCGGCGATCGCGGTGAAGTTGAACGGCGTGATCGCGTAGACGAACCCCTCGAGCGGGCGGTAGTCGACCCGGTTCCAGATCCCCGGGCTCGAGATCGGCTGGTCGTTGATGATGTTGCGCGCGAACGCGACGTTGAACCGCAGGAAGTCGATCAGCTCACAGGCCGCGTCGATCTCGGCCTGCTGAACCGTCTTCGACTGACCGAGCATGGTCGCCGCGTTCAGCGTGTCCCGCCACGGCCCGGCCAGCAAATCGGCCGCCTTCAGGAAGATCGCCGCCCGGTCATCGAAGGACAGCGCGCGCCAGCTCGGCGCCGCCGCCAGCGCCGCGTCCACGGCTGCCTTCCCGTCCGCTTCCGTCGCGTTGCCCAAAGTTCCAAGAACATGGGCATGCTTGTGCGGCTGCACCACCTGGATCGAGGCCCCACCACCAAGCCGCTGCTCACCACCGATCGTGCACGTCAGATCAATCGCGCCCGCGGCGTTGAACTCCTTCAGCTTCGCCTCCAGACTCACCCGCTCGGCTGATCCGGGCGCATAGCCCTTGACCGGCTCGTTCACAGGGGTCGGGACTGCAGTGACGGCATCCATGGGGTGCGGCGCTCCTCGGTCGGCTCTACTGGATCTCAGCTTGGCGATCTCATCGTGCCACGACCAACCCCAGACCACGAACCTGACAGGTACGTTCAACATATGAGCGGAGTCGGACACTTCACAAGCACACAAGCCCAGGCCTCATACCTCGCGTTGTACGACGCGACGATCGCAGCGATCCCCGGTTCGCCGGTGGTCCGCGACGTACCGACCACGTACGGCCAGGTCCGCGTCTACCGCTGGGGCACGGCCGAGGGAACGCCGTTCGTGTTGTTGCACGGCCGCGGCGCCACCACCGCCATGTGGGAGCCAAACATCCCGGCCCTGGCCGCCGAGCGCACCGTCTACGCCCTCGACTCCCTGGGCGAACCCGGCCGAAGCATCCAAACCCTCCCCATCCGAACCTCAGCCGACCAAGCCGCCTGGCTAACCGAGGTCCTCGACTCTTTGGAAATCGAGCAGGCCCACTTCGCCGGCGTCTCCGGCGGCGGCTGGCTAACCTTCAACCAAGCCCTCCACACCCCCGACCGCGTCGCGTCCGCCGCGTTAATTGAGCCGGCCAACGTCCTGGCCCACTTCTCCCCGAAGTTCCTCCTAGCCGGCCTCTCCCTACTCCCCGGCATCCCCCAACGCCACGGCGACCGCTTCCTGGCCTGGGTCTCCGGCAACCCCGACATGACCCTCCCCATAGCCCAACTCCTAACCAAAGGCATGCGCAACTACCGCATGGCCCTCCCCATGCCCCAGTACGGCAGCGACGACCTCCTCCGCAGCCTCAAAGTCCCCGTCCTAGCCCTCCTAGGCGGCCGCACAGTCCCCCACAACCCCCACAAAGCAGCCCACCGAGCCCAATCCCTAATCCCCAACAACCAAACCGAAATCTGGCCCGAAGCCACCCACGCGTTGTCCGGCGAGTTCCCGGACCAACTGAACGCACGGCTCCTGAAGTTCGCCGAGCAGTTCTCGTAGAACTCCTCAGCGACACCGCTCTTCGGCGCGAGCGAGTGATGAAGCGCCGCCCTACCTAGTGGAAGGCCGTTCTGAGCGCCTCGATGTGGCCCCTGCCTATGGTCCGAGCCTGATCTCTGAGGACGGCCAGGTCAACCGAAGCGAAATCCGCGGAGAGAGTTTCCATGTCGCGGAGCTGGGTCGCTATCTCTTGTTCGTAGCGGTTGGATTCTCCAGCGACCGCATCGTCGATAAACCCAGCGGAGTTGAGATTGTGGTTCGAGGTGTACGTGATGTTGTCCGAGTCGCCGGTAACCAAGTAAGTGTAGGCGTCGTACATCGCTGCTACTGCATCGAACGCGAACGCCAGGATTCCTGGCGGCTTGTCGTCGCCTTCCGTTTGCATTTCTGAAAAGGCGTCGATTCGCTCCTGGTGCGACGCCCGCTCCTCGGGGGACAGGCCGGCTGCGACCCAGAGGTCTTCGAGGAGGCGCAGGTACGTCTCAACATCCGCGCCACGATCTTGTTCGGATGCTACGGCCAGGAAGAATACGTCTGAGCCGCGCTCCACACAGCTGGCTGCGAAGTAGACCTGGGCCTTCTCTCCCGCATCCCGAAGGAAGCGGGAGAGAGCATCGTCGACAGCTACCATTCGAACATCCTGATCAATAGTGCATTCTCTTCAGCGTGGAGTCCGAGAATGTTATCCGCGGCCGCCTCCCTTGTAGCAGCACCGCCCGGCCGAGCCCTATCAGCATAAACCACTCAGTGCCCTGACGTCCGCGACAAGCAGTCCGTAGGCAGGGCCAGCCACGTCAGTCTGACGTTGCGCGGTCCAGAACAGCGAGGAGTCAGGAAGCGCATCGGCAATCTTTTACGCCTTGCGTATACATCAGCAACCTCCACCGTACCTGCGAGTATGGTTCACAGCACACCATCTCGGTCTTCCACGGGTCCGACCGGGACCGTCGCGTGCACCATTAGATGGGAATCCTTGCGACTGAATCTTCCGGTACGGAAGCCGACAAACTCGTTGGGCACCAACCGCCCGTCGACATAGGAACGACGTTCACCCCGCAGCGGACCGTCGAGTCCTTCACACGCAGATCTAACCCGTTTATCAAGAGAATTGATGGCCTTCTTCCACTCCATATTCTCGCGATCCGAGTCGCCTAACACGGGGCCGACCGACAACAACCGACTACCTCAGTCATCCTAGCTACCTGCCCATGGCTCACGGTTGAGCGGACCAAGGTTTCGCTCAACACGCCTTCAGGTCGCCAGGCTTGGTAACCTGCGAACCCATCCAGGACTTGTGAGTCTCAATCCGCGAGGTACCGACTGATTCGGGCGTCCCGCCTTCCTAAGGCAGAAGTCGACCGAGCAACGACCCCCTCGACAAACTGGCGAGAGGTTTAATTATCGTCCCGGTCTTCGCCACAGACCGCGGGCGGATCGACACGCAAAGACTCTAGCTCAGATCTATTCCAGCAATCGGGTTCCCGAGACCAACTTCTCTGGCTTGCGCTCGCAATTGCCCCATGATGCCCCAATAGACCTCAATGTCTGACAATTCCAGATTCTCAACTTGATCTTTCCCACCAAGGAACAGTGGCACTTGGTATCCAGCACATTGATCAAAGCCAAGCGAGCCTGGAGACTGCGATCGCCACTGCGCATAGAAATTGACAGCAAGAGCTTCATCCGAATAGTCAACGAGCTCTTCGTCATGGAATTTCGAGAAGGGCACCGGAATCTCCAATGCTTCCCCAGCACCCGGCTCGATCAGCATCACCTCAGGGTCCGAGGCCTCGCCTCGCGCTCGGTCGGCAGCAAACTGCCGACCGAGCCAATCGAATCCGAAGATCTCGAAGCGACCTTTAAACTCCGGAAAGGCGTCATCAACCCACGCCTTCGCGACCGCCGCCGACGATTCACCATGAATTCGATACAGCCCATCGCGGAAGGTGCACCCGCCAAATCGCGCGCGCACCTCTTGCAACGGCGTCAAACCTACGAATTCCGCAGCGTCGGAAACTTGACCATCGGTCAAATCAAAGTCGTTCCTGAATCTATCCAATAGCATGCGTTTCACCTATCACATATTGAGATACTGCAAACCCGATCCCCTATTTTCAGTCCCTTATTCGCGAGCTGGAGCTGAATTTGTTTACCCAAACTTCTATTCACAGATAAATGCAAGGGGTTCATATTTAGAATATTGTCCGCTCCACCCAATTGCAGGTCGATGACATGATCCACGTCATGTTTATCAGGCACCGAGTTGCCAGCAGCCTTATATCGACGGCTGGCCGAGCCTGCACGCTCGACCTTGGTAACCACAAGTCTCGCGTTGTTGAGAGCAGCGACCTTGGCGTCGGCCGCTGCACGCTGAGCAGCCGACCAGCCTGGCTTGTAGGTCAGGGCCAGATGCGCTCCATCACATACATTGTGCACCAAGACCGACTGGTCACCGACATGGTAGGTGTGGATTTCTCGCACGCTGAGGTTGTAGGCCAGTGCTGCGTGCTTCGTTCCGGGTCTCAGACCGGAGACCGTCATGAGGCTGCCGTCGGCCCCCAGGACCTGCTCACCCGACCCAAGTTGGTCGGCGCGTTCGAAGCGCCGATCTGTGACCGACCAGAAGGGATGGTCCTCGGTGGTGGTGATGGTTTCGCCGTCGACCTCGAGGTCTACGACCGTGTCGTCGTGAACGAACACGTGCTCGACAGCCTTGGCGGCCTGCTCACCCGTCTCGGGATCTGAGGCGATGACTTCATCGCCGACGCGGACGTCTTGGATCGGCTTGTGGCTGCCGTCCGCCATGAGAACGGTAGTTCTGCCGGCGAATGAGCAGGAGGCGGCAGCGGTCTTTCCCAGGACCTTGGCTCCGAGCGCACCCACTAACTTTCCGGCTGCCCCTCCTGCGGCACCTGTAGCACCTCCAATGGCGACTTCCTTCGCGAGATTGGCAGTGCTGAACGACTGGTTGTCATCCAGAGCGACTTCGGCGCCGTAGCCGAGCCCGGCCCCCGCAGCGCCGGCGACAGCGCCGGCGATGATGACGCAACCCACGCCTGCGGTTCCTACGCAGAACGCAGCCGCGCCAGCGATTGCGACTCCGATAGCTATGCCTGTGCCGATTTCGGAGGCGTGTTCTTTGGCCCATTCGTGGGCGTGGTCAACGACGTCGACCACGTTGTCGGCTACTCGGTCGTACCAGCGCTTTTTCTTCTTTTTTGGGTGGTTGCTGCCGCCGTCGTCGTTGCCGCCGCCATCGCCGTAGCCGCCGTTGGGGCCTCTGGGGTTGGGATTGTCGTTGACGCAGCCCTTGCAATACTCCGTGTCGACGTCGTCGTCGGTGTAGCCACCGCCTCCCTCGCCGTCATCGGAGTTGATGAGGCCGGTGGGGTCGGAGCCGGAGACGGGGTTGTCGTTGGCGTAGGTGTAGCCGAGCATTTGCTGGGGGTCGTTGGGGTCCAGCAGGGGATCGAGGCTGATGAAGCGACCGATGGTTGGGTCGTATTCGCGAGCGCCGACTGTGGTGAGGCCGGTGACCTTGTCTTCCGGCTTGTTGAGGAAGCCATTATCGTCGGGCCAGGCGGTTGGCTCGGCGCCTCGGGGGTCGCCGAAGGGTTTGGCGTAGCGCTTGGTTGGGGTCAGGGTTGCCGCGTTGACCGCTACCTGGGAGGTGCCGTGGTAGTCGGTGACCAGCCAGGACAGGTCCGAGGTGGGGGTGCCGTTGTCGGAGCGGACAGCGATGGTTTGGCCGTTGAACGAGTACTGGCGCTTGCCTTGGACCTTCCTGGTGGCCTTGTTGAGGGTCACCTCGAGCTCGCCTAGGAAGACCGTTACCTCGGTCGGGTTGCGGCGGACCAGGAGGTTGCCGTCGGCGTCGTAGACGTAGTCGGTGTCGCCTTCGGTGCTCGAGAGCTTGGTCAGCTTGCCCTGGGCGTTCCAGTCCAGGGTCTGATCGGGACGGACCGTGGTGTTACCGCGGGCGTCGTAGTCGAAGGCCTTCGGCGCGCCGGCGCCTGGGCCGGTCTGGGTCACGCCAGCCAGAGTGTGTGGCTGGTCAGTGTTGTAGTTGAAGGTGCTGGTGGTATTACCAGCGGTTGAGTGGTCGACCTGGGTCTTGCGCAAGCCAGTGGGCGTGTAGGTCCAGGACTGCCAGTACGGCGCTGGTCCGCCGAGCCCGAGCGAACTCGGGGCCTGGGTGCAGTCGGCGTTGGCCGGGGTCCATGCTTCGGTGACGCGGCGGTGGCCGTCGTAGTCGAAGCACTAGGCGTCGCCGCCGTCGACCAGGTTGTGATCCTTGAGGACGTTGCCGCTCGGGTCGTAGATGTAGACGTGGTCGGAGAAGACCTGCTCCTTGCCGCCAATGCTGCGCAGCAGCCGGCCGGTGCCGTCCTCGTAGATGTTCGAGATCAGCATGTCGTGCTTCGAACCGAGGTCCAGCAGCGTCTGATCACCGAGCTGGTTGTAATCAGCATTGTTGACATAGGTTGCGCCCGCCGCGTTGTACATGCGATCCGGCAACCCCAGTGGGGTATAGGCGAACGAGACGTTGTCAGCGCCCAGACCACCACCATCGGAGTACGAAACAAACTCAGGCGTCTTCGCGTCCGGCTTGTAGCCGTAGTTCGTGTAGTAGCCATTCTTGAGCTCGACGCCTTCGGCCGACGGGATCCACCGGGTCACCTTGGTCGGGTTGTACAGGACGTTGCGGGAATCGATCGTCGTCAGATAGGCCGGACCGGCCTGTCCGGCGGTGTAGCTGGCCGACTCGGCCAACTGCCCCAGCAGATCCGACTTGTCATACTTCCAGGTGGCGAGCATGTTCGCTGGGGCGACTGCCTCCTTGTAGAGAGCCGTCTTACCTGAGTACAAATCATCTTATTATGCGAGATCCTCGTTCTTTTCAATTATAAGATCGATATCTGAGTTTATTTCTTGATCGGCAGTCAAATGCACGTGGTGGCCACTGGGCACCGCTGCCTGAGCAAGCGTCAACAGGTGCCGAGCGAGCGAAATCAAGCCAGCCTGATTCGCGGACAAATGAACCTCGGAGCCGTCGACATCAACCGTTACCTCGAAGCCATCTTCCCACTCAAACCGAAGGCCGCGAACCGCGTCATATTCTGGGACATCCAGGGAGATATTCAATTCAACCTCTATTTCGAATCTTGCAAGCAGCTACTTGAGATATATGTGACGGTTTTCGAGAACTTTGAGCTTCCCGGGCTTGAGTGGGTTCGGACCCAACCGCTCGAGATTGATATGCGGCCCACCGCCATGCTTCCCTAAGATATCACTGTCGCCTAGGCGTGCAACACGCGTGCCATCTTTGGAAACGAATCGACCACTCCCCGGCACTGGCTCCTTATAGCCGGGACCTAGCCACCTTTCTGCGGCGTCAAGGGCATCATCCGTGGAAATCGAGGAATTATCGAGCGGATTCCCGTCAGAATCATATCGCGATTTACCTTTTGGATCGTCCTCCTCTGGCGGTTGCGCCGCCGCGCCAGAGTTGCTTCCTGTCGAGGCAGATCCATCCGAGGATCCTGCGGAATTCTGGGCATCGATCGCCAGCAAGATGATCGACGAGCCCTTGAGGATGCCTCCCAGGAGGCCAGCGATGGCTGTCCCCTGAACGGTCGGGCCGCCGCCGTAGCCGGAGCCGGCGACGCCGCTGTTGTCTCCCTTGGGGTTGAAGCCTGTGGGGAGCATGCCCATGTTGAACCAGTTGTAGGAGCCGGTGGTTCCTACGGTGCCGATTACGGAGCCGGTTTGGTTGAGGGTTTGCTGGTAGATGCTGTCGGCGTAGTCGCCGGTTTCGTCGGTCAGATCGTCCCAGGTGGTGACGATGCCGCCGGGCCGGGTGGGGCTAATCGGGCAGAGGGATGTGTTGCCGTTGGTGCAGGTCGGGTTCCCCGGTGGGGGCTTTGGGTCGTTCTTACCCTCGTCCTCGATTCTTTCGCGCTCTTTTTCGATCTTCTTCTTCAGTTGGCATTGCGGATCACAAGCGGGGGGCGGCGGGGGCTTGGGGTCGCAGCGCTTAGTTTTGCACGGGTCGCAGTTCTTCTTGCAACCGCCATCATCGCCGCCATCACAGTTCTTGCCTTTACAGGGACCGCAGTTAGACTCCCCCTTGCCCTTGCCGTCGCATTTCCCGTCGCAGGTTCCGGTCTTCTTGCAGTTCGGCTTGGTATCTTCTGGAGGATTGCAAGGGAAGATGACTGCGTCGTCGACTGGCGAAAGGTAGCCATTCTCCAGGTCCCGCGTGCAGTCCTTGTTGTCTCCCCCGGGGTCTTTGAACGCGTGGCCGTCAGGGTCGTTGAAGGTGAGGGGGTTGCCGCCGGCGTAGGCGTAGAGGTTGGGTACGGCCGAGGCGACACCTGCGGCGTAGGACATGGTGTCCCGGGAGTTGAAGGTGCCGGACTCGGGGTTGTACCAGCGGGCGCCTTGGTTTACGTCGCCGGAACGGGGGTCGGTCCAGTCGCCTTGGTAGCCGATCCGGTATTTGAGGCCGGTGGCGCTGGTCGAGTTGCCAAAGGGGTCGAAGGTTCGGGTGTCAGGAAGGCCGGCGGACAGGGTGGTGTCAGTGGGGTCGAAGCCAGCTATGGCGTCGCCGTGGCGGTCTGAGAGGACCAGGCGCTTGGTGGTTTCGTAGCCGATCGACAAGAGGCCGTCGGAGGCTGAGCGGCCGAAGAACTGGGTGCCGTCGGAAACTACCTCGTCGGAGAAGCCGGCGTAGCGCATGCGGGCGGTGCCTGCTTGGACCGGTCGGTCCAGGGCGTCGTAGGTGAAGTCGCGGTCTGCCGTGCGAATCATGCGGTCGAAGGCGTCGAAGGTGAAGGCTTCGGTGGTGGTGGTTCCGCCTTCGGTGCTGACCCTGGAGAGCAGGGCTCCGCGCGGGGAGTATGTGTACGTCGAGGTGCCGTCGTTGATGAGGCGGTTGCGTTCGTCGTAGGTGGCTAGTTTGGTGCCGACCTTCGTGCGGTTGCTGGCGTTGTCCCAGCCGTATTGGGTTGCAGTGGTGCCCTTGGTCCAGGTGGTTAGGCGGCCTAGCTGGTCGTAGGCGTAGGTGTTGTCGCCTGCTCCGGCTACACCGGTGGTCTTCTTTGAGGTGACGTTGTTGTCGGGGTCGTAGCCATAGGTGATGGACGAGACCGATGTCGTACCGGCCTTCAGTACGTCGGAGTTCATCCGGCCGTATGGGTCGTACCCGATGGTGCGGATCCGCGCTGAGCCGTAGTCGATCGTCGACAGCTGGCCGGCGGCGTTGTAGCCGAGGGTCTGCAGTGTCCGGGTGACTGGATCGGTGGCGGTGGCTGGGCGACCGTTGGTGTAGGTGAAGTCGGCCGTACCGGCTGCGTCGATGCGCTGGGTGAGCTGACCATCGGGGTTGTAGCCGTGGGTTGAGGTGCCTGACGGGCCGTCGGCTCGGAGGAGCATGCCGCGGTCGTTGTAGGTGTAGGTGTTGACGCCGTCGAGAGAACTCGTGGTGGCGACGCGGCCTGCAAGGTCGTAGGTCAGGTCGCGGGTCGCGGTCGAGGCCTCGGCTCCGGTGCCGTCTTCCTTGGACAACCGACCGGCTGCATCGAAGGTCCGATTGCGTACGACGCCACCGGGCGACAGCAGCGAGACCGCGTTGCCGGCTGCGTCGTACGACGCTGTCCAGGTGCGGTCAGCGGCTGCCGGGTGCGCCGTGGTCGAAGGCTCGATGACCTTCTCGGGCAGCCCGAGCGTGTTGAGGGTGTAGACGGTCGAGTTGCCGCGGCCATCGGTGTAGCGAGTCCGGTTGCCGGCTGCGTCGTACCCGTATGAGATGTTGATCGAGTCGGTCGCGTTCACCGAGTCGACCTGAGCGATCAGCCGCCCAAGTGCGTCGTAGGTGTACGTCGTTGCCCGATTGCCGGAGGCCGGTGTCGACGACTTCAGGTTCCCGTCGGCATCGTAGGCGAGGCTCGTTGTGCCGAGCGCGGTGTTCGAAGAGTTCAGCGTCTTCGACGTGATCAGCTGACCCGCCTTGTCGTACGCCGCGACGCTGCTGCGTCCCAGCGCATCCGAGGACCGGACCTGCCTACCCGCGTAGTCGTAGCCGAAGCGGCTGACCACGTTGTTCGGATCCGTCGACTGGATCAGCTGCCCGAGACTGTCGTACGTGCTGGTGGCGGAGGCTCCAGAAGGCGCCTGGGCCTTCACCACGTTGTCCATGTCGTCGTAGGTCAGCCGCGTGACGAAGTTCGCCGCCGTGGGCTTCCGCTCAACCGCGGTCGACGTGGCAACCCGATCAAGATCGTCGTACGTCAATCGAGTCACCGCACCGAGCGCATCGGTCGTCGACTCGACATCACCGTTCGGCGTGTACGTCGCCTTGCTGATCACGCGCTCGTCGTTCGTCTTGCCCGGCGCGTCGACCTGGACCTGCCGGTTCAGGTGATCGTAAGTGAATCGGGTCGCGTTGCCACGCTCGTCGATCTGCTCCAGCAGATTGCCCACCGGGTCATAGCGGAACGCAGTCTTCGGAGTCAGCGCCGATCCACCCGGAGGTGTGTACGACGGTGCTGCCACCTCGACCTGGCGGCCCAGCTTGTCGAACGAGGACTTCACCACGTTGCCGAGGGCATCCTTCGACGAGGTCGCCTGCCCGAACGCGCCGTACCCGATCGTCGCAGTCGGCTGCACGTCAGCCGGCGCACCGCCGTTGGACTCGGCCTTGACCTTCGGCGCGACCGTCTTCACGAGACGCCCGAGTTCGTCGTAGCTGGAGACGCTGGTGAAGTCAGCCTTGACTGCGCCTGACACGTTGCCGCGCGGCGAGGTAGTGGAGGTGGCGAGCCCGCGCTGGTCATAGGTCCAAGACGTCAGCAGGTTGCCGCTGGCGTTCTCCACCGTCTGCGACACCCGACGTCCGGCCGCATCGAAGACGAAGGAGGTCGCCTCGGTCACTGCCGTCGGACCGGCGATGTCCGCGTTTGACCATTCGCCCGTCGTCTCCTGGCGGGTCACGTTGCCCGCGAGGTCGTGCGTGGACGTCGTCTTACGCTTCAGCCCTGTCGGGTCGGTGATCTCGGTCGTTACCCGTCCGACCTTGTCGATCGTGTAGGTCGTCGTCGACTTGCCGTTGTCGGTGACCGACTTGATCCGGTTTCCGGCGTTGTCGTAGGTGTTGTCCTCCAGTACGACGTCCCGCGTCGAACCGTCGGGATCGTGGAACCCGACCAGCTTCCGGCTCTTCAGCGAATCATCGGCGTTGTAGGTAAGGCTCACCACGCGGCCCATCGCGTCGACCTCGGCCACCTTGCGGCCCGCGGGGTCGTACTGCGTCTTGGAGCGAACCTTGTAGTCAACGCCTTCACGCGGCTCGTCGACTGGAGGATTGTTCGGGTCGACCGGCTGGTTCATGTCCCAGACCTCGGTCGGCATCTTCAGATCACTGAACTTGTACTCGAACCGGTTGCCGTTGGCATCCTCCGACCAGGTCCGGTTCCCCGAAGCGTCGTACCCCTGCTCTATCGCTTCGGCGTGATCCGCGTCCGGCCGAAGGCGGCGGCCACTCCCGTAACAGTCCCGCCGCCGGGACGCTGTCGATTGAGGTAAGACTTTCCCTTTACGGCACTGTCGTAAAGGGAACCACCATCAACGCAGCTTCGAGATTCGTTTTCGACAGTTTGCCATCTTGGCGACGACTCCGACAACCTCAGTCAGGCTCCCCAAATTCCTCGGTGATCGGACGCTCCCCGAGTTGCTCCTCGATCGGGCTCCCGGACCCGCCCAGGTAGAGAGGAGCACCCGACTTCGGCACGACGACAGGCCCATTCCCCACGAGTGAGTCGGTGAGCTTCATCCCGATCAGAAATCGGCGCGTGTTATAGCCGAACACGAAGAAGCTCGGAAATTCCTCGCACGAGCAGATGACAACATCAGCCCCGTGCACAGGCCGGATCCTCATATCAAGCAACTCCTGAGTTGCCTCAAATGCATCCTGAAGTAGCACCGGGCCTTCCCCTTGCGGCTGCACCAAATTCACCTCGTCCTAATAAATGCAGTACGTCGGAAACTTCTTTCAAACACTCCAGCACCGCCACTTTGGAAGTCAACAAAATTGACTTGCCCGCGCTGTACGACCGCATTAAAGACGTGCGCAGTCCCTCTGCGCTCGCCGTAGACGATGCCGCGGGCACCTTCTCCTGCCGCCAGCAACTCTGCTTCGATCTTAGGCCGTCCCATCCAACGCCATGTTGATCCAGCATATCGCTCGATCAAGACCATCCCGTCAGCAAACGGCTCATCCGGATTTCGCTTGATCGCGGATGCCGGGCTTCCGCCGAGGGTTGAATCTCCAGCAATCGCACAGGAGACGCAGTTCTGGGTACCTCCAACCTTGTTCACGGAGCCGCGTGTCGCCTTCGGACTTGCCCCGCCGAGGGCTGCGTTGCCTTCAGCGCTGCCGGCTTTTCCGAGAGCCGCCTTTCCGACCGTTCCCGCGGTTAGGGCAGCCGCAGCAGGGATGCCAGCTCCGACCGCACTACTAGCAGCACCTGAGGCCGTGCCTATTGCCACTTCCGTGGCGTAGGTGGCTGTATCGAACGACTCTTGGTCATCGAGAGCAATCCGAGCGCCGTATCCCAGACTTGCACCGGACGCCCCCATTACTGCACCGGCGACAATCAGGCAGCCTATTCCGGCGGTACCAGCACAGAATGCGATTGTTCCGGCGACGGCCACGCCAATGGCGATGCCTGTACCGATCTCAGAGGCGTGGTCCTGGGCCCATTGGTGGGCGTGGTCAACGGTGTCCTTGACGTTGTCGGCTACGCGGTCGTACCAGCGCTTCTTCTTTTTGGGGTGGTTGGTGCCGCCGTCGTCGTTGCCGCCGCCATCGCCATAGCCGGCGTTGGGGCCGTTGGGGTTGGGGTTGGTGTTGGGACAGCCGGGGCAGTACTGCGTGTCGACGTCGTCGTCGGTGTAGCCGCCGCCTCCCTCGCCGTCGTCGGAGTTGATGAGGCCGGTGGGGTCTGAGCCGGAGACGGGGTTGTCGTTGGCGTAGGTGTAGCCGAGCATTTGCTGGGGGTCGTTGGGGTCCAGCAGGGGGTCGAGGCTGATGAAGCGGCCGATGGTGGGGTCGTATTCGCGGGCGCCGACTGTGGTCAGGCCGGTTAGCTTGTCTTCGGGTTTGTTGAGGAAGCCGTGGTCGTCGGGCCAGGCCACTGCGGCACCGCGTGGGTCGCCGAAAGGTTTGGCGTAGCGCTTGGTCGGAGTCAGGGTGGCCGCATTCACGGCTACCTGGGAGGTGCCGTGGTAGTCGGTGACGAGCCAGGACACGTCGGAGGTCGGGGTGCCGTTGTCTGTGCGGACGGCGATGGTTTGGCCATTGAAGCTGTACTGGCGCTTGCCTTGGACCTTGCGGGTGGCCTTATCGAGGGTCAGCTCGAGCTCGCCGAGGAACAGGGTTACCTCGGTCGGGTTACGGCGGACCAGCAGGCTGCCATCGGCGTCGTAGACGTACTCGGTGTCACCTTCAGTGCCGGACAGCTTGGTGAGCTTGCCCTGCGCATTCCAGGTGAGCGTCTGACCGGGCCGCACGGTGGTATTTCCGCGGGCGTCGTAATCGAAGGCCTTCACCGGGCCGGCACCTACACCGACCTGGGTGACGCTGGCCAGCGTGTGCGGCTGGTTAGTGTTGTAGGCGAAAGTACTCGTGGTGTTGCCGGCCGTGGAGTGATCGACCTGCGTTTTCCGGAGACCGGTCGGCGTGTAGGTCCAGGACTGCCAGTACGGCGCCACGCCGCCGAGCCCCAGTGCACTCGGGGCCTGTGTGCAGTCGGCGTTGGCCGGAGTCCAGGCTTCGGTGAGACGGCGATGACCGTCGTAGTCGAAGCACTGGGCGTCGCCGCCGTCGACCAGGTTGTGATCCTTGAGGACGTTGCCGGTTGCGTCATAGGTGTAGACGTGGTCGGAGAAGACCTGCTCCTTGCCGCTGGTGCTGCGGCTCAGACGTCGGGTGCCGTCCTCGTAGATGTTCGAGACCGGCATGTCATGCTTCGAGCCGAGATCGAGCAGTGTCTGGTCGCCGAACTGGTTGTACTCGGCATCGTTCACATAGGTCGCGCCCGCCGCGTTGTACATGCGCTGCGGCAAGCCCTGCGGCGTGTAGGAGAACGAGACGTTGTCCGCCCCTAGCCCACCACCATCGGGGTAGGAGATCAGTTTCGGTGTCTTCTGGTCCGGCTTGTAGTCGTAGTTCGTGTAGTAGCTACCGCCGAGCTCGGCACCTTCTTTGGCCGACGGGATCCACTTGGTCACCTTCGTCGGGTTGTACAGAACATTGCGAGAATCGATCGTCGTCAGGTACTTCGGACCGGCCTGCCCGTCGGTGTAACTGGCCGATTCGGCCAACTGCCCTAGCAGGTCGGTCTTGTCGTACTTCCAGTTCGCGAGCATGTTCGCCGGCGCGGCCGTCGACTTGTACAGCGCTGTCTTACGGTCCAGCGAGTCGTACGTCGTGACGAGCGTGTTGCTGGTCGAATCCGTCGTGGACACCAGGCGGTCGCCTTCGTCGTACGTCGACGTCGACTTCCCGGAGTCAGGATCCGTGCTCTCGATCTTCCGCCCGCGAAGGTCGTACTTGTTGGTCCAGACTCCACTGGCGCCGTCCATCCGGACCATCCGGCCGGCAAGGTCATAGGTGTACTTCGTGACATCAGGAGTACCGCTCAGCGTGTTGCCGCTGTACTCGCGGCGCTCGACGACCTGGCCCCTCGCGTCGGCGACGGTCGACGTCGCGCTGCTCCCGGCGGGTGGCAGCACAGTGGTCGTGTCACCGCCGTAGAGGGTTGTAGTCGACCACTTCGGCTGCAGCGCACTCATGAACGTCGACCTGACGTTCCGCCCCGCACCGTCGTACTCGTTGAACGTCTGGTTGGGCACGGACGCGTTCGGTACGTCGACCAGGACGGCCGCAGGTGCCGACTCGTTCCAGATGTCGCTGTTCGCATAGATCGCCCGGCCGCTCGCGTCGTACCGGGTCTCGCTGATGACGCGACCGGTGTTCGCTCCCGGCGCCTGGGACTGCCGAGGGCGCAGCAGCGAGTCGTACAGCTGGTACGACGTGATGTAGCCGTTCGCCTCGATGTTCAGCGAGTCGGTGCGGATGGACGAGGCCGAGGTGTTCGAGATCGTGTACGTGTACTTGGTGTTGGCGAGTTTAGGCGAAGCAATCACCTGGCTCGGCAGCCACACCGAGGTCAGACGACCGAGCGCGTCGTAGGCCATCTCCGTGGCCTTGCCGTTCGGATCGGTAGTCTTCGACGGCAGACCCCACTCGGGTCGATAGGTCGTTGTCGTTGTGAAGTTGACCGCCGCTCCGTCGTACTTGTTCACGGTCGGTGCTTTCACCACGGTCTGGGTCAGCGGACCAGTGAGCGCGGGCGTGTATGCCGTCGTAGTGACTCGTCCGAGGGCATCGCCCGACGACGTGACCCGGCCGAGCGCATCATATCCCTTGGTACCGGTCTTCTGGTACGACGGGACGCCGTCGGTGTAATGCTGAAGCCGCTCGATGCTCGTCGCGTCGCCGAGCGTCACCGTGCCGAACGGCTTGCCGTCGTAGTAGCTCCGCACGTCCGACAGAACCCGATCCTCCGGCGGACTCGCGGACGTGGCGTCACAGGCACCGGTCGACGACACGTTCCGCAGCGGCAGCGCGATCAGCCCAGTTGCCGGATTCTTGGCATAGCTCGTCAGTGTGCAGGTCTCGTCGCCACTCTTCGCAGCGTCGCCGAAGTCAGTGACCTTGACCGGCAGGTTGTTGTCCGGGTCGTACTGCGTCGCCGTCGAACGAACCAGGTCCGCACGGCCCCCGTCGCGAGTGGTTCGGGACTTCGTGGCCGACGTACCGACAAAGTTGGACTTCAGCACGCCACCGGGGACGGTCTGACTGGCCTTCTCATCGATCGAGTAATCGGTGATCGACCCGGAGATCTCCGTGTTCGACGTCGCGTTCGGGTAGGTGACCTGTTCACGCGGGCTGCCGGCCAGCGGCTCGGCGTCAGCCTTGACTGTGCCTTCGGAGTCAGCGATATCGACATTCCGCCGGGCAGTCGTGCCCTCGAGTTTGTCGCCGTCCATCCCGCGGAAGTACCTGGTAACACTTCGCGACCGTTTCGCCGGCTCGGCCGGATCGCCGACGTACGTCGTGACCGTGCCGTAGCCACGCCATTCGGACCAAGTCTTGTCCTCGGTCTTCAGCATCGGCGACTCCTGGAAGTGCCAGGCGCCACCGCCGGAATAGACGTACTGCGTCGTCATCATGGCGCCGTTGCCGATCTCATCGGCCGTCACGACGCTGTCCAGAACGTACTTGTGGAACCAGTCGGTGCGCTCGACCTCCCCCGGCGGAGTCCACTCAGCCGGATAGCAGCGCTTGGTGTTGGTGTCCTTGTCCGGCCGCTCGCCGGACATACACTCCTTTGGCGCGTAGTTGACCATGATCTTGGCGCCGGTCTCGGTGTTGATCTCGCCGATTCGATACCGAACCATGCCCGGCAGACCATCTGACGTATTGTCGACCCGGTTGGCCAGACCGACCTTCTTGAAAGTCACGTTCGGAACGCTCAACGCCGTGCCAACCTGACCGCTGTGCGAGATGCCGTTCAGCCACATCGGCTTGCTGGCAGTGTCGCCGTTCGACTCGAAGGTCAGGTTGGTCTGCCACAAGTCGACCGGCTGGAGGGCGGATCCGACCATCGTCTGGGTCTGGATCTGATACAGCCGCTTGCGCGTGAAGAAGGTCGGCGAAACCTTGTTGGTGCAGGCGGTTGTTCCCTCGCAAATCTGGTCGAACGGGACGTCCGGCCAGTTCGCCTTAGTCGTGCTGTTCAGAGTCGAGCAGTTCGCCAGACAACGTTCGGCGGTCGTGTAGACGACCTGGTGCGGCGCAACCGTGGTGTCGGACAGCGTGTCCTCACGGAGGCCGTAGTCGATCCGGTTCAGGTAGCCGCCACGGACGTACGGCGTACCCGGCGAAGCGACACCGTTCTTCGCATAGTTGTTGACCTCTTTGGTGTACCAGTACGACATCGCGTTGCCATGCAGATCGACGACGTAGTCAAGATTCCAGCGCCAGGCCAACGTGCACAGGGAAGCGGCGAAGGTGGAGGCGTGGCAGGGCTCGCCCGCGTCGTCACCCGCAACCGGCACAGTGAAGACCGACTGGGTGTACTTCTGCATACCGGTCTTGAGTTGGTGCTTGCCGAAGTAGTACTGGGTGCCGTCGGTCGCCGTGACCTTCCAGTACTCCTTGCGAGAGTCGCCATTGATGACGGTCGTGATCAGCTTCTCGACCTTCGACCCGTCGTCGTTCTTGAGCTTCCAGGTGCTCGCTCCGGTGTCTCCACCGGACGTGCGGACAAGCTCGTTCGACTTGCCGTTCAGAGTCAGCGTGGCGTTGTCGTACTTCCAGCACTGGTCGTACTTGCCCTGGTTGCCGTCCTCGTCGCAGCTCGTGTACTTACGCTCGACGAACGACTCGGTCAGATCGAACCCTTCGCCAACCCACGAGACCTGGTTGTTCGTGGCCGAGGTGCGACCGTCGACCGACTGCGCGGAATACGAGAAGGCCAGGCTCGGCATCGGTCCAGCCGCGGCCGGCGGCACGCGCAGCGGGTAAGACCAGGTGAAATCACCGCTGGAGCCACCACCCGACCAGCTCGAGGAGGCCGCCAGTCCTGTCGCGGCATAGTCACCGGTGCTGGACTCCGAGCCTGCCGTGACGGCGAAGACCGACTGCTGCGTGCTCAGGGGCGCCTTCGCGGTCACCGTCTTCGACGCCGCGTCGTTTCGGCTCTGGAGCGGCGTGCTCGTTGTGCATTCAGGAACGTTCGGCGTTGTCAGAACGCACGCCGGCAGAGCGATGACCTGGAGGCGCTGATCCCAGTCGGCACCGTATGCCTTCGCATAGCCGGAGTAGTCGAAGGTCAGCTGGGCATCAGGGACGGCCTTCGGCGTCGTGGCCTTGACCAGCACTCCACTGATGCCGGCGCGCGCACTTGCCGCCTGGTCGAGAAACTCGAGATCGGCGGTAACTCCCGTGCCGGCCTTCGCCGAAGTGGCCGTCACCAAGCCCTTGGACTTCGCTGCGGGAGCATCGACGATGACTTTCTGGCGGCCTGGCGCCGGCCAGTTGACCGGCTGGCTCGCAACCTTGGCAGCATCGGCGGCTGCCGCCGCGGGGTCGACCTCGCTAGGTGGCGCCACCGACTTGCGCGGCGTCACCTTGGCATTCTTCTGCTTGGTCGCCTTCGGGGCGTTCGGGTACTTGTCCTGAGCCTCGGCCGAGCTGGTCGGGCCGACGACTGCCACGGCCGCAGTCAGCGACAGGGCGAGCAGGATCGGCAGGCTACGGGTCTTGAGTTTGCGCACGGTTCGCCTCATCAGGAGCAGCTCACCTTTCCGGCTTCGGTGCACAGATCGTGGTCCGGTACAACGCCCGCGTAGACACGAAGGTCGTCGAGGGAGCCGGTGAACGGCACGTAGGTAGCGTCCGCCGGTGGCTTACCGACCACGGTTGTGCCGGTGGTGAAGGGGGAAGCGAACGGGTTACTGCTCCCGTTGGCCGACCGGTCGGCCAGCTTCAGGAAGATCTGGTCGGTCGCTGCGTCGTACTGAGCCGCGAGTGCGGTCCACTCTTCCGACGCTGCCATGGTTGTCGTGCTCTGGATCGCTGAGGTGCTAACGCCTGACGTTGAGTCTGCGCTCGATCTGACGAAGGCCCACTCCGCCTTGTCGTCGGTGGCGAGTCGCCGATATTCCAGTCGCCAGGAGTCCTTGGTCGTACCGGCCTGCCGAACGATCACCTGGTTCTTCGAGGGGTCTGCGAGCTTGACCCACACCAGGACCGTGAAGCCTCCTGAGGCATCAACCAGGGGACGACCGATAGAGACGCTCTCGGCGCTCTGTCCGGTCCCGGTCAGAACCTTTCCGCGCTCGTCGTCCTCGGTGATCGCCGCACTCTGGTCCGTACCGGCGAAACCGGCGACATTCAGGTTCGACCCGTACACGGTGTCCGGAGTCGTTCCACCGGCAGTCGTTTCGAAGGGGTAATTCGCGGTCAGACCTGCGATCGGGAGGTCGTTGCCGGACTGATCGATGCGGGGACTTGCGAGTTGTTCGGCCTCGGCGGGTTGAACGATGCGCTGGTAGATCTTGACCTCGTCGACCGAGCCGGGAAAGATGCCCGGGCCCATGTTGGGATCGGATCGCACCGATGCCACCTCCACCTTGCCGGTGGCCTTCCAGGGCGTGTGGGTGAACGTCACGGATTTCTGAAACCTGCCGTTGACGTACAGAGTCATCGTCTTGGCGGTGGCGTCGTAGACACCGAGCAGGTGCGTCCACGCGTTCTTGACCGGCGGGGTCAGCGATTCCACCCGTGCCTGGGGCTGCGCGGGTGTATCCGAGATCGTCTGGATGAAGGTCCAACGGTTGGTGGTCGCGTTGTACCGCAACTGGCCACCGTGCGCCACCTGTCCGGTAATGGTGACCACGCCGCTGTCCGTCGTACCGGTCAGCCGGGCCCAGGCCGAGATACTGAAGTTCTTGGACGTGTCCACGAACGTTGCCGGTGTCGTCGCACGGCTATTGACGCCGTTGGAGAGCAAGGACCCCTTGACTCTGCCTCTGCTGTCGAACTGGGCGTCCGTCACAGTCAACGGATGGTTGTTGCCCGTCGAATCCGGGGCGATACCGCCCGATCCGTCGTCAAAACTCCAGGCAGCTGCTGGTGGTGGCTGGGCGCCGACACCAAGCTTGTGGTATGCCGTCTTGCTGGGGTGATCGGCCGCATCGTGAGACTGGGCGCCCAGCAGCATGATGGTCGGATTGGGCGTCACCAGGAACACCGTGACCGAGTTCGAGTTGACGCGGGTCATCTTGCCGTTGAAGCCGTAGCTGATGGCAGTGACATCGGGACTGCTCGACGAGATCGTGTATTTGACCTTCTCGCCGAACGGAACCACGAGGGGGCAGACGTTCGGATCCGGGCTGGTCAGACAATTCGTCACGACCTGACCGTTGTACTCCGCCTTGATCGTGGGCGGCGGCGGTGGTGTGGTGTCGATCTTGAAGAAGCAAGGCTGCGACCACTCCGACAGGAGTTCGCCGGCCGGCGTCGGATAGACCGTCTGCGCGTTGTAGGTGTACAACCTGCCCTCGACCAGATTGAACCCCGGGGCTCGCACCTGGCGGACACCCGGAGACGCGAGACCGCTGTCCAAGCCAAAATTGGTGCCGCTGCTATCCCGGATCAGGAACCGGACGAAGACCCGGGCGGTGGAATCGCCGACCCCGACCTTGCCTGCCGCGTAGACCTCTGGCTTGAGCGAGGCCACGATTGTGGGATTGGTCGACGGTGCGCAGGGCTCCGGGAAGTCGGTCGGAGTAGCGGCGCCCAGATTCTCTCCAGGAAGCGGGTAGGCGACGTACTCGACGTGGAGCTGGGACCTGGCGTCGAATTGCTTCCAGGCGATCATGTCGGTCTCGTCCGAGGCACGCAGCCGGAAGCTGGTCGAGGTGAGGTTGGCGTTCGAGGTGGCCTGCATCGAGGCTGTGACCTCGAACTCGAGGAAGCCTGCGGGGCAGGCCGAGCTCCAGCCCTTGGCGTCGACCACGGACGCGACGTCGGCCTCGACTGCGGGCTGGTTGTTCCAGGTCGTGCGAGGGGAGATCGGCTTGACCCGCGAGAGGATGACGCCTTTCTTGGTGCAGCTGGCCGAGTGGGTTTCGTAGGCCGTCATCGACGCCTTGATGATCTTTTTGTTGGTGTAGTACGAGGTGTTGAACTGGTAGTAGGAGCGGACGATCTTGCTCTGCTCCCAGCCCTCGTAGCCGACGCCGAGGCTGTGTTCGGTCTTCCAGAACGACGTGCTCGGGTACAGCTCCCAGGCGGCAGTCCAGCCGACGCGGTCCTTGGTGAGTTCCATCGTGGGGTCGATCACGACCGGGAAGACCGTGTCGGCTGCGGCAAGCATCCGCTGATCGGGCTTGACCGTCAGTCCCGCCGCGGTGCCGTCGAACTGCATCAGCGCGCGCTTCGCCTGGCCCGACGGCCCCTCGCCGACCGCCATCGCGGCGCTCGGCTTTGCGTTGGACTTGGTGCCGCCTGCGTCCCACATCAGCGCCTCGCCGACGGACAGGACCTGGCGGCCGGAGCGATCGACGTACGACGGGCGGCCCGGCTGGGTCGTACGCAGCTCGAGGTTCTGGGTGGTGACGGGGAAGGTCAGAGCCTTCAGGGCCGGGTTCAAGGCGGCTTCGCGGGTCTGGACGACCAGGTTGTAGCTGAAGGTGTCAGAGGTGGCGTTGACTACCAGGTCGACGCCGGGCAGGACTCCGGCGTACGTCGCCTTGGAGCCGGACAAGGTCGGTTTCGGCAAGGCCCACGGGCTGTTCAGTTCGAAGGTGGCGCCGTCGTGCTTGTAGCGCGCCAGCGGGCCGGCGCCGCCGTTCGAGAAGGCGACATCCGAACCAGAGGCCTTCGGCGCGACGAGTCCGTCAGCGCGGGTCTCGAGAGTGGAATCGAGGTCCACCCAGCCCGTGCCCCTGCGCATCCGCACTGGCTGGTTCGAGATCTCGGCCTGCAAGGTGCCCTGCGGAGTCGCGACGGTGCGCGTGTACTCCGTGAGCTTGTCTTCCACCTCTACCGAGGTGTTGAACTGTGCGGCCAGGCGCGAGGCTTCAGCCTCGGTCTTGGCCGATTTCGGCGCCACCGGTGGCTTGGCGGCCACCGCTGGAGACGTCCCGACCAGCCCGGACGCGACCATCGTCGCTGCGGAAAGAACACCGATCGGGCGCGCGAAGGCGCGCAGAACCCACCCGTTGAAAGACATGCCTCACCCCTGAAGTCACCACAGTTGAACTGCCAGCACCCCCGAGGTGCGCTTCTCGATGGCGGTAGAGAAGCGCACTAACGGTGACCCACGGATACGCTCCGAGTCAACAAAATTGCACGAAGTGACATACGGGAGTACCTGGTCAACCGCCGGAAGAGCTGTTCGTGCAGGTCAGAGCGCTGCCCGACCCGTACAACCCGGCGGAGGGTCGTTGCAGCCGGCGATGTCGCGCTGCGTCTTGGGCCGGACCTTGGAGTTGTAACGGCCCTGCCGCTGTCCCGAATCAACGCCGAGCATGTTGCGTAAGGCAACGGTTACGGCGAGCGATGGATTTGCTTGTGTCTGAAGGGGTGCGCGGGGCTTCCGGTTCTGGACAATGGCAGCAATTGCGCGGGGTCGGTGGTGGTTGTCCGGTACGGTCGGGGCGGGGGACGAGCAGAGAATTGGGGTTTGAGGGTGGTAGGTCGCGGGCGGATGGCGGTGCCTGGGGTGGCGGCGCTGGCTGCGGCGGTTGCGGTGATTCTTGGGGGTTTGCTGCGGGGGACGTATCCGTTCGGGGCGCGTAGCCGCAATATTCTTGATCTGGGGCAGCAGTTCGTGCCGATGCATGCTCATCTGCGCGATGTGATGACTGGGTCCTCTCCGGGTGACTTCATCTTCAACTGGTCCAGTGGGTACGGCGTTCCGTATATCGGCGACTTCATGGCCTATAACGGGGCCGCGTTGTCCTGGATCGTGCTGCTGTTCCCGCGGGACCGGATCGATCTTGCGCTGTACGCGATCATGATCGTCGCGATCGCGTCCGCGGCCGCGGCGATGACGGCGTACTTGCGGATGTTGCGACCGGGCGCGCCGGCCTGGATTTCGGCCCTGGCCGGAGTGTCGTACGCGACTTGCGGCTGGGCGCTCGATGATGGCGGCTACATGACCGGCTGGCTGTACGGGCTGATCGCGTTCCCGCTGATCTGCTTGCTGTGCGAGTGGGTCAGGCGGCGGCGAGCTGTCCTTCCGATGCTGGTTGCGCCGTTCGTGATTGCGTTGTTCTGGTACTCGCACTTCTACACGGTCTACATGGCGACACTTGGCGCGGCGTTGGTGCTGATCGCGCGCGTGCTGTCCGACCCCGACGGTGGATCGTGGTGGCATCGGTTCACCGGCTCTGTGCGCTGCCTCGTCGTGGTTGGGATCGGAATCGCGCTCTCCGCGCCACTGCTGGTGCCAACCTTCAAGTCCGTCGGGTATGCCCGGCCAAGTCCGGACGAGCATTTCGACGCGATCAGCTGGCTGAGCTTCTTCGGACGGCTGCTGCCCGCCTCTGAGGGTGTCGGCAAGACGCCGGGACTCGCTGTTGGGACTGTGTTGTTGCTGGCCGCGTTGAGTTTCCCGCTCAACCGGCGGATCGCGCGGCGGGAGCGGATCGTCTGGTCGGTGGTCATCCTGCTGACGATCGTCAGCATGCAGATCCCGCTCACACACGAGATCTGGCACGGGTTCGACTCGCCGAACGGCAACCCGTTCCGGCAGGCGTTCGTCGTGGCCGGGATGTTGGTGATCGCCGGCTGGCTGTCGCTGGCCGCGGGAGTACGTGATGTGCTGGCGATCGCCGTACCAGTGGTGCTGCTGATGGCCTTGTACGGCGCTGCGTTCGGGGCATGGTCGACAACTCCGCTCACGCGCGTCGTCGTACCGGCCATGGTGGCCGTGGCGGTGCTCGCGTGGGCTGCCTGGCGTTGGCGACAGTCACAGCTGGTACTGCGAGTTGCCGCGGGACTGCTCGTTGTGGCGGTGCTGGCCGAGGTGACTGCGTCGACGTACGCGATCGACAAGGCCCGGGCGGAGAAGTACAGCGCCACGCCGACGTGGGGACCGCTGCAGGAGCAGGCCCGTGCGCTGGTGATGTCTGCCCAGGACTGGCCGCGGCACCGCGTGTCGCCGGGCGCGTTCAGCACCGTGAACGATCCGATGCTCGTCGGCGGTGAAGGGCCGGAGTACTACAGCTCGACGATTCCGGACGAGCTGTCGGAGGAGCTGATCAACCTCGGGTTCGGGTACTGGGCTTTCGGGCGTGCTGTCATCGACCCGGCCAACCCCGTGATCGACGCGGTCTTCTCGGTCGGCGCACGGGTCCGATCCGATGACCAGGGTGGGCTGGAGTTGGCGCGCAGTACAGCCTCGCCGTTCGTCACTGTCCGTCCGATCAAGCCCTGGGTCTCGGCCGACCCGGGACCCTACGGATTGCAGGAGACCGCGCTCGGCAGTGACGTCTACGCGATCCCGAAGCTGACGGTTGTGCCGGCCGCCGGATCGACACTCGCGATCAGTGATCGCCGGCCAGGTCTGCTCACGATCAAGTTGCCGGCGGGCACTCCGACGCCGGCTGAGTTCCGGCTCGCCGGGCGCTGCCGGCCTGGGTCCGAGCTCTATCTGTCCGGGCGCGAATTCGCCGGGGAGGTTCTGGTGCCCGGGCAGCAGTGGGCTTCCTTCCTTCCCGCGTTCGGGAAGCGGCCAGGGATCTACAGCGGTGGTGCGGTGCGTGCGGTGGGCTCAACCGATGCGAGCGGCTCCTTCGACCTGAAGCTCCGGACGTCGGCCACGACCCAACTGCCGGTCGGCGCGATCGGATGCCTGGACCGCGCCAAGCTGAACCTTGCTGTCACCCGCCTCGAGCGCAGCCAGCCCGCCGCGGTCAGCGTCGGTGGACATCGCATCGACCTCAAGCTGACGCCTGGAAAGCGCGGCCTGGTGGTGATGGGAGTCGTCAAGACGCCCGGCTGGCAATGCCGGGTCGACGACCGCACAGCCCGCAAACCGACCCAGCTGGCCGGTCTGATGGCGGTCTCGGTTGGCCCAACGGCGAGCAGCGTCTCCTGCGTCTACCGTCCGGCCGGACTTCGGCTCGGCCTGCTGACCGGAGCCGCCGCCCTGGCTGCGCTCCTGGCTCTGGCTGGTCTGATGAAGCTCCTCGAGCGTCGCAGAACCGCAGCCCCAGCTGCCGCAGCCGAGGAGGGCTAGGCGCGCCAGGGCATGTGTTGGAGGGCCCAGGTGTTGCCGTCGGGGTCGGTGAACCACGCGTAGAAGACGCCGCCGAGGTCCTCGGTCTCGCTGACCTCCACGCCGCGGGCGATGAGCTGCTGGCGGGCGGCCTCGAGGTCCTTCACCACCAGGTGCAGGCCGCGTTGGGAGCCGACCGGCATGTCCATCTGGGGCAGGCCGGTGGACAGGAGGATCGAGCAGTAGGAGCCCGGTGGGGTGAACTGCACAATCCGGACGCCGTCGCCAGGGCTGAGGTCTACGTCGCAGGTCCACCCGAGTTGGTCAGCGTAGAAGGCTTTGGCTCGGTCCAGGTCCGCGACGGGCATCGGGATGAGCTCGAGCAGGAATGCGCCCGGCACAACCAGGGGATGCGCCGGGTCTACCGGGATCTCCGAGAGGTCCTTGGGTACTTCGGTTCGTTCAGTCATCGTTGGTCCCCCCACGCTGCTTATGCGGACTTCTTGGTGGCTTTCTTGGCTGTCTTCTTGGCTGCGGTTTTCTTGGCTGCGGCCTTCTTGGGCTCGGCTGCCTTCTTGGCGGGGGTCTTGGCTGCCGTCTTCTTTGCGGGGGCGTCGCCGGTGCCGGCTCGGCGGGCCTTGGCTGCTTCTACGGAGGCTCGGAGGGCGGCTACCAGGTCTACTACCTCGGCGCCTTCGGTCTCTTCTTCGTCGGACTCGGCGGGGAGGGGGACGCCGGCGGCCTTGGCTTCGACGACCTGTTCGAGGGCCTGGCGGTATTCGTCGTGGTACTGGTCGGGGTTGAACTCGCCGCGGAGGGTGTCGATGTAGGAGGAGGCCATCGCCTTCTCCTGGGAGCGGATCTCGACGTCCTCGGGTGGGGCGGCGAAGGCGGCGTCGCGGATCTCGTCCGGCCAGAGCATGACCTGGAGGATCAGGATGTTGTCGACGGTGCGGAGCAGGCCGAGGCTCTCGCGGGAGCGGAGGGCGACCTTGACCAGGGCGTACAGCTCGGAGCCTTCGAGGGCGTCGCGGAGCAGGACGTAGGGCTTGGCGCCGGGGCCGCCGTCGGCTGCCAGGTAGTAGGACTTGCCGAGGTAGAGCGGGTCGACCTGGTCGGCGGGGACGAACTCCAGGACGTCGATGACCTTCTTGCTGGTCAGCGGCAGGTCGGCGAAGTCGTCCGGTTCGAGCACGATCATCCGGCCGTCCGGCATCTCGTAGCCCTTGCCGATGTCGGAGTACGGCACCTCTTCGCCGTCGATCGAGCAGATCCGCTTGTACCGGATCCGGCCGCCGTCGGCGACGTGCACCTGGCGGAAGGAGATGTCCTTCTCCTCGGTCGCCGAGAACACCTTGATCGGGATCGTCACCATCCCGAAGGAGATGGCGCCTTTCCAGATGGCCTGCATGTCATCAGCTCCCTAAAGTCGGCCGCGGGGTCCTTCCGCGGCCAGCAGATCGGGGATCTCCTGGGTCGCGTACCACATCAGATCCTCACCCTCGCACGAGTCGAGGGCAAAGAGCGCGTCGTCGTCGCCGTTCTGGGCCGACGCCCACAATTCTGCCGCTTTTCCGACGGTAGCGGCGGCTCCGGTTTCGTCCAGATGCACCGAGGCGACAGCGCGCCACGGCACGACTACGTGCAGCTCCAGCCGGGCGTCACCGAGCTCGGCGGCACCGTCAGCCGGCGGTACGGCGCTCATTTCGGCGGAGACGACCACCCGGCGGCGCGCCGTACCGGGGTCGTCGGCGAGGAGGCCGACTGACGCCCGGGCGGCTTGCGCCATGGCGGCGTACTCGAGCTCTTCGTCGTCGCCCTCGGCGTACCACTCGCGCAGCGCCGGGGTCACGGCGTAGACCGTGAGCGGCTGTGGCCCGAACTCGCCCGCGTGGCAGGCCTCGTCGAGCAGCCGCAGTGTGGATGGAATGTAGACCCTCATGTACCCGCCTTCTTCGCCGCGTCGTTCTTCCCAGTCTGCCCACCGCGCGGCTTCTTCCGCCCCCGGGAGGCCCGGTTGCGGCTGCCTTTCGTGGTGTCGACCAGCTCGTCCAGCGCATCGGTCACACATTGGGCGAAAACGGCCAGATCGGGCATCGCGGTGCGGTCCGCGTTCAGCCCGTAGAACACCTTCCCGTCGTACGACGTGACGCCGACGGACAGGCCTTGTCCGGGCATCAACGGCACGACCGGGTACGACGCGAGCATCGGAGCGCCCTGGGCGTAGAGCGGGAACTGCGGTCCGGGCACGTTCGTGATCACCACGTCGTCGATCGGACGGACCGTGGCGGTGGCGACCCGGGCCGCGAGCGCGTGCAGCGTGGTCGGCGCGAATCCGGCGATGCCGACCAGCGAGCGGGCGCTGACCGCGCGGCCGGTGTCCTTGTGCACCTTGGTCTGGTACGAGATCTGGTGCAGCCGCATGACCGGGGAGTTCTCCCCCACCGGGAGCGTCACCGCGGAGGCGATCACCCGGGAGCCGAGCGAGGTCGGCTCCTCGTCGTCGTCATCGCGGATGCTGACCGGGACGACGGCCCGCACGTGGCGGGTCGGACCAACGCCCTCGCCACGCGTCATCATCCAAGCCCGTACGGCGCCCGCAACGACCGCCAGGACCACGTCGTTGACCGTGCCACCATGCATCGCCCGCACGGTCCGGTAGTCCTCGAGGTTGGTCTCGACCGTGGTGAAGCGGCGCTGGCCGGAGGTCTTCACGTGCAGCGAGCTCTCCTGGGCGTGCTGCCGCGCGGCCAGTGAGCCGACCACGCCGCCGAGGACCTCGCGAACCGAGGTCGATCCGGTCAAGCTGGCCATCTCGGCCCGCGCCAGCTCCAGGGCCGCGGTCGGGTGCCGGGTCGCGTCCGCGAAGACGCCGGCCAGGAGCTCCAGCGCGGACGGCGGATGCTCGGGCTGCCAGGTGTCGACCGGGGTCTCCGTCGGCTCGGCCGTCGCGTCGAGCACGACCTGACCGATGTCGACCGTGCTGTTGCCGTCGACAAGCGCCTGGTGCGACTTGGCGATGATCGCGAACCGGTCGCCCTGCAGACCCTCGACCAGGTACATCTCCCACAGCGGCCGGGCCCGATCCAGCCGCCGGGACATGATCCGGGCCACCAGCTCCAGCAGCTGCGCGTGCGTCCCCGGCCGGGGCAGCGCAGAGCGCCGTACATGGAAGGTGATGTCGAAGTCTTCGTCGTCCACCCAGACCGGCCCGGCGAACCGGCCGGGCACCTGCTGCACCCGCTGCCGGTACCGCGGCACGAACGCGATCCGGTCCCGGATCAGCGCGACCAGGCTCTCGTAGTCGAACTCGTCGTCACCGTGCACCGGCGGCTCGAAGATGTCGACGGTGCCGACATGCATCGGGGTGGCCGGTGACTCGGCCTTGAGAAAGGTGAGATCCAGCGATGACAGGCGGTCTGGCATGGACGTCACCCTTCCTTTCTGGCGGAACAGTCTCTCTGGCGGATGGCTTTCCGTCACCCTAGCCGTACCCACGGACAGTGGGCTGCGACACTGCTTGGTACGGGAACACTGAGTCTTCGGTGTTCGTCAGGCAAGAGGGTGCGCTCCGCACCCTGAGAACTGAACAGACCCTTTGAAAGGCCCCTCGACCCATGCGTTCGACGATCGCTCGCGGTACCGCCACCGCTCTCCTGCCCGCTCTGGCCCTGTTCGTCCTGGCCGGCTGTGGCAACGACTCCAGCAGTGGCGGCTCCCCCAGCACCCCGACGACCGCCCCGACGACGGCACCGTCCGACGTACCGACGAACACGCCGACACCGGGCAAGCCGAACTCGTCCGGCCCCTCGAACACCGCCGACCCGTCCGGTGACCAGGCCGACGTGACGCTGGCCATCACCGTTGCCAACGGCAAGGTCAACCCGAGCGGCGCGACCGTGAAGGTGAAGGCCGGTCAGTCCGTGCTGGTCACCGCGGTCAGCGACGCCGACGAGGAGCTGCACATCCACGGGTACAACAAGGAGCTCGAGCTCACCCCGGGCAAGCCCGCGCAGGTGAAGTTCACCGCGGACATGAAGGGCACCTTCGAGGTCGAGACCCACAAGAGCGCCAAGCTGGTAGCGAAGCTCGTAGTCTCGTGATCCCATTGCACGGAATCGGCGGTCGCCAAGACCTGCCGATCCCCTTCGGCTTGGCCGTGGGCGGTGCAGCGGTCGCCGTGGCGGTCTCGTTCGTCGTACTGGGGCTCGCGTGGCAGTCGCCCAAGTACCGGGGCAACAAGTCCGGGAAGCCGTTGCCTGGTGCAATCACCCGGACGGTCGACGCGGCCTGGTTCCGCTGGATCGTCCGGCTGGTCGGGCTGGCGATCTTCCTGTACGCGATGTTCGCGCTGGTGTTCGGCGTGGACCGGCTGACGAACCCGATCTTCGGCTTCATCTACATCCTGCTCTGGGTCGGCCTGGTACCGCTCTCGATCCTGCTCGGCCCGGTCTGGCGGACGCTCAACCCGCTGCGAACGCTGCATCTGCTGTTCTGCAAGCTGCTGCGTCAGTCACCCTCCAAGGGATTGCTCCAGTTGTCCCCACGCGTGGGGCTCTGGCCGGCCGCGCTCGGCATCTTCGCGTTCACCTGGCTGGAACTGGTCGCACCGGACCGCGCCACCATCCCCGTACTACAAGCGTGGATCGCGCTCTACGTGGTGATCAACCTCTTCGGTGCAGTCCTGTTCGGCGACCGGTGGTTCGCGACCGGCGACCCGTTCGAGGTCTACGCGACGCTCATGTCCCGCCTGTCCCCGTGGGGCCGCCGTACCGACGGCTCCTTGGTGGTACGGCGACCACTCGAGAACCTGGACGGACTGAAAGCCCAGCCAGGACTCGTGGGCATGGTTGCCGCGCTTCTGGGATCGACCGCGTACGACGGCTTCTCGAACTCGTCGGCGTGGGTCGGATGGGCCCAGAACCAGGACATCTCGATGACCTGGCTCGGTACGGCGGCCTTGATCGTGTTCATGCTCTTCGTGCTCGGCACGTACTCCGGCGCCACCTTGCTCGCCGGGCGACTGTCAGACAGCTCCCGTACGACGTTGCCCGGGCTGTTCGCGCATTCCGTCGTACCGATTGCCCTGGGCTACGTCATCGCGCATTACCTGACGCTGTTCATCCTGGAGGGGCAGCGGACGCTCATCTATCTGAGTGATCCGCTCAGCAACGGCGCCAACGTGTTCGGCACCGGACTGCTCGCCGTGAACACCGGAATCACCAACCACAGCACGGCAATCTCGGTGCTCCAGGTGCTGGCCGTGGTCGGCGGCCACCTGCTCGGTGTCATCTCCGCCCACGACCGTGCCGTCGCGCTGTTCCCGCGCAACAAGGCCCTGGCCGGTCAGCTCCCTCTGCTGATCGTCATGGTCGGCTACACCGCCGGCGGCCTGCTGTTGCTCTTCTCGTCCTAACGTCCGAAAACCCGGAGGAGGGCCCTCCGATCCTTCGGACGTTACAGGGAACCCGGAGGGCCCTCCTCCGATCCTTCGGACGTTAGCGGAGGGAAGGATCGGTGCGGGTGAGGCCTCGGCTGGTGATGGCGAGGACGACGAAGGCGATCAGGCCGAGGATCAGGTGCGAGTTGCCGGGGATTGATTGCCAGAAGGACCAGTCGAGCTCGCGGTCGTCGCGGAACGGGACCCACCAGATCGAGCGCAGCACGAATAGCCCGTACCAGAGGACCCCGGCGACGACCGCTGGGTTGAGGCCCCAGACGCGGTTGACGCCGCGGATCAGGCTGACGCCCAGCGGGATGATCCAGACCCAGTGGTGGCTCCACGAGATCGGCGAGGCATAGAGGACGGCCAGCGCCATCACGGCGATCGCGGTGACGCGCTCATCGGCCAGCCAGTACTTGCGTGCCAGCCAAAGCACGCCCAGGCCAACGATGACCGAGGCAACGAACCACGTCGGCTGCACCCAGCTCGCGGTGTTGCCGAGGCGGTGCAGGAAACCGTTGATCGACTGGTTGCCGCTGTACGCGATCCCGCCGACCCGGTTGGCGTCGAAGACGACCTCGGTCCAGTACCGCCAGGACTGACGGGGAGCGAACGCGAAACCGATCGCGATCGTGGCGAGCAGGCCGAACATCGCGTTCCGCAAGGCCTTCCACTGCTTGGTGACGACCAGCAGCGCGAGGAACGGGAGCGGGGTCAGCTTGACGCCGATCGCGACACCGAGCCAGAACCCGCGCAGGCGAGCGCCCTTCGGCCGGATCAGGTCCAGCAGGATCATTGCGGTCAGCAACAAGTTGATCTGACCGAAGTCGATCGTCGCCCAGACCGGTTCGAGCAGCAGCGAGACGATGGTCAGCGCGACCAGCACCGCGGTCCGCTTGCGCTGGGTGACGAATGACCAGAAGGTCTTCGGCAGGCTCGCACGCCACAGCTGGGTGATGCAGAGCACGGACGCCGTGGTCCAGACGATCAGAGCCAGCCCCCAGGGCGCCAGCGCGAGCGGCACCATGGCGATCGCCGCGAACGGCGGGTACGTGAACGGCAGTCCGATCCCCGGCAGCTTCGCGTCGTACAGGGCCGGGCCGTGCAGCAGCGCGTCACCTCCCAGCCGGTACACGCGCAGGTCGATCATGCCGTGGTACTTGCCGCCGATCCACGCGCCGAGCGCGACCAGGACCGCGGCGGCGACCACGACGATCACGGTACGGCGCCGGTCGAGCGGCTGGGATGCGGTGGAACTGGTGGTCGTCGTGCTCACGTCAGGTCTGCTCCGAACAGGGACTCCAGCTCGCGCCGGGTCTCGTCGTACGAGGTGTGCAGGATGCCGGTCATACCGACGGCACGGGCGCCGTCGACGTTCACTTGCAGGTCGTCAACAAAGACGCACTCCGCGGGTGGAAGGTTCACCCGGCTGGCCGCGAGCAGGAAGATCTCCGGCTCGGGTTTGCGCAGCCCGACCTCACCGGAGATGACGATGTCGTCGAACATGCCGTCCCAGGTGTCGCGCGGATAGCTGTTCCCCCAGGAGTTCGACAGCAGGGCGGTGCGGATGCCGAGCGCCTTGGCCCGGCGGACGAGCGCGTTCATCGCCGGCTGGTGCTCGAAATGCGCGAACATCCGCTCGATCAGGCCCTCCGCGGGCACCTGGCTGCCGTCCGGCCGGATCAGGATGGTGGCGAGTTTGCGCTCGAAATCCGGTACGGCGATCTGCCCGCGCTCGAGGGCGTGCACCGGGTTGATCTCGGCCGTCTCGGCGGTCTCGACCGGCAGCCAGGCCATCACGGCCTTGACGTAGGAGTCGAAGTCGAACCCGTCCAGCTCGGCCCAGCGCCGCAACGCCGGATCCAGTCCCGAGGTCAGCACGCCACCCCAGTCCACCAGCAACCCACGGGGTACCGCGTCGACCTCTGCCATGGCGGCAAGACTACTCAGGACAAAACGGACTCACTGACGTGGTCCTGATGGTTACTGTCAGTTGCCGTAGCCCAGGTCGATGTCGCCGGAGGAGGTCTTCACCTTGATCGTGCGGGTGGCGGACGGGTCCTGCCGGATCTCCGGCTCGTTGTCACCCGACGAGGTGTCGGTCTCGAGCTGATAGGTCTCGGGTCCCGACGGGACCCTGACCAGCACGTCACCGGAGCTGGACTTCGCGTCCACCGACAGCGGCGCGGTGGCGAAAACGACCTCGGCGCTGCCCGAGCTGCTCTTGGTCGTGACTGTGCTCGCGTTCAGCCCGTCGGCGTCGATGCTGCCGGAGCTCGTCTCCATCCGGAGCGTGCCGCCGAGGTCGTGGACCTCGATGTCTCCCGAGCTCGTCTTGACCTCGGTGTCGGCGGTCATCCCGGTGACCTTGATCGGGCCGCTGGTGCTCTTCACCGTCAGCTTCACGTCGCGCGGCACCGTCAGCACGTACGTCGTCTTGCAGCCGAAGGAGAGGAATCCGCAGTTGGTCTCCTTGAGCTGGAGCTTGCCGTCCTTGAACGTGTCGGTGGGGTCGGACCCGAGCGCGTTCCGCTCGAACTGCCGATCCACCTTCAGCTCGTCGCCGTCACCCGGCCGGATCTCGACACTGGTCGAATTCCCCTCGACCACCAGCGTCCGGTCGTCCAGCTTGTAGGTGGTCTGCCCGCTCCGAGGACCCTCGGTCAGACCGGTGAGCGCCCAGTAGACGCCACCCAGGATGAGCGCGACCGAGATCGCGATCCCGTACCTGCGCTCGGCGCTCATCGTGCTCGCCGGCCGCCGCTGCGACTCAGACATCAAGCTCCTCCCTCATCCCCAGCAGCCTGTCACACGAGCGGGCCGGTGTCGGTGGGGTTAACCCCCATATCTCCCTGGCCCGACCCTGGTGAGTCAGCGGACGAAGGTCTTGTCGATCGAGGTGGCGAGCTGCTGCAGGGACTTGCGGAGCTTGCTGGACCTCGCGGCCTCGGCCAGGCTGCGGCCGTGCGCCATCGCCGCGTCCACCGCGCCCAGGTCGTACGGCAGCAGGGCGGCCACCTGGATACCGGCGTACTGACCGAGGGCGTCGGCGACGGCCTCCGCCGGTGAGCTGCCGAGGGAACCGGAGCGGACCCGGTTCACCACGACGCGGAGGTTGACGGAGGGGACGAGCCCGCGCACCTCGTGGATCGCGCGGATCAGCCGGGTCAGGCCGACCGGGTCCGCGGACCCGACCACGATCACCTCGTCGGCCTGCTCGAGTGTCGCGACCGTCGCTCCGTTGCGCCGCGGGGCGAGCGAGTCGAACGAGATCTCTTCATCGGTCTCTATGCAGAACCCGAGATCGACGATCGTGCACGGCGACAGCAGCCGCGCGGATGACCAGATCGACTCGACCGCGGCTGGTCGCAGCTCCGTCCAGCGGTCGGCCCGGCTCAGCCCGGTCAGCACCATCAGGTGCCGCTCCACCTGCCGGGCATGCTTGGCCAGCGTCATCATGTCTAACGTGCCGCTCGATGCGGAGCGGGCTGCGGCGGCCAGGCCGGACGTCTCGTCGAGCATTCCGAGCTGCTGGGCGACAGTGCCGCCGTACACATCGCAGTCAGCGAGCAGTGTGGGCATGCCTCTGGCTGCGAGCTCGGAGGCCAGGCCGACCGCGACCGTCGTCCGGCCGGGTGCACCGGTCGGGCCCCAGATCGCGAAGATGCGGCCGGTCCCGGCGGCGTACTCCGTTTGGGCCGACCTGTGCTCGGTCTCCCCGCCGGTCGGCACGAATCCGCCGGCGAAATGCGACAGCGCGATCGGCGGGCCGGCGTCGACCGCGTCACTGATCGCACGACCCAGATCCTCCGGGCTGACATCGGCCGGCAGTATCCGCTCGATCCCCATCCGGCTGAGCCGGTCCTCGGGGCCGAAGGCCTCTCCGGTCTCACTCGGATCAACCAGAGCCAGTACGGCGATGCCGCGCGCATGCAGCGCGGACACTGCATCGGACGTCAGCCGCGAGAGGTCATCGGCAAGCAGGACGGCCCGGGCCTGACCGCTCGCCGCGGCCGCCATCACATCCGCGATGTCCACACAGCGCCGGACGACGCGGATGCCCGGTGCGCGCTCGGTCCGGCGTACAACGTCTGCCTCCCACGGCGCACCGGTCACCGCAAGCAGGACCGGAATCGCCATCAGGCCGCCCGCCGGACCAGAGTCGGCTCGCCTTGGCTCATCGCGGTCAGCGCGGCCGGGAGCTTCTGCAGGTCCTTCGGGGCCAGCGCGACCAGCACCTGTCTGCGCGCGGAGCCACCGGCGACGCCCTTCACCGAGTCGATCTGCAGCACCCGGACGTCGCTCCAGAGCAGCTTGGCCGCCTGTCCGTCGTCCTTCGGCACCACCCAGATGTCGACCTTGTCACCGTTGGCGGTGTCCGACGGGAGTCTGCCGGTCGCCACCGACAGCGGCAGCTCGGTGCGGTCGCTGTCGGCCTGCGGTACGGCGGCGTCGCGGGGCACGAACTCACCGGCGTCGATCGCGCGCGCCACGACCAGACCCTTCAGCTCCGCGTCGGCAGCGACGTACTGCTCCGCGTCCTGACCGCTGGTGAAGCGGACGCGGACGGTGGCGAGATCCTCGCCGGTCAGCTTGGTCCCGGCGGGCAGGTCGCGCTTGGCCGCCCAGATCGTGGTGGTGTCGTCGGCGGACGACAGCAGCTTCGCACCGACCAGCGCAGTGATGGCCACGAGCAGAACGCCCAGAACGAGACGGCCGTCCTTCCAACGCGCCCGCCGGGTGCGCTGCGCCGGGACCGACGGCGCCCCGAACCCACTCCGCACTGCTGTGTCCACCACGTCGGCTCCCCCAGTCGCTTCGCTTCTGTGTGCATTCTGCCGTGTTTGGCGACTCTGTGTAGGCAGTTATCCACAGATTGTCATGGCTGGGGACAAACTTGATCGTCCTCGGGCGAACCGTGGCAAACTGAAGGAACCCGCTACTACCTGAAGGAGTTCCTCGATGCCGGCACCGCGTTTCCTCCAGCTCGCCGACGTCGCCGAGGTCCTGAACATCTCCGCCAACCAGGTCTACGCCCTGGTCCGCCGCGGTGACATCCCCGCGGTGAAGATCGGCGGCCGCGGGCAGTGGCGGGTCGAGGCCAGCGAGCTCGAGAAGTACATCGAGCGGCTCTACACCGAGACCAAGCAGTTCATCGACAGCCATCCGTTCGGCGAAGAGGCCGAGGACGCCCAGCTCTAACGTTTACCGTCGACGTACGGCCTGTAGGGCCTGGGTGGGGATGAGCCGGACGTTGTAGACCTCGGTACGGCGCCTGGGCGCGTCGAGGGGGTGTTCGGCGACCTCGAGGAAGTCCGCGCCGACGCGGTCGATCGTGCCGGTGATCGGGATTCCGCCGCAGAACAGGGTCACCGGTGAGCGGTCCCGGGCGATTCCGCGAAGCAGGTGCGCGAGGCCGAGCTTCCCGGCCACCGCGCCGACCGCAGGCTCGGCCCAGGGTCCGAGCCGGTGCACCGCTGTGAGCGCGGCGACCGGCACGAGCCACTCCTCGGCACGGTCGGCCTCGATCAGCAGACAGTCCTTGCCGACGCGGGTGAGTAGTCCCTGCAGCGGCTCGGCCGTGGCCAGCTCGATCCGGACGACCGTGTCCACGGCACCCCGGAGCCGGTCGAGCACGGTGATCTTCCCGACCTCGGTCCGGATCCGGTCCGCGACCTCGCCGTACAGGTCGCCTTCCTGGAGCGCGTCGAACTGCGATTCCAGGTCCTCGAACAGCGCATCCCACTGCATATGCGCCAACTTACCTCACCTTCCGTGACGTATTCGCTTGCAAACTGTCGCCACTTCCGGTCTATAGTGGTCAAGCCAACGCAAACTAAAGCAAACTCATAGGTCGGAGGCGAAGCGGGGTGAACGGGATGCTTCGAGGGGTAAAGAGCCTGCTGGCGATCGGCGCACTGGGGGCCGTCGGGGTCGCGCTGCGCTGGGTGACGGCCGGGACTATCACGGCCGCGAACAGCCACGACCTGGACTCGCTGACCGTGCTCGCGGTCGGCGGGGTGGCGTGGGTCGCCTATGGGTGGCTGGTCCTCGCAGTGCTTGCGACGGCTCTCGAGCAGCTGCCCGGCGCTCTCGGTGCAGCGGCAGGGGCGGTTGCTGCCCGCATCACCTCCACGACCTCCCGGGCTCTGCTGCGCTCCGCTCTCGGCGTCGCTGCAGTCACTCCGCTCACCGTGGGCGTCGCGCACGCAGCGTCTCCCCACGGTTGGCCGGCACCGCAGTCCGGCACTACCCAACCCGCCGCCACCTGGCGCGCCACGGAGCCCCGCTCCACCGTCCAACTCACCGGCAACATCTGGCGCACCACCGAGCCACAGCCGTCGGTGGAGGTCGGCGGCACCCGCACCCACTCCCGCGCGACCGAGCCGCGGTCATCGGAGCAGATCGCCTCCAACGTCCGCACCACCGAGCCGCGCTCCACCATGGGGATCGACGGCGCTCGCGATGGCCTCCGGGAGAGCGAGCCGCGCTCAGTGGTGGAGAAGCCGGCTGAGCGCTCCGACTTCCGGGCGACTGAGCCGCGGTCTGCTGTCGAGATTGACGCCAACCGCACCACCCTCCGGGCTACCGAGCCGCGGTCAGCTGCGGAGTTCGGCGCGCGCTCCGCTCGCTCGGGACAGCAGGCCGGGCCGCGGAACGGCGTACGGGCGGGGGCTGGTGTGCCTCAGCCGCGGGACAGCGACGTACGGCCGGCACGACAGGACGCCGTACCGGTGGTTGGTGGGGTGCAGGTGCCGGATCGGCCTGAGGTGGGTGCTGCGACGCGGTACACCGATCTGCGGTCGGGACGGGCCTCGCGGGTGACCGTCGCCGCGGGGGACACGCTCTGGGATCTCGCGGCGCGGGAGCTCGGAGTGCAGGCGACGAATCAGGAGATCGCGGCGCGCTGGCCGCAGTGGTACGCCGCTAATCGCCAGCTGATCGGCGCCGACCCGAACCTCATCCTTCCCGGCCAAGTACTGCGAGTGCCGCCCACCCACAAGGAGCAGTGACATGACCAGTGCGCACCAGGAGATCAGCACCTCGATCCAGCAGCAGCGGGTCCGACTGGACGTGGTGCCCGCGGTCGACGGGACCCAGCCGCTCATTCCGGAAGCACGTGCCTGGGGTGGTCGATTGGCGCAGGCGGTATCGGAGGTTCTGGCGGGAGATCGTCCGGTGGCTCAGCTGGTGCGGTTCACCGATGAGGACGTGTTCGTCGAGCTCAACCGGCGGGTGCGACTGCTCGGGCTAACCACCACCGCCACCGGCCGCGGCACGAAGGACCGGTGCGCACTGCAGTCAGTGCGAGTGTGTCGGCCGAACTCTGAGGTGGCTGAGATCGCTGCGCACGTACGGCACGGCGGACGCTCCCGCGCGATCGCACTGCGGATGGAGCTCCGCCGCAACCGCTGGGTCTGCACCGCTCTGGAGGTCGGCTGATCGGGCACGTTGGAAGCCCGTTCGGGCTTGGCCCGAACAAATCGCAGCGTCCGGGAGTCCTTAGAGCGCAATGTGATCGTGTGGTTGTCGTCATGTGGCTGGTGAACCTCCGGCGTACCGTTGCCGGGGCGGCCGCCAGGCCGGAGTCGTTCGGGGGAACGAAAATGCGTGAGAGCAATACCAAGGTGGGGCGGACTGCACGGCCGGCATCCACTGGGGTGGTGCCGGCTCGTGAAGCCGCCGACCCCCGTGAGGTGACCTTCGCCTGGCGAATCGGTCTCGCCGAACTCAGCGCCGCAGAACGCGCCCGGGTCGCTCCGCGAGCGCGGCGGCGACGCTGGGCCGAGCGAGTGCCCGCACTGTATCCATTGGCGGTGCGCTACCACCGCGCCCGCAAACGCGTTGAGTGGCTGCGATCCAGGACGCCGTACGCACAGGAGCGCCGTATTGCGGACTTGCCGGTGCGAGTCAAACAGCACAAGTCGTTGCTACTGCGCCAGCTCGGTGAGACCGAGATGTGGATGCAGCACAACAAGGTCACCAACCTGCGGCTGGCCTGTGACCGGGTCGACGGTCTGGTGATCCGGCCGGGCGAGACGTTCTCCTTCAACAAGCTGGTCGGCAACGCGACCCGCCGCAAGGGCTATCTCCCAGGCATGCGGCTCTCCAACGGCCAGGCGCGGCCCGGGATCGGCGGTGGCATCTGCCAACTCGCGAACCTGCTGCACTGGATGGTGCTGCACTCGCCGATGACTGTGACGCAGCGATCCACCCACAGCTTCGACCCGTTCCCGGACAACGGTCGCGTGCTGCCGTGGGGTGTCGGTTGCAGCATCGTCTACAACTACGTGGACCTGCAGTTCCGCAACGACACCGATCACACGTTCCAGCTCCGGGTCGGAGTCAGCGATCGGTACCTCGAGGGTGAGATCCGCGCCGACGCGCCAACCGCGACGTCGTACCGGGTGTTCGCGCAGGGCGAGCGGTTCCTGCGGACCGGAACGGACTACTTCCGGCGGAACGAGATCTGGCGCTCGGTGATCGACCGCCGCACCGGCCAGACCACCGCCGAGGAACTGGTCCGGGAGAACGTTGCCCTAGTCAAATACGTGCCAACGGGCGTACCGGTGTACGACGTCGCCCGATAGGTCCGCGGGCATGCCGTCGTACCGTTCGGCGGTGGTCAATCGCAGTATGAGACCCTCCAGTACGGCGGCCCGCCGTCGCGATCGGCAAGCCGACTGGCCAGGCCAAGCAACTCACCGACGCACTCACCGAACCTTGCCAGCGATCTCGCAATGCCCCGCATCATCCGGCCACGGGGTTAGGCAGGGTGGTGATGTAGGACCCGCGTGTGCCTCCTGACTTCAGTCATCCTCGCCGCATTCGAAGCAATGCATGACGCTGGCCTGCGAGATGCTTGTCCGGGCAGGCGGGCTCAGGTACTGATGGGATCGGATTCGGCTGTTCTTCCGGCAGACGTCGGTCCGGTTCGAGCCCGGCGAGCAGCCGCGCGTGGGGGCGTTACGTCCGAAGACTCGCGGTGGCTGTCGGTGCGTGTCGGCGTGTTTTCGGACGTTGTGATCGATCCGCGCGGGCGGAACGCGACTCGCGCCGACCGGGTGGCCGGGCTCGGACCTGCACCACCGTCTAAGTGCATTGAGCTGCCCAGGGCAGGGCGTGCTGAGCGTGAACATGCGGGTCCGCGCACTGTTAGACGGTGATGGCGGTCCGTCGCCCGCTCACTGGTGTACCCATCGGCACGGTGGCTTCACTCGGCGCACCACCACAGGCAGCCCGCCTCGACTGTGAGGAGATTGCCGCAGGCAAACGATGTACCGCGGCACGGTGGTCACACTCGGCGGCAACTTCTCACACTCGCCGACCGCACGGGCCGTGTATCACCCGGCAGGCTGATTCACGCAGCCCGTCAACGTGCGACCGCCTGATCGACCGCGCTGACCCTGCGGGGTGCGTCTTGAACTGCTCCCACCGACTGCACGACTCAGGCACTGACCCAATTGACCGAGGTCAGGTTGGGCAGGGTGGTGACGTGGGACCCGCGTGCGCCTCGCCCCATGGATCAAAGTCGCTGCTCAGGTCCAACCGTGCGCGGTGTCTTGCTGGTTCGGGTGGCAGGTCTTCGCCCCAGACGGCACGCATGGTGGCCGCGCGAATATCCGTTGCCGTCAGCAAAGACCCCTCGTCCCCGCCCGCCTCGGGACCACACCGAACCAGCCCGTCCGCGCCAGGCTCGCCCGCCTGCAGCCCACGCGCACCCAGCCCATCCATGCAGCGCTCGGTCATGCCGGTCTCGGTCATGCCGGGTTTGGTTGTGCTGGAGGTGCAGGTGGCGTGGGCGCGCGCAGTCGCCAGCGACGGTTCGGCTGGAGTTCTTGGGGGTGTTCGGCGTTTGATCGATGGTGGGTTGGCCCAGGTCGGGAGGGCGACGTGGACTTTGCCGTTGGTGATGGTGATGACCCATTTGCCGGCGTGCAGGTCGACGTGGTGAATGCGGCAGAGCAGGACCAGGTTGCTGACCGCGGTGGTGCCGCCGTCGATCCAGGATCTGAGGTGGTGGGCGTCGCATTGGACTGGTGGGGCGCCGCAGACGACGCAGCCGCGGTCTCGGGTGTTCAGGGCGCGCCGCATTCCTTTGGTGACAAGGCGTTCGCAGCGGCCGACGTCGAGGGGTTCGGAGTTGGAGCCGAGGACGACGGGGATGATTTTGGCGTCGCAGGCCAGGAGGCGGGCGGTGGATGCGGACAGGCCGGCGCCGAAGACGGTGTCGCCGATGCAGC
>NZ_SMKA01000002.1 GCF_004348455.1 Kribbella albertanoniae
GTTCTGGGTGGGGTGGCGTCGGCCGCTCGGGATCCGGTGGCGTGGGCGTCGGCGGAATGACCTCGGGATCGATGACCATGGCAAGCATCGTGCCTCCTTCACATCAGCGATGCTCTGCCTGTGCCCACTGCCCGGAAGTCCATTCGAATCGCATCGCGTGGCTAGATCTCCCAGTTGCCCGATGTCGCAGAGGTGGCCGGGGCTGACTCGACGGACCCTTCCAGAAATCAAGCCGTGACCCCGGCCACCGCCTGCTTCCAGTTCCCTTGCCGTAGTTGGTGAAACCCACCCGGAGTGCCGCAAAACCTGACCACGACAAGGCATCGCCGTAGGTCAGGCCGCTGCCAGGGTTGGGCGCACGTCTCTCCCGAGCATCCGCACCAGCCCGTCGAGATCAGGGTCGTCACCGGTGGGTTGCGCGATCACCGAGTTGAGCCCGCCGCGACCGAGCTGTCCGAACGCCTCGGCCAGGTCATCCGGTCCGCCGGCCACCCCGAGGCCCGGCTGCATGCCGTACGCCGCCGGCTCTGAGTCCAGGCGCTGCCTGGCGCGGTCGCCGGTGGCGATCATGACCGGTGCCGAGACCGGATGCCTTGCCCCGCCGGTCTCTCTGGTGGTCGCGCAGGCCTTGAGGATGCCGTCGGAGTCGAATCCCAGAGCGAGCGCGGTGCCATCACCCACCTCGCCGGCCAGCCGAAGCGTTCTGGGCCCTGCGGCACCCACGTGGACCGGAAGTGGCTGCTTCGGCGGATGGTCGAGCTCGACCCCGTCGAGCCGGACGCACCTACCGTCCGCGGTGACCCGCTCGCCGGCGAGCAGGCCGCGCAACGCGACGGCGTACTCCCGTAGCAAGGTGAGCGGCGAGCCGACCGCAGCCCCTGTCATCTGCATCCACGGCTGGACCCCGTGGCCGATACAGAGCCGGAAGCGCCCGGGATGCAGCCGCTCGAGGGTGGCCGCTTCCATGGCGGTGGCCGCCACGTTACGCAGCGGCACGGGAAGCAGCCCGGCACCGACTGCGAGGCCCGTGCCTTCGGTCCAGGCCAGGGCCGAGGCGACGGCAGAGACGCCGCCGGACTTGAAACAGTCTTCGGAGAACCAGACCTCGTCGAGTCCGGCCTCGACGGCCGCCTCGAGCACGGGCCGGATCCGCTCCGGGGGCAGGCTGGGTGGGAACGCCAATCCGAGTCTTGTGTTCATACCTGCTACCTAAACACGAGCCGCGGCCGACGACTTCGCCTGAGTGGTCAGCCCTGCTTCGGCTTTGCCAGGATCTTCTTCAGGTCGGGGATGGTCGTGACGGGGGTGATGAGCTCCTCGCGGAGCCGGGTCAGCTTCGAGCTCTTGATCCGCCACTTGCCGTCGATCTTCACGTAGGTCTCGTGGTAGTGCCCGGCTCCGTGCATGCCGATCACCGGGGTGAGGTCGACGGTGTCTTCGAGCGCCCAGATCCCGGTCGCAGTAGTTGCCGAGGTCAACGTGATCTCCGGCATCTGCACCTGGTGCACGGTGGTCTGTGACGGCTGGCCGAGCTGCTGCTTGACGAACGCGACGAACTCGTCGCCGCCGTGGATGACCTTGCCATGCGCTTGGGAGGTGTCGCTGACGAAGTCGTCGGTGAACACCTGGCGCCAGGCAGCCCACTGCTTGGTGTCCAGCAAACGGCAGTAACGCGCCTTGAGCTGCTTGATCGACTCAATGTCGTTGAGCGCGGCGACGTCATACGCGCCGGGTTTCACCGCTGCCTGGGCCTGGGTCTGGGCGTCCGCGTGGCGCGACGTGGTGAGCTGAACGATGCCTGCAGCAACTACCAGCGTGCCGATCAGGAGAGCGGCTGGGAGGGTACGGATTCTCATGTCTGTGTCCTTTTCCTTGTCTCTGTTGATTTTCTGGCGATGGCGTCTCCCTCCCCGGTGACGCCATCGTGGCTTGGTCGAACCCTAGCGGAACTCCGGCACCGAGATCGTCAGACAATGCGGGCGCAGAGTTTTCCGCCACGGAACTCCCAGGAACGCGAGCCGCTGGGGCAAGCGTTTTTGGTGAGCGCGGTGACCTGGAGTATGTAGTCGAAGCCCTTGGGGACGGTGGTCTTGTCGCAACCCCACGAGGTCATCAGGCCGTGGGCGGAGGTTTCGACGCTGTCCTTGCTGCCCTTGTAGCCCAGGATGCATTCGCCCACGCGGAGTTGACGCTCTATACAGAGGTAGATCACCTCACCGCCACCGGGATAGTGCCACCACGTCCCCGCATCGCGAGCCTTGGTTCGGCACCTGGTTGCGCTGTCACCTACCACGGTTACCCGCATGTAGGCGTCCGTGCGGTCGCAGTCGACGGCGGTTGGCATGTCTCGGCTCCACTCAGCGAGCTTGTAAGGGTCCATGTACGCGTCCAGACAGTCGCCCGCCGCGATCTTCTCGAACGCCTTGCGAGTGGGATCGGTGGTCGGGGTCGGTCGCGTCGGGGTGGGTATCGCGGTCGGCCGGCTGCTGGTTGACATCGCGGTGGCCGTCACCCGGCCGCCGGCACTGGTATCTGATGACCTGGTCTCCTTCCGGTTGTTGTTGAAGATGGCCCAGCCGACCAGCGCGAGGAACGCGAGCAGCGCGATCAGCAGCTGGACCGTCGCTGCCCTGTTGCTCGACGGCGCCCGCGATGTGACGCGAGGCGTGTCTGGATTCTCGACGGGCTTCGGCTTGGCGGCATCCGGTGCGGCGATCAGGGCCGCAGTCTCGGCCACCCGGGTGGTGATCAGGGTGGCGACGGGCGGCGGCAGCGCTAGTGCCTCACCTTCGGCCAACGTGGCACAGCGGTCGAGAAACTCAGCGACACTGGGCCGATCGTTCGGGTCCTTCTCCAGTCCGGCTTTGATCAGCGGGAGCAGCGATGCCGGTACGCTGGTCAGGTCCGGTTCCTCGTTGACGACGCGGTAGCCGAGGGCTTCGCCCGGCCCGGTGCCGAACGGAGGCCGGCCGGTGGCGGCGAAAACGAGCACAGCCGCCAGGCAGAACACGTCGCTGGCCGGCTCGACCTCGCGACCGCGGTACTGCTCGGGCGACATGAAGCCGGGGGTGCCGATCAGGCCGGCGCGCGTGGTCTGGGCGGTGGCGTCCATCGCGCGGGCGACGCCGAAGTCGATGATCCGAGGGCCGTCCGTAGCGAGCAGTACGTTGCTGGGCTTGAGGTCCCGGTGGATCACGTGGTTGTGGATCGCAGTCAGCCCTTCGGCCAGACCCGCGCCGAGCGCCGCGACCGAGCGCGCCGGTAGCGGGCCATGGTCGTCGACCGCTTGCTGCAAGGAGGGACCGGCGATGTACTCCGTCACGAACCATGGCGGATCGGCTTCGGTGTCGGCATCCACTACCTGCGCCGTGTGAAAGCCCCCGACGAGACGCGCCGCCGCGACCTCCACCTTGAACCGTCGCCGAAACTGCGGATCCCCGGCGAGGTCCGGGCGGACCACTTTGACCGCGACCGTACGCCCGCCGTGCGAGCGGGCCAGGTAGACCCGACCCATCCCGCCGGCCCCGAGTCGCGCCAGCAACCAGTACCGACCGACCCGCTTCGGGTCGCTCGGCTGGAGCGGCTGCAGACTGTCGCCGGCCATCCGGTGTGTCACTCTGCTAGGCCTTCCAGGTGATTGGCGGCGGTGTGGATTCCGCCTGCTGCCTGGAAGGATTTGCCGATCCGCTGTGCTTCGCGCCGGAACCCGCCGTCTGGGGCTAGGACGGATTCGACTGCCTTGGTCAGCTGGGCGGCGGTGACACGGCCGAAGCGGACGCGTACGCCGGCGCCCGCGTCGACCACTTGCCCGGCGATGATCGGCTGGTCGTCGCGGATAGGTGCTACGACCAGCGGGACCCCGTGCCACAGCGACTCGCAGACGGTGTTGTGTCCGGCATGGCAGACGACCGCGTCGAGGTGTGGCAGCAACTCCAGCTGCGGAACGTTGCTCCGCACGAGAATGTGCTCGGGTGTTGGCGTATCGAGCCAGCCCGCTGGATCCACGACGATCGCCCGTGGCTCCCCTTCCAAGCTGGACAAGGCGTCCACAGCAGTGGACAGAAACCGTGCCCCAGCGGGCCCGTTGGCTGTCCCCAACGAGACGAGTACGGCGGGCCTACCAGGCTCGATCCACTCCCACGGAAAGTCGGAGCTCGAGGGGCGCGTACTGATCGATGGGCCGATCAGCCACACCCGTTCATGCGGGAGCTCGACCGGTCCGAGCAACTCACGGGTGGTGAAGGCCAGCACGCCGTACGGCGAGAACCGCGGATCAGCAACGCCGCGCCCACCGGCGATCCTGGCCCGTACTGCGTGCAGGAGCTCGTCGAGCCAGGCCGCTACCTTGGGCATGCTGGCCAGCGGGTTCGTGAGCTCGGCCGACGTGGTCGCCGAGGTGACCCAGGCGAGACCGAGCTCGTCGGCTACCAGTCCGCCCGCGATCGCCTGCTGGTCGGCGATCACCAGATCTGGCTCGAAGGTCTTGATCGCGTTTCGGACACCGGCGGCCATCGCGTCCGCCAGTGGGATCAGGACTTGCTCCCACAGAAACCGTAGTGCGGCCGGTCCTTTGAGGTCGGCGGGCCGGTCCGGCAGATCTGCGGTCGCCGCGGTGCAGGGGAGAATGGTCACCGTCGGCCCCGCAAGTTGGCGGATGAGGTCATTGTGTCCGACCCAGGCAACCTGATGTCCCCGGGCAGCAAGCTCGGCACCCAGCCCGATGGTCGGATTGATGTGCCCGACCAGCGGCGGTACGACGAACAGGAATCGGCTCAAGCTGCTTGCCCTTCACGCACCCAGTCGAGGATGACCGGTGAGATCTCGGCTGCCCGCTCGATCAGGACCGAGTGCCCTTGCCCGGGCAGGACCACGATGTGGCAGTCCGCGAGTGTGGACCGGAGATGGTCGACCTGTTCCATCAGCACGGATTCGTCGCCGAAGAAGGCCAGCACCGGACACTGCAGCGCGGCCAGGTCGTCGTCGATCGTCCGGCTGAGCAGGACGTCCTCGGCGATCGTTGTCGCTTGCAACAATTTCCCGGCGGCTAGGGATAGCCGTGCTGTGTGTCCACCGCGCGCCTCGGCGATCACAGCGAGAGCCTCGTCCGTGGCCAACCAGGGTTTGGCCTGCAACAGCCCCTCACCCAACCGATGTCTCCAGGCCGGTACCGGCGGCTCCGCTTCGATCGCGGTGATGCTCGCGACGCGGTCGGGGTGGGCCGCGGCGAGACCGAAGGCGATGCTGCCGCCGTACGAGTTGCCGACCAAGTGCACAGGCCGGGTGATCTCCAACTTCTCCAGGAGCAGCCGGAGATCCTCGACGTGGTCTTCGAGCCGGTAGCGCGTCGCCGGCCGGGTGGTGCGACCATGCCCGCGCAGGTCGTACATGATCACGTCCATCCCTTCCTCGGCGAAGGTAGGCCCGAGGGTGAAGTAGTAGCTGGCGAGGCTGTCGTACAGGATGCCGTGGATGAGGACGACGATCGGTGCCTCGCTCCCGGCGGGCGGATCTGCCAGTGAGAGTCTCTGCACGTGGACGTCGAGTTCTCCGACGCGGATCTTAGCCACGCTGGAGCTCCTCGGTCTGGTGCAACGAGTCGATGACGAAGTCGACGAGTTCGCCGACCGTCACCGCGATGATCTCTTCCAGTTCCTTGTCCGCGATGAAGGACGCGAAGTTGATCTTGTCGCCGTAGTGATCGCGGAGCCGCCCGGACAGGCCGACCAGGTCGATGCTCTCCAGTTCCAGATCGTCGTGGAATTTCGTTGCCCGGGTGATCTCGACATCGTCGAGGCCGTACTCGTCGAGCAACGCACGCAGCATTGCCGAGATGTCCGCCAGGACGACAGTCGCGTCCAGCGTCGTATCAGTACTCATTCCCCAACTCCTGCTCGTGTTCGGCCGTCCAGGCAACGACGTACCGCCGGTCGCCGCGTCCCGGCGGGTTGGTGACGAAGGTGCAGCGCGCCAGGTGATCCCGGCCGCCGACGGCAACGATCAGCCGGTTCGGCGCGGCGTCGATCACCTTGAACTTCTGGGGTGCGCCGAGCAGACCGGTCCCGAGTGACTTGGCGACGGCCTCCTTCGCGGTCCAGAACCTCGCGAACCACACCGCCTCGCTCTCCCCACTGGAGGTCACGCATGCTGACAACAGGGCACGTTCATCTGGGCCGAGGGCGAATTCGTAGGTACTGCGAGGACGGTCGGTGATCTCTTCCACGTCGATCCCGCACGGGCCGGGCCGCGCGATGGCGACGCCGATCTGGCCACTGTGGGAGATCGAAACGGTGAGGTCGGGCAGCGTTCGGCCGTGGACACCCTGCAGATGAGGCCGGCCAACTGCGTCGTTGTGGACCTGGATCTCGGCGGGATAGATGTCGTCGGCAACCGAGTTCCACATCCATCGTCGCGCGGCGTCCTTCGCTGCGATCCGGCCGAGCAGCCATTGGCGCCGGCCGGCTGGTGGCTGGTCGGCGTACTGCTGCCGCTCGACGCCGCCCAACTGGTTGCGCATGATCAGCTCGCGGGTGGCGAGATCGGGCCACTGCTCGTGGACGATGGTCCAGCCGCCCGGCTGCAGGTCCGAAAGCGTGTTCCGGCCGGGGTGTTGATCGACCGAACGGATCCTGGGGTTGCTGTCGAAACGCCGATCCCGCCAGCCTTCGAACTCGGCCCACACCCGTCCGCCCACGACCAGCTGCATGTCGGCTTCGAGCGTGGTGTCGGTGACCGAGGTGATCTTGACGAGGCACTCCACTTGCCGGCCTGGCGGGGGATGTGGCCCGAAGAACCTGATTCGGCCCATGCCGACCGGGAAGACAGTCGTGCGGTCCGGCAGTCGCGACATGATCCAGTACCCGAGCACCTGACCGACATTGTCCAGCAGAGCACCCGGAGCGGCCGGCGTCGTCAGTACGCCGCGAACGTGCGCGCTCCCGATCGCGCTGAGCTCCGTAACCCCTTGGAACTGAGGGCCGTGGAACATCCAGCGCTCGGTGTACAGTTCGGCCGCCGTCAGCGCGGGCCGGTGTTCCTCCTCGGCTGCGAACTGCCAACGCGCAGGGACATCCAAGGAGTACGCCGGTGCGAGCTCGACGACGGCTCGGGAGTAGTCGCCGAGTGACACTGCCACCCGCCCCGCCCCATCAGACTGCAGCTCGACCGGTACGTCGACGTCGGGGATCGCGGTGATCCACTTGTTCAACCGTACGTCGTGCACAGCCACGGCGTGGTTGCCTGGCGACGAGCGCTCGGCGAAATCCATCAGATGACTGATCACCGTGGTTGCTGGTACTACCGGCCAGCGGTCTGCGTCGTCAGGCCAGCCCGGTTTCTGCTCGAAGAAGCAGTGGTCGAGCAGGTAGGGCATCGTGGCCACCGATACGCGCAGTACGCGGGGTACGGCGGTGGGCGGTTGTGCCGGCAGCCGTCGGCGGGCCGGTGCGCCCGCCGCGACGAGTTCGGCGGCGACACCCGCGGTCTCCTTCATCAGCGCCGAAAGCTCGGCCGCCAGCGGAGAACTCGTGCCGAGGTCGTCCAGGGTCGACGTACCGTCGAAGGAGGACGGCCTCGTTGCCGTGAGCATCGCACTGAGCCGGCGCCGGTCGCCCTGGTCGAGGGAGATCAGCGCACCGCCGAGGTCGAGTCGCACCGCAGGTCTTGCAGGTACGGGAGACCGAGCCGGAGTCACGGGGAGGGTAGTGACTTCCGGCTCGGCCCCGTCGGCCCAGAGTCCAGTCATCACCCGGTGGAGCTGGGCGAGTCCGTCGCGCTGGGCAGTCTGTGTGGCGATGACCAGGTGGTCCTGGCCGCGCAGTGTGTCCGAGATCAGTGAACCCAGCTGACCTGTGCCGAGTTGCAGGAACGCGCGGAACCCCGCCGCGTACATCGCCTCGATCATTGGGCGGAAGCGCACCGGCTCTAGTAGGTGCCGGACGAACAGTTCTCGGACTTCGTCTCGCGCCGCTGGGTACTCGCTCGCGGTAGTCGCCGACCAGATCGGCAACTTCTGCGGATGCAGCGGGTAGCTCTCTGCGGCCGCTTGGATCGGACCCAGGTACGGCGCCAGCATCGGAGTATGGAAGCCGGACTGGAACGGGAGTACCTGAGCGATCACGCCGTCGGCCCGGAACCGGTGGACAAGGTTGTCCACGGCAACGGATGGTCCGCAGATCATCGACTGGTTCGGAGCGTTGTCGTGGGAAAGGACAACCTCCTGCTGCCCTTCGAGGACATCAAGTACTCGAGCCGCGGGCGCACCGATCACGGCGAAGGCAAGACCAGGCACCCGCAGCGCGTCGGGGTCGAACGCTGCCAGGAGCTGATCGACTTCTTCCTCGGCGTGGATACCGCCGCAGGCCATCGCGGTCCACTCACCCACGCTGTGACCCGCCAACGCATCTGGCGTCACACCGAGTTTGCGCAGCGCGGCATCGAGCAGTCGGCCGAGCTGAAGGACGCCTGTGCCGTGCCGGCCGACGTCTCCGACCTCAATGGTTGCCATCGACTCGGGCCAAGGCAGGCCGAAGTGCGCCGCCAGTTCGTCGACCTGGGGTGTGAACTCGGCTTCGAGTCCCGGAAAGACGAATGCGAGCTTGCCGCCACCTGGACCCAGCAACGGGTCCGGGGCGAACCAGATGTCGTTGCGACCGCGCCAGGCCCGTCCCTTGGCGACCGCCTTCCTGGCCAGCGCCAAGCGTTTGCCGGTCGGGTCCACGATGCCCAGCCGGCTGCGGCCCGGCGTACGGGCTGTTTCTTCCAGGCTCGCGGCGAGGACTGCCGAATCGTCGGTGTCCAGCAGTGCTGCGAGTTCGGAAGGGCTGGCCGCTGCCAGTCTTAGTACCCTTTCCGGCTCTCGAACGGTCGCTCGCGCTGGAGCCGTGCCACTGGCCTGTTCGAGCACGACATGTGAGTTGATGCCGCCGAAGCCGAACGCGTTGACCGCCGCCCGGCGAATCGGCTGGTCGGCAGAGGTCTCCCATCGCCGTGCGGTGTCGATGGTCTCGAAGCGGGTTCGGGACAGTGCTGGATGGGGATCGTCGCAATGCAAGGTGGGCGGCAGCACGCGGTGGTAGACAGCGAGCGCGGCCTTGACCAACCCCGCGACGCCGGCGGCGGGCATGGTGTGCCCGATCATCGACTTCACCGAGCCGATCACAGCCGGTCGACCGTCCGGGCTTGCTCCGAACACCTCGGCGATCGTCGCCAGCTCGGCCGTGTCACCTGCCGGAGTCGCGGTTCCATGGGCTTCGAGCAGTCCGATGGATCCGGTGGCTGCCGGGTCGACCCCGGCGGCCTGCCACGCCTGGCGCAGGGCACGAACCTGTCCGCCGCTGTCGGGGTTCAGCAGGCTCGAGGTCCGGCCGTCGCTGGCGACTCCGGTTCCGGTGATCACGGCGTAGATCCGGTCGCCGTCTCGTTCGGCGTCGGCCAGCCGCTTCAGCACCACCACGCCGGTGCCTTCTCCGATCAGCACACCGTCCGCGTCCCGGTGGAACGGCCGGATGCGTTCGGTCGGCGAGAGCGCGCCAAGCTGGTTGAACACGCTCCACAAGGTGATGTCGTGGCAATGGTGCACACCGCCGGCCAGTACGACGTCGCAGCGGCCGCTGTCGAGCTCGCGAACCGCATGATCCACAGCCACCAGCGAGGACGCGCACGCGGCATCCACTGTGTACGCCGGGCCCCGGAGGTCGAGGCGGTTCGCGAGCCGGGACGCGGCGAGGTTCGGGACCAATCCGATCGCGGACTCCGGTGCCTCCGGTCCCAGCTGGTCCGTGAACGCCTGCCGGACTTCCTCGAGCCGGCCGGCGCCGAGCTCGGGCATCAGTTCGCCCAGCGTGCGGACCAGTTGGCTCGCCGTCCGGACCCGCTGGTCGAGACGCACCAGCCCCGGAGTGAGGTAGCCGCCGCGGCCGAGGATCACTCCGATCCGCTGCCGGTCGATCGGAAGCCGTTGGTCTCCACCGGCATCCTTGATCGCCTGGTCCGCGACGTGCAGGGCGATCAGCTGATCGGGTTCGGTCCCGGGTACGGAGTTCGGCATGATCCCGAAGCCGGTGGCATCCACCTCGGCGTCGACGAAGCCGCCACGCCTGCAGTAGATCCGGTCGGCCCGGCGATCCCCACCGGCCGGCTCGTAGTACGCACCGTCCCAGCGGCCGGCCGGGACGTCGGTGATCGCGTCGGCACCCTGGACCAGGTTTCGCCAGTACGTCGCGAGGTCCGGCGCGCCGGGAAGGAGTACCGACATCCCGACGATCGCGACCGGCGCGGAACTCGTCACCAGCCCGATCCGCTGTAAACCACCGCGGCGGTGGACTCGTTGCCCCAGGCAAGTTCACGGAGCAGTGCCGGGGTGCCCTCGTCGGGGTCGATGAGCTCGATGCCGCGGGCGGCGTAGGACCGCATCAGCTCGGGGGTCACCATTCCGTTGTTCGTGCCGGTCGGTGCCCACGGCCCCCAATGGATGGTGATCCCGCGCCGGCCGCCCGGCTTGGACCAACGGCGACCCAGCTGCTCGAGGGCATCGTTGGCGCTGGCATAGTCGATCTGGCCGCGGCTGCCCAAAGCCGCCGCGATGCTGCCGAACAGTACGGCGAACCGCGGTCCGGCCTGCAACTCCTCGGTGGCGGCGAGCAGGGTCTGGGCGCCGTCGACCTTGGTCCGGTACACAGTGGAGAAGGAAGCCGTCGTCTTGTCGGCGATCAGCTTGTCCTCGATCACGCCGGCCGCATAGATGATGCCGTCCAGCCGGCCGTGCTCGGCGTCGATCTCCTTGACGGCGCTCCGGATCGCTTCGCTGTCGAGCATGTCGACCGAGCGGTACCGGACCTGGCTGCCCAGTTCGCTGACTTGGCTGATCGTTGCGCGGATCTCGCGGACGGACATGATGCCGGCGATCGTCCGCTCGATCTCGGCGGGTACCCGCATCCCGCGGGCGATCAGGGCCGATCGGACTTCGCCTTCGCTGGTGGCCGCGGCGGTGTCCGGCTCTTCCGGCTCCGACGGCAGCGCCGTACGGCCGAAGAGCTCGATGCGGCAACGGCTGGCGGCCGCCAGAGTGGCCGCGAAACGTGCTCCGATGCCTTTGGCCCCGCCGACCAGCAGGACCACCGAGTTGCGGTCCAGCCCGATCGCGGATGCCTCAGCGGCGCCATCTGCGGCCGGCCCGGCGCCGGTGCTACCGAGCAGGCCCAGTCCTGTCTCCTGCAGTCGGAGGCCGCGCCTGGCATCGCCGGTCCGCAAGACGACAGGTTCGCGGTCCACCGCGGACAGCTCAGCGATCAGGCCATCGGCGATCGTCTCCGGAGTTGTGCCGGTGCCAGGTTCGACCACTCTGGCGATGAGCTCGGGATACTCCCGCGACACGGTGCGGAAGAATCCGCGCAGGCCGAGGGCCGGGCCGGCTGCGATCAGCCAGCGGGGCGAGGCGGCGAGGACGGCTTGGAACGTCGGGAAGGCGTCCGGCAACAACGGCGAGGCATCGCCGTCGAGATAGAAGGCGCCGTCGAGGTTGTCGATCGACGGCATGTCGGCAGCGGGAACAATGGTCGGCTGCGCGCCGAGGGCAGTCAGTTTGCCGGCCAGCACGGCAGCCAGTTCGCCTTCGCCGATCAGCAGGAACCGGCGGCCGGCCAGGTCGTGCGGCGCTGACGCGGCCGGCAGGTCGAACTCCTGGTGCACGAATCGCTTCGGCGCGACGATCGTGGCCGACTCGAGTTCAGCCACGACGGTTTCGTCCTCGGCGGGGCGCTGGGTGCCGAGGATCAGATCGGTGATGCCGGCGGCGGTGCGGGCCTGGGACAGTTCCTCGAGATCGCCGTCCGCGGGAAGCCCCAGGCGGGTCGCGAGCTCTCCCGCGATCTCCGCCCGCTTGATCGAGTCGACACTCAGGTCCGCCTCCAGATCGAGGTCCGGATCGATCATGTCCACCGGGTAGCCGGTGCGCTCCGCGATCACCGTCAGCACCATGGAACGCACAGCCGACTCATCCAGGACAGAATCGTTCAGCACGGGCTCGGTCACGGCCACATCGGTCATGGAGGGCTCGGACAGGACCGGCGTGGTCATCACGATCGGCGCCGGCTCGATCGCCTGGACGGTGACGGTGGTCACCGGGCGCTCGGCGGAGGTCGCGCCGAGATAGCCGAGCATGACGTCGCGTTGGGCCGCGATCATGTCGCGGCTGGTGCGGAGGAAGTCCGCGATCAGGGGATCCGGTCCGGGGTTGTCGTTCGGCATTGCGGGCTCCAAGGCGGTGGGGACCTGAACTCGATGAGCGGGGTGGAGGGCACCGGCCGGGATGAGGCCGGCTGCTGTGCGGACCAGGTGCCCGTCGACGGTCCACCCAGCTCGCTTGGGGCGGGCCGCGTGTACGGCGTCGACCGCGTCCCGACCGTGGAACAGCCAGCTCGTGCGGACGTCCACCCCGGAAACGGCCAGCTGGGCGAGTGCCGCCAGGAAGCCGGGCAATCCGGTACGTCGTTTGCCTTCCAGGGCGACCGTTTGGTGTGCGCGGTCACCGAGGATCGAGCCGACCAGTCTGGTCAGCACCGATCCAGGGCCGGCTTCGACGAACACCCGCGCGCCCGCGCCGTACATGGCCTCGATCTGGTCGACGAAACCGACCGGCGCGCCGATCTGGGCCGCGAGCTCCGCGCGGATCTCCGAAGGGTGCGAGGGGTAGACGCCGGCGGTTCGGTTCGACCACACCGGCACCTCCGGAGCCGAGACGGTGACTGAGTCGAGTACCCCGGCGAACTCGTCTCCGGCCGCCGCGACCAGCGGACTGTGGAAGGCGCACGCCACGGGGATTCGCTTGGCGCCGACACCGGCGGTGCGCAACTGCTCAACCGCGCGCTCCACGCCTTCGGTCGTGCCTGAGATCACGGTCTGCTTGGCAGAGTTGCGGTTGGCGATGACCACAGCGCCGTCCAGCCCGGCCGCCGACAACGCTTTGGCCACCTGTGGGGCATCGGCAGCGACTGCGGCCATCGTCCCGGGATCGCCCGAACCTGTCGCACCGAGGATGGCTTCGGCCCGGGCACTGCTGCACCTCAGTAGTGCTTCGGGGCTCAGCGCGCCCGCGGCCGTGAGCGCGACCAGCTCACCGTAGCTGTGCCCGGCCATCATCGATGGGCGGATGCCTGATCGGCGGAGCAGGTGATGCGCCGCCAGTCCCACGATGCCGAGCGCCGGCTGGGCCACCCGGGTGTCGGTGATTCGGGCGACCTGATCTGCCCGGCCGTGTTCGTCGAACGACAGGGGTGGGAAGAGCGCCGCGGCCGTCGTCGGGTCACCCATCCGCAGATAGCGCTGCAGCTCGGGGAACGCGACGAAGAGGTCTGCGAACATGCCGTGGCGCTGGCTTCCCTGGCCAGGAAAGAGCAGCGCGACGTCGCCTGGGGTTTCGCTGGACTCACCGCGCCAGATCCCGGCATCGGGCGCGTGCTCTCCGCTGATGGCACGCCGGAGCAGGGTGATCAGTTCGCCGGTATCGCCGGCGAGCAGCGCGATCTGCGTCCCCGCCGTACGGGCAGCGGCGAGATCGTAGCGACGGGATGCGCTGAGGGCGAGATCCCGCAACCGCCACGGCTGGTTGTCGCCACTGTCTGCCTCGGCGAGCGTGAGCAGTTCTTCGGCGTGCTTCACCGTGCGGAAGGCGAACAACTCGACCGGCCACTGGTCCAACGTCTGCTCCGGTGGCGGCGCCGCGTCGTACGCGCTGAGGACGACATGGAAGTTGGTGCCGCCGAAGCCGAAGGCACTCACTCCCGCGACCCGGTCGGCCGGCGATGCCGCCCAGGGGATGGCTGAACTGTGGAAGACGAAAGGGCTGGTCTGCGCATCCCAAGCAGGGTTCGGCTTCTGGAGGTGCAGCGTCGGCGGTTTGACGCCGGTGTGCAGCGCGAGTGCGGCCTTGATCAGGCCCGCAAGTCCGGCGGCACACTTGGTGTGGCCGATCTGCGACTTCACCGAGCCGAGGGCGCAGTTGCCCGCCTGTGCGCCGGCCTCGGTGAACACCTTGGTCAGCGTCGTCAGCTCGGTACGGTCGCCGACGACCGTGCCGGTGCCATGTGCCTCCAGCAGCCCGACCTCGGCCGGTGAAACACCGGCATTGAGGTAGGCGCGCTCGAGAGCGCTGCGCTGCCCCTCCGGCCGGGGTGCGGTCAGGCCGAGCGATCGGCCGTCGCTCGCACTGCCGACTCCCTTGATGACGGCGTAGACCCGATCGCCATCGCGCTCGGCGTCTGCGAGCCGCTTCAGTGCCACGCAGGCGACGCCTTCGCCCAGTGCGATCCCGTCGGCCGACTCGTCGAACGTGGCCGAGCGGCCCGTCGGCGAAAGTGCGTGCACCGACGCGAAGAGGAGGTAGTCGTTGATGCCGTTGTGCAGATCGGCGCCCCCGCACAGAACGAGGTCGCTGGTACCGGTCGTCAGTTCCTTGCAGGCAACGTCGACCGCTGTCAGGGACGACGCACACGCGGCGTCGACGGTGTAGTTCGCACCGCCCAGATCGAGTCGGTTGGCGACACGACCGGCGATGACGTTGGCCAGCAGGCCGGGGAAGCTGTCCTCGGTGAGCGTCGGCAGTTGCCTGTCCAGACTCTCCGGTACTTCACCGAAGTACGCCGGGAGCACGGTCCGCAGAGTTGTCGCGTTGGACAGGTCGCTGCCGGCCTCCGCGCCGAAGACGACCGAGGTCCTTGACCTGTCGAAGTCCCGGGACTCGTAGCCTGCATCGACGAGCGCCCGGTGTGCGGCCTCGAGTGCGAGGAGCTGGACCGGCTCGATGCTGGCCAATGAGGTGGGCGGGATCCCGTAGCGCAGCGGGTCGAACGGGATCTCCGGCAGGAAGCCGCCCCAGCGCGATGGCGTGCGGTCCCCGTCGCCGTCCGGTGCGTAGTACACGGACTGGTCCCAGCGCTGTGCCGGGACCTCGGTGACCGAGTCCGTGCCGGACAGGATGTTCGTCCAGAAGGCCGCGAGGTCCGGAGCCTGCGGGAACATGCAGGACATCCCGACGATGGCGATGTCCAGCGGAGCCGGCCCGGTCGTCTCGGGAGTGGCGTCCAGACCCAGGTCCCGCCGTAGCTCGGTCGCCCGGTCCGCAAGGAACTCGTCCGCGCCGACGCTGACCGACCTGTGCAGGTCGGCGATCGTGGTGCTGGTCGACCGCAGTACGGCGACTTCGCCGGCCATGAACATGCCTTCGGCCCGCGCTTGCGTCTCATCCACCGTGCGGAGCTCGTCGCCGACGCGCTCGATGCCCTTGCTGGCGAGACGGAGCCTGCCGACATTGAGCTGCTCGAGTTGCTCCCAGACCTCTCGGCTCGGCACGTCACGAGCCTGCAGATCCCGCTTGATGGCGGCGTACTCGTCGGTGAACGGGCTGCTGACGCACCTGGTTGCATGTCCCGGCGCGGTCTCGAGCAGGTCGGTGCGCTCGGCGGCGAGAACCTGTTGCTGGAAGAGGGGAAGTACGGCGCCGGCTTCGACGGCTTCGGAGGTGAGCAGGTATGCCGTCCCCATCAGCACGCCGACGGCGGAACCGGCAGCCGTCAGCGGGGCCGCCATCGCCGCGACCATGGCGGCCGAGCGTTCGTCGTGCACGCCACCGGCGAACAACAACTGAAGGTCGGCGGCATCCTTGCTGGTGGCAAGGAAGTCCTCGATGACCCCGATCTGCGCCTCCCACAGCGGGAAGCTGTTGCGGGGGCCGACGTGCCCGCCACACTCCGCGCCCTCGAAGACGAACTTGCGGGCGCCGGACCGGAGGAACTGCTTGAGCAGGCCGGGGGAGGGGACGTGCAGGAAGGCCGAGATGCCGACTTCTTCGAGGGCGGCGGCTTGGGCCGGCTTTCCGCCCGCGATGATCGCGTGCGACGGTCTGACCGCACGGATCACGTCCATCTGGGCTGCCTTGACCTCCTCGGCTGCGAAGCCGAGCACGCCGACGCCCCAGGGTGCGCCGGCCAGCGCGTCCCTGGTCGCTTCCAGTAGTGCGCGTGTCTGTTCCGGCCCGGACAGAGCCAAGGCGATGAACGGCAGGCCACCCTCGCCGGACACTGCCGCTGCGAAATTCGGCTGATCGCTGACCCTGGTCATCGGGCCCTGAACCACCGGTATCCCCGACAGCCCCGCCGGTTCGGCGGCGTCAACGATGGCCAGTACGGCGTCCCGCACGCCACGTACAGCAGCGCCGACCGTGCTCCAGGCGGCCTGGAATCGCGCGGCCAGGAAGACATCCTGGCCGACCGGCAGTGGCGGCCCGTCGAGCGCGACGCCGGGCCGCGACAGTACGCGTCGTCCATCGATGAGCGTGGTCTCGGAGCCGTCGAGTGCACTGATGGCACTGGTGATCTCCACTGGCAGATCGGCCTCGGCGAGCAAGGCCAACTGGGTATCGAGGACGACGCCGGCCGCGCCACCCGCGACAGCGGCCGCCGCAGTGCGTGGTCCGATGCCGCCGCAGGCCCAGATCGGTAGGGCGATCTGTTCGTCGGCGAGCAGACGCTGCAGCAGCACGAAGGTGCTCAGCTCGCCAACCCTGCCGCCGGCCTCGTTGCCTCGGGCAATCAGACCGTGGGCGCCCGCGTGGGCCGCGCGCTTGGCCTCGTCGGCATCGGTGACCTCGACCAGCACCCGGCGTCCGGGGAAGTCGGCCGGCGCAGGGCCGGCCGCCGACCAATCCGCCAGCAGGACTGTGCCCACGCCGGCAGGCAGGTCCGCAGCGGTGAAGGCTGACCCGGCCAGCCGGACGCCGAATGACGTGCTCGTCCACTCGTTGACCAGGGCAAGCTCTTCGCGCGCCTTCCGGTCGGAGCTGGTGAGATCGAGGACGCCGAGACAGCCGGCGCGCAGCGCGGCGACGACGAACCTGGCGGACGGCCGGGAGAACGGGGTCATGGCGAGGACGAGGTCCGCTACGGCAGGACCAAAGTCTTTGTCGACAGCAACTAAAGAATCTTGGGACGAATTTGCGGCACGCATCTGTGCTCCCACTGACCGGGCGAATGAACAGCGATGACTTACCTAAGCGTTTGATCACCGATCCGTCAATCGATCTCACCGGGAGTATCAAGGATCGAGCGAACGTAACTTCGCTGACATATGCCCCGAGATATGTCGCGCGAACTCGGGGCGTGCCAGATTGCCCAGACGTTAACTCGGCAAGGGATTGGCTTGCTCCTGCTGAACAGGAGCGTAGCCACGGTGCTGCGCAAATTTCCATCGAAAGTCTATTAAGTCACGTGTTTTAGATCGTCAAAGCAAGGTGCTCCCGTGGTGCGCATCGCAGCTGGTCGTTGCCAGCGGCCCCGACTGGTACGTCGGTAAAGTGCAATGACCTGCGCCCGCCGGACGGCAGGTGAGATCGACGCCCTGGCGTCGATGGGTCGAACCCACCGTCGGCCGGCCGTCGACGCCGACTCTAGGCCTTTACTCGCGTATAGTGCAATATATGCACTCTGCGCCCCAGGATGAGGAGACGCCAGCCGTCCGTGGACGTCCACGGCTGACCGCGCGGCGGCGGGAGCAGACCCGCGTCGAGATCGCTGTGGAAGCTTCTCGGTTGTTCATCGAGCGTGGGCCGGCCAACACCTCGGTGGACGACATCGCGGCGGCGGCCGGGATCTCCCGCCGTACCTTCTGGCACTACTTCTCCACCAAGGAGGAGGCTGTCGCGCCGGTCCTGCTCCGGTCGCTCAATCGCACGGCCGACGCCTTCGAGCGCCGGCCCGTCGGCGAAACCCTGCTGGAGGCACTGGGTGGCGCCCTGGCCGAACTTTCCGGGACCGATCTCGATGTCGCGGAGGTCGTCGGGATCGTCGGGCTGACCCGCGAGGAGCCGGCTCTGCGCCGGGTGTGGCTGCAGGCGACCAGCGATCTGGAGGGGAGGATCGCGATCGCGATCGCAAACCGGACCGGCTCGGGTTCGCTCAGACTGGAAGTCCGGGTCCAGGCGGCGATGATCGTGGCCGCTGTCCGGATCACGGCCGAGGAGTATGCCTGGCACGGCGAGGAGTATCGCGAGCAGCTCAGCATCGTGCAGGAGACGCTGCGTCTGGTCGCCGAGGGATTCCTGCCGGACGCCGGCAGCCGGTGATCAGGCCGACGGGCCGGTCGCTAGACGCCGGGGGAGACCGGTGCCGTCAACAGGCCGACGACGGCGTCGATCAGGCCGGTCGCTGCGTCGTCCCAACTGGATCGCGGTGTGGGGGTTCCTTCGGCGAGAGCGCGTTCCCGCTCGGCCCACACGTGCACCAGCAGTTGGTGAACCATGCCCCAGCGCTCTTCCCGTACGGCGAGTGGTAGCTCGGCGAGGTGCCGGTTCTGTCCGTCGAGGATCACCAGCAGTGTGGGGGAGGTCAGGGACTCCGTGATCATGATGTCGCGCAGTTCCGGATCGGTCATCAGCTGCGCGCTGAACCGCGCGAACCACGTCGGGCTGCCGAGTGAGTCGAGATAGGCGAGGTATGGCCGAACGAGGCAATCCACCCAGTCCCGAAGGCTGGTGAAGGAGTCGGCGTCCGCCAGCCTCTGGAGGCGTAGTTGCTCGATCTGCTCGGTGTGCCTGCGCACGATCGCCTGTATCAGCGCGGTCCTGCTCCCGAAGTGGTAGCTGACCGCGGCGTTGTTGCCTTGGCCGGCGGCCTGGCTGATCTGCCGGTTGGACACCGACAGGACGCCGTACTCGGCGAACAGCCGTTCAGCGGTCGCGAGGATTCGCTCACGTGTCGCTGTGCCGCGCTCAGGCATGACGGCCTTGGTCGCGTCAGTCACGAGCCTCCTCTCGACCCCAGGGCGGAGTTGCCGCCCCGGTCAACGGAAAGATACTGCCTCGATCAAGCAGTTGGTGTGGGGCCTGGTACGCACCAGCCACGCCTATGCCTTGGGTGAGAGTCTGGGGACCGGTCCCCAGACTCATTGACAGAATCGGCTGCATGCAGATGCGACGAATTCTGGCGCCGGTTCTTGCCGTGCCGTTCCTGGGAGTGTCGGTCGGCGTTGCGCCGGCTGCGCAGGCCGCTGATCGTCCAGCGTTGAAGGTCACCTTGAGCCGGGGAAGCGTTGCCGTCTCTTCGCTCAACACGGTGCCCGTCACGGTCAGCGTAGAGGGCTCTTACGAGGACAGGGCGTCGTTGTATGTGCAGTTCAAGCGGATCAGCGGCACGGGTCCCTTGACCGAGTTTTCCTCGATGGAACTGGCGCTGGTCGAGGGCGACGGTACGCCAGGCGTATGGCGGGGTACGGCGAACGTCCCGTCCACCGCGAGCGGAACCGTCGAGGCCGCGATGGTGGACGCGCTCGAGTTCGTCGCCGGTACTGGCACCTACGACCCGGCGCCGGTGGCGGATCCGCCGAAGCTGGTGGTGGACGGCGTCCATGTCCCGAAGGTCACGTCGCTGGTGACGCCGAAGGTGGTGCCGTACGACAAGCCCTGGTCGGTGCGGTACACCATCACCGACTCGCAGACAGGTAAGCCGTACGGCACCCGGCTCAAAGCTTTGGTCGGTGAGGAAGAGCGCTGTCTGGAGAAGCGTGAAGAGACCAAGGTTTTGAGCGATACCAGCGGCAATGTCGTCCTGCCCCACGACCGCCAACCCGTCGGCGACGTCACCACCTGCTTATCCATCCCAGGGAATCCGGGATGGATAAGCCGCCTCGAGACTCCCATCTGGCGCCCCGCCGCCGTCTCGGCGGCCCCGTCGAGAACCAGTGCCCCGGTCGGAACGATCGTCCCGGTGAACGGCGCTGTCGCTTACGGTTCCGGTTGCCAGGTCGTTCTCCAGCGTCTGTACGGCGCAACTGCGTGGCGCGAGGTCGGTTCCGGCAAAGTACGTGACAGCGACCGGTTCACCCTCAACGCGCAACCGTCGTACAAGGGGAACATCTCCTATCGCGTCTACCTGCCAGGGTCAGGGTGCTACAACAAGGTCCCCGGGACGACCAAGCCCTTCGTGATTCGCGGCACCTGACTCCGGACGAGGTTCACGACGCACCGAGAACGCCGGGTGATTCAGCTCGGGGAGGTCAGGCCCGCGACCGGAAAGGCGAGCAGACCGATCATGTGGGTGTAGTCAACGAGTACGAGTTCTGGGTCAGGGCGGGTGTTCTACTCCTACTCAAGACCTGTGGCCTTGTCGGATGATCCGGGCGGTGGAACATCACAACCTGACAAGGAGAGGCGCCGATGACTCGCGCGCTGGTTGCGTTGCTGGCAGTTCAGACGGCCATGGTCGGTGTTTGGGGCTCGATCTGGCCGATGTCGTTCTATGAGGACGGTCCGTTGCCGTTTCTCGATACGGGGTGGACTGCGATGCTGCCGCCGTACAACGAGCATCTGATGCGTGACTACGGTCTGATGAACCTGGGGTTCGCGGTCGTGCTGTTCTACACGCTCGCCACGATGACCTTGTCGATCGTGCGGCTGACCATGGTGGCCTATCTGGTGTTCGCGGTGCCGCACACGGTCTTTCACCTGATGCATCTGGAGCATCTGTCGACCGGCAGTGCGACCGGCCTTGCCATCACGCTCGGCCTGACCGTTCTCCTGCCACTGCTCGTGCTGGTCCTGAGCAGGACGCAGGACCGGATGTTGGCTGGCAGCTAGCAACAAGTAAACGTGTCACAGGTCGCAGAAGGATGTTGTCTTACAGGGTATGGGACAGAACCGGCTGGGGGAGTTCATCAGGGCTCGGCGGGATTTGTTGAGTCCGGCGGATGTTGGGTTGGCTGGGCCGCGGAGTGTGCGGGCCAGTGGGTTGCGGCGGGAGGATCTGGCGACGCTGGCGGGGATCAGTGCTGATTACCTGTCGCGGTTGGAGCAGGGGCGGGAGCGGAATCCTTCGCATCGGGTGATCAAGGCGTTGGCTGAGGTTCTGCGGCTGGATGCGGAGGCTACGGAGCACCTGCATCGGCTGGCTCATCCGCCGCTGGCGTGTGATGCGTTCGGGGGTGAGGAGGTGAGCCCGGAGCTCGAGCGGATGCTGGGGGCGTGGCGGGATACGCCGGCCATGGTTGTTGGGTCGGAGCTGGACATCCTGGTCGCTAATCCGCTGGGCGCGGCTCTTTACGCTTCGGCGGGGACGCGCAACGCGCTGCTGTTCGTCTTTCTTGACCCGCAGGCGAAGGAGTTCTTCGTCGACTGGGAGGTCATCGCGCGCCGGGGTGTGGCGGCGCTGCATGCGGGTGCTGCCAGTCTGGGCGGCAACTCGGCGCGGCGGGAGGCGATCGTGGAGAGGCTGTGTGCCGAGAGCGCCGACTTCGCGCGGATGTGGGCCAAGTACGAGGTGCGGCAAACGAAGTACGAGACGATGCGCATCCGGCACCCGGAGGTCGGCGAGCTCGAGTTGGTCTACCACACGCTGCGGGTGAACGAGGCTCCCGGGCAGCTGCTCAAGGTCTATCAGGCCGAGCCCGGAAGCCTTACCGAGAAGAGATTGCGCGAACTCGCCAACCTCTAGGTCAGAGGCTGTGAACCAATCCGCCGTCGCAGCGGACAGCCGTTCCGGTCATGTACGACGAGAGGTCGCTGCAGAGGAAGGCCGCCACGTCAGCGAACTCGTGGACGACACCGAACCGGCGCATCGGGACCTCGGCGGCCTCCTCGGCCTGGATGTCGGCCGCGGGCCGGCCGGTGCGAGCGGCCTTGGTCGCTTCGACGGCGTCTCGCCGGGCGGTGCGGAAACCGCCAGCCAGCAGGAGGTTCACGGTGACGCCATCCGGTGCGACCTGGGTGGCGAGGGCCTTGAGGTAACCGGCGAGCGCGGGGCGGCCGATGTTGGACAACGCCAGCGCGGGCAGCGGTTCCACGATGTTCGTGGCCGACATGGCCAGGATCCTGCCCCAGCCACGTTCGCGCATCCCGTCCAGCACCAAGGACACCAGCCGCTGCTGTGGCCGGACCACCGAGGCGACCGCCGTACCGATGTCTTCCGTCGTCACGTCCAAGGCGGTAGCCGGCTTCGGCCCAGGACCGTTGAGAACAAGGATGTCCACCGATCCGAAAGCATCCACAGCGGCCTGGATGATCTGTTCGGGACCGCCCTCGCTCATCATGTCCACGCCGATACCGATTGCCGAGGGCAACTGTGCGGCGATCGACTTGGCCAGCTCCGCGCGGCGCCCGGTGACCACGACGTTCGCGCCTTCCGCGGCGAGTGCCCTGGCTACGCCCTCGCCCAAGCCGGAGGTGGACGCGCAGACCACCGCAGTCCGTCCGGCAATCTTCAGATCCACGAACCTGCTCCTTTGATCTTGGCGGGGTTGACCTGCCAGAGGACTTGGGTGATGCCGTTGTCCGAGGCATCAACAGTGAGGAGGGCGAAGACTTCGCCGTCCTGGCGGAGGCGTAGCGCGTGCTGGCCGTTGACAGTCACGGGCTCTGCGGAGACATCGTGCCAGACCTTGGCCGCGAAGCCGACGACCGCCGCCGCGACGGTTGCGGCGCCGTACAGGGGAACGCGGGATGCGTTGCTGGAGGTACCGCCGCTGTCGGAGTAGCTGATCACCTCGTCGGCGAGCAGCTCTTCCAGACCGGCGAGGTCACCGGCCTGGGCGGCGGCCAGGAAGCCGTCGAGCAGCCGCCGCTGTTCGGACGGCGCCACCGGAGTTCGCCGGTCCGCAGCCAGCCGCTTGCGCGCACGGCTGACCCACTGGCGAGCGGTGACCTCAGTGGTCTGGACGATCTCGGCAATCTGCCGATACGGATACGCGAAAGCCTCCCGAAGCACGTACGCCGCGCGCTCGTGCGGTGAGAGCTTCTCCATCAACATCAGTACGGCGAACTCCAGCGCAGCACCACGCTCCGCGCCCAGCTGTGGATCGGCCGAGGTGTCGACCGGTTCGGGCAGCCACGGGCCGATGTAGGTCTCGTGCCGCGCGTAGGCCGTCTTAGTGGCGTTGATCGCCAGCCTCGCGGTGGCTGTCGACAGGTACGCCGCCGGGTTCATCACCGTCGTACGATCAACAGCCTGCCAGCGCAGCCAGACCTCTTGGAGCAGGTCCTCGGCGTCACTGACACTGCCCAGCATGCGGTACGCGATCCCGAACAGCTGCGGCCGAACCTGGGTGAAGATCTCGGTCGCCTCGTGCAGCGCAGCGTCCTCCATCATGACCTTTCCGACTAGCGCAGACCCGGCTGGTCCCCGTCAACAGTTAGACAGGCCAGCCCGCCGGTTCGTGACAAGGCGAGATTCAGCGAGAGAAGTGCGTGATCACGCGGTCCAGGCGCACACCGTCGATGGTCAGATCGACCTCCTCGTTCAGGAAGGCGACCAGCCCCATCACGGGGCGCAGCGCCACCGTCGGGAAGTCGTACGACCACGCGAGGTCGGCTCGATCGCCCACTGACCAGTACTCGCCTGTGCGGCCCTTGTAGGGACACTGCGTTCGAGTCGGGCTCGGGGTCAGGTGCTCGAAGTTCACTGCATGCCGAGGGAAGTAGTACCGAGTCGGCAGCCCCGTTTCGAACACGGTCACCGTCGCGTCGGACTCAGCCAGTACGACGCCGTCCAGCTCCACCTTGACGTGCCGCGACGAGCGCATCGGGTCGACCCGGTGGTACGGGCTCCGCGGGTGCACCCAGACCTGGTCGTCCTCCTCGAACCAGGTGTCCATCGACTCCCAGTCGAAGGTGACGTGCCCAGGCACCAGGCCGTCGTCGTACCGGCGCGCTTGTCCGTGGCCGGCTTCGTGGATCCGGGCCAGGCCGCGAGGCTGCTGCTCCACCTGCCCGGTGTCTCGCAGCAGCCCGTCGGCGATGTCCGAGACCGGGATGTAGTACGCCGGGTAGCCGCGCCACTCCCACAGGTAGAGCGCATTGGTGGTGTCCACGACACAGCGATTCGCGAGCATGGCCCGGATCCGGCGCGGGACCGGCGCGGTGTGATCCACCGGCACGATCATCGGGGGGAAGTCGTTCATACCCGACATTCCAGCCGGTGGCCACGGGGACTGCCTAGGAGTTTTACTCCCTGTCTGAGAAGTCCCGGTACACCTTCTTCCGGTACGACGTGCGCAGCCGCTGCAGCAGCCAGCGGGAAATCGGCGACCGATCAGTCAGCGGCACGTCCGGTTCCAGCATCCCGAGGATGACGGGCAGCCGCCGCCACGGCAGCCCACCCACGGTGTATTCGCGGATCTCGCGCCACTCCGCGTCGCTGATGAAATCCGAGACGAACGGCAGCACTCGCCGTTCCTCGAGATCGACGTACGACGACCACACGGCCGCGAGTTTGGCCAGTACGCCGGCCAGTCGGGCGGCTGCCTCGAAGTCGCCATCCGATCGCCACCAGGACTGCAGACCTTCTGCACGGTGCCGGAGCACACCGATCTGGTCGCGCAACTCGTCCAGCTCTGACAGGTCGAGCCCGGCGCGGGCCAAGAGCTTCGGCCAGAGCAGCAACTCCGTCGCCTCGAGGTGTAGCTCCAAGAGCCGTTCCATCAGGTCCAGGTGGCCACATACGACCCGCGCCCGGGACCGCACTCTCGGCCTGATGGACAACACCAGGCCGGCCGCGACACTGAGCTCTGCACACAACAGTGTGTGCAGAGCCCGGGCGTCGCGGACATCAGCTTTGTCCGACGGCATCACTACTCGACGAAGATGTCGACCGACGGCCGCAGCTCGGCACACACGCGGAGTACGTCGTGGATCACGTGCTGCTCGAAGTCCGCGATCAGGGCCGGGTCCACGTCGCCGAGAGCGGGGTACGCGCGCTGGGTCAGGGCATAGTCGAAGCGGGGTGCCCATTTGCGAGCGCCGATCCGGGCGGTGATCGAGCAGTTGTCGACGAGGTAGGCGATCCCGCGGGCGTGCATGTAGGGATTGAGCGAGTCGACGGCCTCGATCACCGATTCGTTGGCGATCTCGGAGTACGGGTGTCCGTACTCGATCAGGGCGTCGATCTGGGCCATCATCACGCCGATGAACACGCCGGCGGTGAAGGGATCCAGCGGGATCTGCTCCGCGACGCGCTCGGCGCGGACCTGTTCACCGACGCGCCACATGCCGGCCTGGTCGATCTTGCCCAGCGGGAACCGAGCGAGCCGCCGGTTGGCCAGGACCACGCTGCGCAGTTCGTTGCCCGACTGGATCTCGTCGTAGATCTCGTGGATGAGCTCGAAGCCGAGCGGATAGCTGGCGGAGTAGCCCTCAGCGAATCGCCGTTGGCCGGCTGCGCTCAAGCGCTTGTAGACGCCGATCATCCCCTCCTGTGAGATCACGCGCGAGATCGGCCCGGTCAGCGACTCCGCGGAGTGCCGGAAGGCATCCTCATCACTCAGGCCCAGGTCACCGAAGTGCCGGTAGAGGCTCTCGACGATGCCATGCAGACCGCCGGCCAGGATGCCGCGTTCGCCGGACAGGTCCGACAGGTACTCCGACCGGAGAGTGGTCTGGAACGTGTACGGCGCTCCGAGGGCGACCGACCAGCCCAGCACGCGCTCGACGGCCCGGCCGGTGACGTTCTGGTGTACGGCGAAGCTGGCGTTGATGCCGGCGCCGTTCACCTCCTTGCCCTGCAGGTACAGCGCACGAACCGAAGCGCCCATGCCCTTGGGGCAGACCGCGACCACATCGATGTCGTCGGGGAACCGGTCGCCCATCAGCTCGAGGTGACCGAGCAGGAAGCCGTGCGACAGACCGAGCGTGGTTCCGGGCTGCAGTGCGGCGAAGATGTCCTGGTACGACTCGGCCATCGCGCCGTCCGAGATCAGCAGGACCACCATGTCGGATCCGCGGATGACGTCGTACATCTCACCGAGGGTGCCGTCCTCGGGCGTGAAGCCGGCGTCGATCGCCGCGTGCCAGGACGCCGAATCGGTGCGCAGCCCGACGGTCACCCTCCGGACCGCGCTGCCGAGCGAGTCGCGCAGGTTCTGCGCCTGCGCCGAACCTTGCGGCCCCCAGCCGATGACGCCGAGCTGATGGATACCCTCGAAGGCGGCCGGCAGCCGGTCGAACAGGTGCCGGCCACCGCGCACGATCGACTCGGTCCGGTCGCCGATCGTCAGAGTTTCCTTGTCGAAGATCTTGGTTTCGAAGTCGAGCATCGGAGTTCCTTGCTGGCAGGGGATATGTGGGCAGGCCGAAGACATTCAAACGCCCGTTGGCGGCCGGACGATAGGAGTCGCACTCCCGGTCAGAGTCGCCGTCACGAATGCCGCCCTCGGCCTTGTCTTCTCTGCGACGGCCGCCGGATCCCACCGGAGGCCCACAGTTCAAGGAGTCGTTGTGGCAGGCGAAAAAGTGAATGTCGTGCGGTACGGCACGAAGCCGGGGGCGGCGGCGGAGAACCGCGCCAAGGTCGAGGCGCTGTTCGCTCAGCTGGCAGCCGAGCAGCCGGAAGGACTGACCTACCAGTCCATCGAGTTGCCGGACGGGCAGTTCCTGCACATCTCCTCGGGCAACGGCGCGCTGCTGCAGTCGCTGAGCGCCTTCAAGGAGTTCCAGCAGGCGGGCCTGATGGACGGCGCACCGGAGATCATCCCGTCGACCGTCGTCGGCCAGTACCCCTGATCGACCTAAGCCGGCCGGCCAGGTTCGACACCTCCGAACCTGGCCGGCCGCTAGTTGCTCCAGTGCGCCTCAAGGAGAGCCGCGACCTCGGCAGGTTTCTGCAGCACCGTCCAGTGGTTGCAGTCGAGCTCGACGACATCGGCGGCCCGCAGTGATTCGCCGAGGCGGTGACCGAACTCGATCTGGCAGGCCGGATCGAGCGCTCCCCAGAAGACCACGCTCGGCGCTTGCACGTTCGCCAGCCCAGGTTCCCACTCGGCGCCCACGGTCACTGCCGATCGGTACAGCTTGAGGATGCAGTCCTTCATCACCTCGTCCACCCGACTGGCTGTTTCGGCTGCCAGTTCGGCCGGGATGTCGAAGCCGGCCACCAGTTCGGTGAGTGAGGCCGGGGTCGAGTCGGCCATGAACTGCCGGCCCTGGTCCGGGTCCTGCCAGATCTCCGCGAGGGCATGCCAGTGGTAGCCGCCGTTGATCGGTCCGTTGCCTCCGGCCCAGGTCTTGACCAGGTCGGGTCGCAGAGACGCAACGCGGGCAGTGAGGATGCATCCCCAGTCGTGGCCCACCAGATCAACTGGTTCGCCGATCGATTCCAGGCGCTGGATCAGCCAGTCGACGTACTCCTCCTTGGTCGCGCCGAAGCCGTCGGCGAGCGGAGCGCCGAAGCCGGGCAGGTCCCACGCCTGGACGTCCTGGCGGGACAGATTCCGCCGTACGGCGTCCCACAGCCGGTGGGTGTCGGGAACACCGTGGATCAGAACAGCCGGCACAGGAGCTCCCCTTCGTGACGTTTGGCCCCTCGATCCGGACGCAACCGCCCCGTTGCCTCCGGATCGAGAGCTTCCATCAACTCTGCAGCACAGCACTGAAAGGAAAGTAGGAATGGTTTTCATACCCTGGGCCGGATCGGGTCCGTGAGCATGCGACCTATGACGATGGGATATTCATGGGTCGATCGTGATCCGGTGGTCGCCCTGGTCGAGCAGCTGGAGGCCGAATTCCTCTTCCGGTCCGTGGATCCGGTGAAGGAGCTGCTGGGGATCACGACCCATCGCATCGAGGACGGTGTCGTCGTCTCGATGCGGAAGGACCTGAACGGCTGGGGGAACAGGGCGCTCGGGTTCACCTCGGTGACCGAGTCGTTGGTCGAGCGCTTGCTGGGCATCTACACCGAGGAAGTTGTTTCCGACGCCACCCTGCAGTTCGCTCCTGATCTCCTCCCGATGAACTGGCGGTCGATCGCGGCCAGGTACGGCCTCGTCATCGGTGCCGAGGACCTCAAGCTGATCGCACGGATCGACCGGACTCAGGTTGAGGTACCGGAAACGACGCTCCGGGTGGCAGAGGTGGCCCCCGCCGTCGAACACGCGGACTTCCGGTCCTTCGCTGCCTGGGAGAACGACGAAATGATTGCTCTTGGCAACCTGTTCGTTCTCGGTGACGACGGGTTGCTCACCACCACGACGTCACTGCAAGGGCGCCGGCGAAGGCGGGCCGAATCGGCCGTCGCGGCCGCGGTGATGGCGGCAGCCCGGTCGATGGGCTGCCGCCTGCTGGTCGCGGGGACGGCGGCGCCCGGGCCGGATCGGATGGCGCCGTCCCTCAACAATCTCCTCCGGCTCGGTTTCGAACCTGCCTACGTTCGCTCGGACTGGAACTGGTGCGCGTTGGCTCAGTAGTCCCAGACGGTCGGTACGAAGCGGAACGCGTTACCGGCCTTGGCTACGTGGCAGACCGACGGGAACGGCAGGTGGGTCGCTACCAGCTGATCGCCGCTGGCCGCCAGCTCCTCGAGCAGCTTGATCCGGACCCGGGCAGACTCCTCGGGGTCGTGCTCGAACCCGTTGTACCAGTTGGGGTACTCGAACCCAGGCTGGAAGACCGCGTCGCCGGCAAACGTGAGCCGCTCACCGCCGGACTCCACCCGCACGACGCTGTGCCCCGGCGTGTGACCACCTGTACGGCGAATCAGCACGCCCGGCGCAACTTCGTACTCGGTCTCGAACGGCCGCAGCTGGTCGGAGTACATATCCAGGAACCGCGTCGCCGTCGACTGCAACACCTCCGGGATCGGCGCCGGCATCACCGTCTTCGAAAAGTCAGGTGCCTGCCAGAACTCGGCCTCGGCCGAGGCCAGATGGACCTGTACGTCGGCATGCAGCCGGCCGCGGAGTCCGTCGACGAGCAGCCCGCCGATGTGGTCCATGTGCAGGTGCGTCAGCACCACGTCGGTGACGGACTTCGGCGCGATCCCGGCCGCCTCGAGCCGGAGAGCCAACTGTCCGGCCCGTGGGAATCCCGGGAACTCCGTCCCCAGGCCGGAGTCGATCAGGACAGTGCGGTCCCCGCTCCGGACCACGGCCACGTTGAGCGGCCAGTCGAGAATTTCCGGCGGCAGGAACTCGTCCTTGAGCCACGCCGCCAGGTCCGGCGCCGCGACGTTGGTCGCCATCGTGGTGGCGGTGATCGGCAGAACTCCGTCGCTGATCACCATCACGTCGATCTCGCCGACCTTCACCGCATAGCGTGACGGCACCAGTTCGTCATGCATTGCTGTGTTGCTGTTCCAGTTCACGTTCGTCTCCTCTGGCAGTCGTGCGGTTTCCAGGAAGACAAGACGCCGGTGCACTTTGTGACAGCGGATTTACGCTTTGTCACGGCGCTCAGTGCTGGATGCGAGTGTCGACCATGACATCGAGCCGGAGATCGATCAGCAACGGCCGCTCGCGCTGCTCGATCGCAACGGTCGCCTTCGCGAGGTCGGGGAGCCCACGGACGGTGACGGCTGCACCGCCGAGAGCCTGGGCAACGTCCGCCAGATCCGGCCAGTCGAACAATGAGATCGCCGGATCGAGCGCCCGGTCGCGGAACTGGATGTGCTCGGCGCCGTAACCACCGTCGTTGCACACGACAACGATCACATCGAGACGTTCCCGGACGGCCGTGCTGAACTCGGCCAAGCCTCCGTGCAGGAAGCCGCCGTCCCCAACGACCAGTACGACGGGCCGCCGCGGCTCGGCGTACGCGGCACCGATGGCAGCGCCCATGCCGGTGCCGATCGACCCGAAGTTCTGCGGCAGCACGAACGCGCTTGGATGCGCGACGCGGAGCAACGGCAACGACGTCATCATGAACCGGCCGCCGTCGGAGACCACGACGCGATCCGTCGGCAGGACCGCGTCGAGGAAGCGGAGTGCGCTGGCCGCGTCCACCGTTCCGGGGACGGATTCGACCGCCGTACTGTCCATCGCGGCCGCCGCGATCCGTTCAGCCAGCTGATCCGAGCGGAAGCCGGAGGTTGCGATCTGCCGGACGTCGAGTCGGCGCAGGATCGCCCGGGCGACTGCGGCCGGATCGCCGGCCACGACGGCGTCGTACGGGCCGAGGTGGTCTGGGCTCGCCTCGACGTGGATGATGCGTTTGCCTTCGAGCAGCTTGCCGTGGCCTGTAGTGAAGTCGTTGAGGCCTGCCCCGAAGACCAGCAGGCAGTCGGCCTCCGCGAGAGTCTGTACGGCGACTGGCGTGGCGAGGCCGCCGGTGATCCCCAGGTCGAACGGATCGCCCCGGAACAGGTCCCGCGCCTTGAGCGTCGTTGTCACCGGCGCCCCGAGACGCTCAGCCAACCGGATGAGCTCCGAGCGGGCCGGAATAGCGCCTCGCCCCGCCAGCAACACGGGACGACGTACCCCGGCGAGCAGGTCAACTGCACCGGCGACTGCGACGGAGTCCGGCTGCAACGGCTGGTACGCCGCCAGCCGGAGCGGGACCGGGCGGTACGCGATCTCCTGGAACTGAAAATCGGACGGGATGTTCAGCACCACCGGACGACGCTCGAGCATGGCGCGACGGATCGCAATCGCGAGGTCGTCGAGGACGCTGCCGGGAGTCCGGGCCTGCTCGTAGCCCGCGCCGGTCGGCAGCACGAAGTCGCGGTGGTCGACGTCCTGCGGATGGTTGCGGCTGGCAACTGGTGTGTCGCCCGCGATGACCAGCATCGGCAGCCGGCCCCGCACGCCCTCGACCAGGCCGGTGATCGTGTTGGTCAGCGCCGGCCCTTGGGTCACCGTGACCACCGCCAGATCGCCGGTGACGCTGGCGTAGCCGTAGGCCATGAACATCGCGCCGGCCTCGTGCACGGCGCCGACGTACCGGCGCTTCTGCTCGACGACGAAGCTCTGCGCGATGAACATGTTCGCATCACCGATCAGACCGAACATGACGTCGACGCCGTACTCAGCGAGCGCTTGAGCAACGGCAGCGTGGACCGCTGGCATGACAACTCCTTTCGACCGCCCACTCCCACCTTCCGACGAAGGAGCGGCTGGCCCGTAGGAGTCGCACACCCAGGTTGGTCAGCCCGCGGTCAGCCAGGCGGCGAGCGTGGTGGGGGCCAGCGTCGCGCCGGGGCTCGGCAGGAACATGTCGGCGCGGGGCACAGCCCCGAACAGTTGTGCCTTGGAGTCGACGACGACCCGCCGTACGTCGGAGCGTGCGCTCAGGAACGCACGGATCCAACTGGCAAAGGTGAGCACCTCCGGGCCTGCGTGCTCGACGAAGTCGTTGATCGGCGATCCCAGCACTCTGCGTGCGACGGCGGTGGCGACGTCATCGGCAGCAATCGGCTGGACACCAGCCGGTGCAGCGCGCACCTCACCATCGACGGTGGCAGCGTCGGCGATACCGCCGGCGAACTCGAAGAACTGCGTGGCACGCACGATCGAGTACGGCAGACCGGACTCACGAATCAGCGTCTCCTGGGCGACCTTGGCCCGCATGTACCCGAGGTCGGCCATCCGGTCGCAGCCAACCACGGACAGCGCGACATAGTGCTGCACACCGGCAGCCTGCGCAGCGCTGACGAGGTTTCCGGTCGACGTGCGAAAGAACTCCAGTACGTCGTCATCGGCGAATGACGGTGAGTTCGTCACATCGACCGCGATGTCGGCATCGGCCAAGACTTCCTTCAAGCCGGCACCAGTGAGGGTATCCACACCGGTCCGGCGGGATGCGACGGTCACCTCGTGTCCCGGCCCGGCCAAGTGGGGAACAAGCTTGGACCCGATCAGTCCGCTACCGCCGATGACGGCAATCTTCATCGTCTGCTTCCTTTCGCCTGAGATCTGGACCACTCCTCGAATGCGGTGCGGCTGTTGTCGCCCAGTGGGTAGTAGTCGGACAGACGAGCGCCCTCGTCGAGCCGCGCGCGGCTGAACCGCTCCCATTCCTCGTGGGCACTGGCCTCACGCACCAGGGCATCCGCCTGGCCGACGGGTACTACGACGGCTCCGTCGTCATCGGCGACGACGATGTCGCCGGGCAGGCAGAGCGCGCCGCCGACCGCCACCGGTACGTCGTACGCCCACGGAAACAGCTCGGATTGCGAGGCGTAGTTGGGGGTTGTGCCTGTGCACCAGATCGGTACGCCGAGCTGCCGCACCCGCCGCGCGTCGCGGATCCGGCCGTCGACGACGATCCCCGCGCCGCCGCGCTTCTTGAAGTACCGCACGAGCATGTCGCCGAGGCAGCCGGTGTAGGAGCTGCCGTAGGCCTGGATCACGAGTACGTCGCCTGGTTGCACCGACTCCAGGACGGCCCACAGCGCGGTGGTGCGCTCAATGGTTTCCTGCTCCGCGCCACTGGCGATGTCCTCGCGTTGCGGCATGAACTGCAACGTCAGCGCGGATCCCGCGATCGCCGGCTGATCAGCGACCAGTGGCGCGGGGCCGTTGATCCACGAGCGCCGGATGCCCAGTTTGTGGAGCAGCGCCGCCGAGGTCGCGGCGGAGATGCTGCCCATACCGTCGACGAGTTCGCGGGGCGCACGCCGGAATTCCTTGCCACGAACGGGCAGTTCGACGATGGATCGATTCTGGGGCGTTGTCATCGAAGGCCTTCCGAGATGGTCGAGTAGGTCTGGTGCCTGGCCGGGTACGCGCGCCGGGTCAGGCGGAACGTCGGTGTGATCTGGGTGAGCGGTGGGAGCTTGATCACGAGCTGGTTCGCGCCGACCGGGACTTGCTGCCGCTCGACCGCCGGTTCGGTGATGTCGGAGCGGCCGTGCACCGGCCCGGGCCAGCCGTCGCCCAACGTGTCGAACGTGACCTGGTCGATGCGGTCCTCACCCCAGCCACCCGCCTGTACGACGACCCTTCGGGTGCGCACCGGATCGAGGTTGACCAGCGTGAAGGTGATGGCCTCGTCGGACAGGTCCCGGACCAGAGCCGCGACACCCTCCGGCAGACCGGGCCGCTCACGCTCGTGGTCCCAGTACCGCAGCCGGGCGACCGGTAGCCCGCCGTTGTAGAGGGTGGTCGGTGCACCGAGGATCTGCTGCGACAGGATCTCGGTCGCGACCGGGTTGACCTGCTGCCACCAGTGGATGTCGTCGCCCTGGCTGAGCGTGTCGTCCTGCCGGATCAGCGCGAGCCGTTGCGAGACCTGGCCGAGTGCCATCAGCAAGCTCTGCCGAGGCTGGTCTGGATACTCACCGCGCAACCAGGCGAACCAAGCGGCCTCGTGGCCGGCTTCCTCCTTGTCGCGGAACTGCTGGACGCGGCGCCAGCGGTAGCCGGCTCGGGCGAGAGCTTGCTCCAGCCTCGATCGGTCGCCGTCGCTGCCGCTGTTCCACCAGAGCCAGAAGAGGAAGTGGATCGGCACCGGATGCCAGTCGAACCAGCCGCCGGTCGAATGCCGGTACGGCACCAGTTCGATTTCGTACTGGATGTCCTCGCCCAGGTGTGTCTCCCACCAGTGCCCGAGGGTCGAGGACTTCGGATCGAAGCGCCGTCGCCGGGCCTGTGCGAGCACGGTGTCGAGCGGCACGCGGGCGAGGTTCCAGATCGACTCGTCACCGCGGACCAGGAAGTCGTTGGTGGCAGCGATCAGGGCCGCCGAACCGACGGAGTGCAGTCCGTGCGGCCACGCCCAGCCGTAGTGGCCGCCGTACCAGTCGCCCGAGTGCAACTCACCGACCTTGCCGGCAGGGCCCACGTTGTCCGGAATCAGGCCGTCGTTGGCCTCCGCGCGCGCTCGCCACGCGTCGACGTACTCGATGATCCAGTCCCGGAACTCGGTGGCGTTGTCGTAGAGCCAGGCATTGGCGGCCAGCGAGGTGGCGGCCAGGTTCACGGCGGTGTCGCCGACGCCCATCCGCTCCTGCATCGCCTGACCCATGCGGTCGGCGTTCGCCGGTACGGCGAGGTCGTCCCAGACCCGGATTCCGGGGACGTCGTCGAGCGGCAGGCCGTACGGCTTCATCCCGAGTTGGGTGGCCGGGTAGCTCTCCCACTCCTCGCCGACCCCGGGGCGCGGGCCGCCCGAACCGTTGTGCGGGGCAACGATGATGCGGTGGCCGGGATCGTAGTTGCCGGTCGGCGATCCCGGCAGGTAGAGCCTGGCGAAGCGCAGCGCCCGTTCACGGAAGACCGGATCGGCCGGATCCGCGGCACACAAGGCATAGAAGAAGACCAGCGACTCACCCTGATGGAACCAGTCGTAACCGCGTTCGTACTCGTCGATCAGGAAGCCGCGCTCGGTGAGCTGCCGGGTGACGCCCTCCCAGTGCCGCTTGGCCGCCGTCAGGATGTCGTCCGAACCACCCAGCAGATAGAACGTCGGCCAGTTGAAGAACGGTTCGTAGAAGTCGTCCACACCGTCCCGGCCGAACATCTGCCCGTGGTAGCGCAGCCGCCCGTCCAGCCCGGTGTACTTGGCCTCGAACTCCCGCCACGCGGCCTCGATCGTGGCCATCAGATGCCGCTGCAGGACGGCCCACTCCGGTGGCTGGACGACCGGCGTACTCCCCGTGATTGTGGTCATCCCTTGAGCGCCCCCGAGGTCAGTCCGCTGATGATGTGCCGCTGCATGAAGACGAAGAACACGAACACCGGGGCGATCGCGAGCAGCAGGTTCGGATAGACCGCGGAGAAGTTCGTGGTGAACTGCCCGATCGCGGCGTAGACCCCGGTCGTGACGGTGTAGATCCCGGAGGCCGGGCCGAGGATGATCTGCGGGTTCACGAAGTCCGCCCAGACGCTGACCGCGTTCAGTACGACGACCGTCGCGATCGCCGGCCGCATCAGCGGCACGATCACCTGGAGCAGGATCCGGAGCCGGCTCGCACCGTCGATCCGGGCGGCCTCGTCCAGCTGGACGGGGATCGTCTGGATGAAGCCGGTGAACAGGAACACCGACACCGGGATCGTCAGTGTCGTCTCGAACAACAGGAAGCCCGGCACGGTCCCCATCAGGTTGATCGAGCGGAGCACGTAGACGACCGGGATCACCAGGACCTGACTGGGAATGAACAGTCCGGCCAGCATGATCATCAGTGCCACCCGATGGGCCCGACGGAGGCCGCGGGCAACGACGTACGCGGCCGGAATCGTGACGATCAGGCAGAGCAGTCCGACCCCGATGACGAAGCCTGCGGTCACCAGATAGCCGCGGACTACGTTGTACGTCGGCGCGGTCAGCGCGTCCCACAGGTAACTGGGGGAGAGGTCGACCAGGAAGCTGAACGGCCGCTCCATGATGTCCTGCTGGGATTTGAAGCTGTTCACGACCAGCAGGTAGAGCGGTGCGAGCATGATGACGCCCGCGATCGTGAGGATGCCGGTGCGGAGAACCTTCATGCGGCGACGTCCCTCTCGGCCCTGCGGCGCATCGCCGTCAGGGCAACGGTGACGACCAGGATGACGACCATCAGCAGGACGGCCTGGGCGGCGCCGTACCCTAGCTTCCCGTTCGCGAAGGAGATGGTCAGGATGTAGTACGTGATGGTCTGCGTGGTCCCGGCGGGTCCGCCCGCGGTCAGTGCGAGGACGAGCTCGTAGGTGCGGAGCAGCGAGATCATCGTCAGCACGAGATTGATGGTGACCACGGGTGCCAGCAATGCGAACTTGACCCGCCAGAACGTCTGCCACGCGTTCGCACCGTCGATCAGTGCGGCCTCCATCAGCTCGCCGGGCAGCGTCTGCAGCCCGGCGAGGTAGAGGACCATCGTGACGCCGAAGTTCGCCCAGATGATCACCAGCACCAGGCTGATGATCGCCCAGGTGGGTTCGGCCAGGAACGGGATGCCGGTGCCGCCGAGCGCATGCAGCACCGAGTTGACGGCACCGTTGCTGCCGAGGATCGCCGACCAGAGGAAGCCGATGATCACCGCGCCGATGATGTACGGGTAGAAGAGGGCGCCGCGAGCGACCGCTTTGAAGCGGCCTGGACCATCGACCAGCAGTGCCAGTCCGAGACCGAGTGCGTTGGCGAACAGTGTCCCGACGACCGCGATGACCAGCGTCACGACGGCCGCTTGGACCAGCGGCTCGTCGTCGAAGATCCGGCGGTAGTTCTCCCACCCGATGAACTCCGGGCGCGGCGTGAACCCGTCCCAGTCGGTCAGGCTCAGGTAGCCGGCGATCCCGATCGGGACCAGGATGAACACCAGCACCAGAGCCAGCGCCGGGGCGAGCATCGCGATGTCCCCGGCCGCAGGCCCCAGGCGTTTGCGTGGTCGGTCAGCGGGCATTCCCGGTCCACCACTTGTCCATTGCTGCGATCGCCTGCTCGGCGGAGTCGCCGAGGTACAGCTTCTGCAGGATCTTGGTGAGCTCGGCCGACCAGCCGCTCGGCGCGGTGTTGTCACCGAAACCGTCACCGGCGACGACCGCCCCCGGCGCGGCGTCGACGATCTTCTGGACCTCCTGGGTCAACGGCGAGGCCTGGTAGCTGAAGCCGGTCCGGAAGTTGCCCTCCGCAACAAGCTGTTTCTGTACGGCGGCCTTGTCGCTGACCAGGTACTTCACCAGCTCGAACGCCTCCGCCTTGTGCTTGGACGAATTCAGCACGCTGTACAGGTCGCCCGCCCCACCGACCTGCGGGACCGGCTTGCCGTCGAACGACGGCGCCGCGAAGACGCCGACCCCGAACTTCGGCTTGGCCTGGTCGATCGTCGGCACCGCCCAGTTGCCCATCACGTACGTCGCCGCCTTGCCGGACGTGAAGTCGACCAGCGAGTCGTTGTACTTGACGCCGTTCGCGTTCTTGGACACCAGCCCGTCGTCGATCCACGACTTGTAGACCTCGACATACCGCTTGTAGTCGCTGTTCGCGAAGGTGACCTCGCCCTTGGTGCGCTTGGAGTACCAGTTCGGCTCGTTCTGCATCACCACCGCGTTGGCCAACTGCTGGAACTGTGCCGCGGTTACCCACTCACCGGCGGTCTCCAGCGGTGTGTACCCACCGGCCTGCTTGATCTTCTTCAGTACGGCGGTGAACTCGTCGACCGTCGCCGGGGGAGCGGCGATGCCGGCCTTCTGGAAGGCATCCTTGTTGTAGAACACCAGGCTCTGAGCCTGGAAGGAGGCGCCGACCGTCCACTGCCGGCTGTCGATCTGCAGCTCCTTCGCGAACGGGGTGTCGGTGACCCACGGCTCGTTCGGAAGGGTTGCCATCACCTTGGCCTCGGCCGCGGTGGTCTGGCCGCCGAGCAGGTCCGGTTCGGTACCGGCGGCCAGCTGCTGGGTCAGGGTCTCCTGGACGTTCCCGGTGGCTGCGGTCGGTGCTTCGATCTTGACGTCGACGCCGGGATGGGCCTGCTCGAACGGGGCCACCAGGTCCTCGTAGAAGGTCACCGGAAGCGCCGGTGTCACATTTACCAGCATCCGCAGTGTCTTCTTACCGTCGGCCTCGTCCTGGCTCTCGCCACCGCAGGCCGACGCCGCGAGCAGCGCGGTCAGGGCCAGGCCGGTCGCCGAAATGACGCGGAAGCGTCGGCGCGTAGTGGTCACGATCCTCCTCCAAGGAATTGATAATCGACTATCGATTGACGATCACGGTAAGACGGGCCGGGGTTCCCGTCAACCAGGGCTGATCAGGCCTTGGGCGGGAACTTGCCTTGCCCGACGGCGTGCACGAAGAAGGCCTGGCCGGCGACCGGAGCGTCACCGGCGTCGAGCAGATCCACCAGCCGGACGTGATCCTGAGCGACCGCGTCCCAGTCGCCGGTGAAGGCCGGATCTCCGATGACGTGCTGGCTGATCAGGCTCGGCTCCATGATCGACCAGACCCGGACCAGCAGTGGGCTGGCCGCCAGCTCGACCGCTGTCCGGTGGAACTGCATATCCAGCAGCCGCAGCTCGGCGCGGTCTTCGGCGGCCGCCGCGACCACCATCTGCTCCGCGACCGTGCGCAGCCGGGACGTGTCGACGCCCTCCAGTCGCGCCACGGTTTCGGCGCCGATCTGCTCGACCGCGGCGCGCAGCTCGCGGCCGATGGTGAATTCCTCGGTGGACAGCTCGGTGACGTAGTTGCCGCGGCGCGGGAGCGAGATCACCATGCCCTCGTGGACCAGCCGTTTGATGGCGTCCCGCACCGGTGCCTGGCTGACGCCCAGGGTGCGCGCGATCTCCGACTCGACCAGCCGGCTGCCCGGCGCCTGGCTGCCGTCCAGGATGCCCTTGCGGACCAGTCCGTACACCTTGTCCGACAGCAGTTCCTGTGTGACGGATGCATCCTCGAAAGCCACCGCGCTACCCCTGTTTCGTCTGTGAGCGATCACCGATTATCGGCTATCGCGACCATTGACGCCGTACCCGGAGCAGTCTACCTTCCAATCAATAATCGATTAGCGATTGGATTGAGATGATCCTGACCCTGTTCCGCGCGGGGATCGCCGCTACCTCCGCCTTAGCGCTCAGCCTGACCGGTACGGTCGGCGTCCAGGCAGGCAGCACGAGCCACCGGACCTACTACGTCAGCCCCGGCGGATCCGATACCGCCTCCGGATCCGCGGGCTCGCCGTACCAGCACATCCAGCGGTGCGCGGAGGTGATGCAGGCCGGTGACACCTGCCTGATCGCGTCCGGCACCTATCGGGAGTCCGTCGTACCGGCCCGCAGCGGTACGGCGACGGCTCCGATCACGTACGCCGCAGCTCCAGGCGCGGACGTCGTCGTCGAGGGCACGGACCTGGTGACCGCCTGGACGAAGACTTCGGACGCTGACCTGGCGGAGCTCGCCGCCGCCGACCGCTTCCTGTCGGCGTCGCCGTTCGGTGACGCGGTCCGCGGCGGTCACATCTACCAGGCGAACGTGACACTGGACCCGAGCTTGCCGGGCAACCAGGTGTTCATGGACCGCGGGCTGAGTGTCGAGGCGCAGTGGCCGCATCCAGGGACCAACCCGATGAACCCGAAGATGGCCAAGGCCCAGACCGGAACCGTCACCAGCATCACGTCCAACCAGCTGACCCAGCCGGCCGGTTACTGGATCGGCGCCCGCTTCACGGTGCGGAACTGGTTCGTCACCGAGACCGGACCGGTCACGAGCTATTCGCCCGGCTCGCTCGAGGCATCATCGCTGCCGAACTGCATCAGCCTGAACTCTGGTGAGGGAACGCCGTTCTCACTCAGCGGGAAGCTGTCGGAGCTGGGCAGCCCGAACACGTGGTTCTACACCAAGGACACGCAGAAACTGTATGTCTGGACGCCCGACGGCGCCCCGGCCGCGCAGCACACGATCGAGGCGAAGCAGCGGAACTGGGGTGTCGACCTGTCCGGTCGCTCGTACCTGACGCTGCGCGGGATCGGTGTGCACGCGACCTCGATCCGGACGTCGGCAACGTCGACCCACAACACGATCGACGGCACGGTCGGGTCGTACCTGTCGGCGTACCTGGACGTGACCAAGGACCCCAACATGGTCGAGGACTACGACAACTGTGGCTTCCTCACTGCGGGGGAGACGACGTCCGGCATCGTTCTCGACGGGAAGTACAACACCGTCAAGAACAGCTACCTGAACTGGAGTTCCGGCAACGGGATCGCGTTGCTCGGCTCCCACAACTCGGCCGTCAACAACACCATCACGAACACCGACTACCTCGGGACGTACGCCGCCGGGATCAACCTGGTCGGTTCCAACGCCGTGATCCGGAACAATACCGTCCGCGCGACGGGCCGCAGCAGTGTGAACATCGACAACAAGGTCGCCGGCCGGAAGGTTTCCGGGTCCGACATCAGCTACAACGACCTGTCCGACTACAGCTACCTCGTCAACGACAACGGCGCCATCTACATCTGCTGCTTCGTGGACATGGCCGGCACGGACATGCACCACAACCTGCTGCACGACCCGAACCCGTTCGGTGCCTCGTTCGCTCCGGGGATCTATGCCGACAACAGCACTTTCAACGTGACACTGCATCACAACGTCGCGTACGGCAGCACCACGTACGGCGTCGCCCTGTTCAACGGCGACGGGTCGAAGGGCAACCGGGCCTACAGCAACACGTCCGGGACCGACGGCAACGCGATCACGATGTTCTCGTCGGCGTACTCGGACATGGAGGTCCGCGACAACATCGGTGACGTGGCGCCGAAGACCGGGGTTGTTGCGTCGGGCAACGTGCCGTACGCGGTCGACCCGTTGTTCACGGACCCGCTGCGCAACGACTACAGCCTGCAGCCCGGATCCCCGGCCAAGCACGCGGGGGCTTATCCGTACGGCGTGAAGCCGTGGACCGGTGGTTCGGCCCTGACCCAGACCAAGGTCGAGGCGGAGCGGTACTCGACGGGGAACGGTGTCGCCCGCCACTACGCCGGGACCGGCACGGTGATGGGCAACTTCGACGGTGGTGACTCGGTCGGTTACCGCTCGGTCGATTTCGGGGCCGGACGCAACCTCTTCGTGGCGAGCATCGGCTCGGACCCGGCATACGCGGGGAAGAAGTTCCAGATCCGGCTCGACGCCGTCGACGGGCCGGTCATCGGCACGATGTCGATGCTGTCCACCGGTGGATTCGACACCTACCGCACGCACTCGATCCCGATCACGACCACCAAGGGTGTGCACGACGTCTACCTGGTCGCGGCCTCCGACGGACCTGGCATCGGCAACCTCGACTGGTTCGCGTTCGCCACGCCAACGCGCTGACCAGAACTGTCACAAGTCGGCGGCCAGGCCGGTCTTAGCTGAGTACTGGCCGTCGACGAAGTGGAAGTGATCTGTGTGGCAGTAGGCGAGAGTCCATCCGTACTGGATGACGCTGTGCTGGCTTGGGGGCTCGCGGGCGACTTCACCAGTGCTTTTGCCGAGGTGAACGGGACCACGCTGCACTACGTCGCCGGCGGCCAGGGCGAACCGCTTCTGCTGTTACCCGGCTGGCCGGTGACGTGGCGCGAGTTCCGCCACGTCATGCCCCTGCTGGCCGAGCGGTACCGCGTGATCGCGGTCGATCTGCGCGGGATGAACCTGTCGGGTAAGCCGGCTACCGGCTACGACAAGAAGACCATGGCGCGCGACATCTTCGAGCTCGTCCGGCACCTGGGCTACTCGAAGGCCAACATCGCCGGGCACGACATCGGCTCGATGGTCGCCTTCAGCTACGCGATCAATCATCCCGAGGCGATCAGCAAGCTGGCCATCATGGAAGTCGGCCATCCGGACTCCAGTCTGTACGACCTGAAACTGCTTCCGTACGACGGCGCCCCGAACCTGTGGTGGTTCCCCCTCAACCAGCTCCGTGGCCTGCCTGAGCAGCTGCTCGCGGGGCGGATGCAGTTCGTCGTGGACCACGTCTTCGATACGCATCTCGTCGACCGGGGCAAGGTCGACGTACAGGATCGGTTGGCGTATGCGCGTGCCTACGACAACGCCGAGGCGATCCGGGCCGGGAACGGCTGGTTCCAGGCCTTCGATCAGGACGTCGCGGATTTCAAGGCCTACGACAAGGTGACGGTGCCGATGCTCGGTCTTGCCTCACCGGCGAACTTCGCGGGCGTCCAGCAGGCCTGGCCACAGTTGGGTACGGATGTCCAGGTGGCCATGATCGACGGCACCGGCCACTTCCTGCCGATCGAGCAACCGGAGGCAGTGGCGCGGGCGCTCACCGACTTCTTCGGCTGAGGATCTCAGCGGGCCAGGCCGGGGGTCCCCGCGTGCTGGAAGACGACGAGTTGCTGGCCGGTGAGGTCGTCGACGCCGAACACCTGGAAGTTGAGACGCAGTACGCCGACTTCCGGATGCCGCAGCCGGATCACTCCGGATGCCCGCGGGTCCTGCTTGCTGTGAGACCACAGCGAGCGGAACTCGGTGCTGGTCGCGCTCAACTCGGCAACCAGGATTCTGAGCGGTGCGCTGCGCGGGTTGTTGGTGGCGGTCGCACGAAGTCCGGCGATGGTCGCGCGGGCGATCTGCGGCCAGTCCGGGAGGAAGTCCCGGGCTGCCGGGTTGCCGAACACGAAGCGCGCGAGATTCGTCTCGTGGGCGACGCGACCGTACAGCCGCTCGGCGGTCAGGTTCATGGCGAGGACCTCGAGCTGCGGATCCAGGACGACCGCCGGGTGGTAGCGCCAGGAATGCATGAGCTGCAGCAGCTCTGGCTGAACTGGTGCGTCGATCACATTCAGTTCCCTCATTGGCCCAACCTAGGGCGCGACCGATTGGCCGAGGTAGGAACTCAACTCCTACCCCGGACTTGTCAGTCGGCGAGGGACGCGAGCTGACGGAGCGCTTCCTCCGCAGCACTTCCGGTCGCGGCCTGGTAGACGTGCAGCAGCTGCCAGGGTGCGGCGTTCACTGTCAGCGTCTGGTAGGCCAGATCGAGCCGGCCCACAACAGGGTGTCGGAGCCGCACCACGTCGTACTTCGGTTGACGTACCTCGTGTTTGACCCACATCTGCGCGAAGTCGGGGCTCTCGTCGCAGAGCCTCGCCACCAGCGCGCGCCGTCGCGCCGACGCCTCGCACGGAGTGGAGGAGACCGCGTGCAAGCCGGCGACGGCTTTGGTGGCGACGATTTCCCAGTCGACGTAGAACTCCCGAGCCGCGGGGTTCAGGAAGGTGAACAACAGCAGATTCGGTCGTGGCCCGGCCGGTGCGTAGAGGGCGGCTGCCAGCGGGCTGGCGCTCAGAACGTCCAGTCCGGAGCCGAGGATCATGGCCGGGGTGTCCGGCCAGGCTGCCAACATTCGGCTGAGGTCCGGATTGACCTCCTCGGACAAGGATCTGTCGACGGCCAACTGCGGGTGCGCGAGGCGGTGCAGGTGTTCGGTCGCCTCGGCGTCCAGGTGCAGCACTTCGGCCAAGGCCTTGATGACTCGATGCGACGGGTTGCGCTCCCGCCCCTGCTCGAGTCGCGACAGGTAGTCGGCGCTGATGCCGGCCAGCGTCGCCAGATCCTCGCGGCGCAGACCGGTGGTGCGCAGACTCGGCGGTCCGGCCAGCCCGACATCGGCGGGCCGCAGCAGATCGCGCCGGGCCTTGATGAATTCCCCTAGATGGTTGTGTTCTCTCATCGGCAGTGCTCCACCGCGTCCGGGTTACGTGCGGGGTCGAGCGAGTACAAGGCATCGAGGTACGGCGGGATGGTCGCGTTCATACCTGCTTAGACAGGATGCCGTCACGATCTGTGACGCCGCCGTCTCAAACGGGCCTGCCTTCGAGCAGCCAGACGCCCTGGGTTTCGGCTGGGAGGGCGTGGGCGGTGGTGAGTTCGTAGCCGGCCCGCTGGAAGAGGGTCTCGAAGTCGGCGCGGGTGCGCTCGCGCGCGCCGAGGTTCAGCAGCATGGTGAGGTCGCTGAAGTAGACGCTGCGGGCGACGTTGCGTTCGGCACGCTCGGGCAGGAGCATCTCGACGATCAGGAGGCGGCCGTCGGCCGGGATGGTGGCGCGGCTGTGGCTGAGGATCAGTTCGCAGCGGTCGTCCGGCCAGTCGTGCAGGATGCTCTTGATCACGTGCAGGTCGTAGCCCTCCGGGATCCCCGCGAAGAAGTCGCCGGTCAGCACGGAGGCCCGGTCGGTCAGCCCGGCTTCGGCGTACCGGGCGGGTGCCTGCGCAGCGCCCTCGGCCGAGTCCAGGACGGTGCCGCGCAGACCCGGATTCGCGGCCAGGATCGCGGTCAGCAAGGTGCCGTCGCCGCCGCCGATGTCGAGGACGGCGTTGAACCGGCCGAAGTCGTAGGCCGCAGGCGCGGTCGCCGCGACCCGGTGGGTCGCTTCGCTCATCGTCGCGTTGAAGAACGCGGACATCGTCGGCTCGGCGGCCAGCCGCTCGAAGAGCGGCAGACCGAAGATGGATTCGAAGGTCGGCTGCCCGGTCCGGAGACCGGTCGCCAGCTTCTCCCAAGGGCGGGTGATCAGCGGGTCCGTGTACAGCTCTGCGAGCGTCCGGTACGACGCGGGATGGTCGCGCCGGAGCAATTCCCCCTCGGGCAGTACGGCGAAGTGGTCGTCCTCCGGTTCGACGAACAGCCCGAGCACCGTCAGCGCCCGGAGCAGCCGCCGGATGCTGTCCACCGGGAGCCCGAGTTCGCCGGCGACCTCCTTCGCGGGCCGCGCTTCGGCACCGAACACGTCGACGACGCCGAGCTCGGCCGTCGCACGCACGATGCCCGACTTCATGTGGCCGCCGATGAGCTCCAGCAGCAGGTCTCCGAGCGGTGGTGTGGTCATCTGCCCTCCTCGGCTCCGAGGCTATGGGCGGAGGTCGTGATCCGAGTAGGAGTGTCGCTCCTGGCGTCGTCAGCACAACGCGAGTCAACGGCCGAGTGAACTTTGCGCAGGCAGCCGGCGCCGTCGCGCTGGGGGGTGGCTGCCAGGGAGTTTGCCTCCCTGGTTGGGCCGGGGTCCCGCTGCGACGCTTCGGCACGTTATTTCCCTGCCGAAGGAGCAACTATGAAGAAGAGATTGGCCGGCGTCGTCATCGCGGCGGCGACCCTGATGGTCGGTACGGCGGTGACGGCGTACGCGGCGCCACCGCCACGACTGCCGCAGAACGCCAACGGTTACGAGCAGACGTTCTCGCCTGCCTACGACTACGACAACGACGGGTGTTACGCCGTACCCGCGATCGGTGCCGACGGAACTCTCAACCCCGGTCTCAAACCCGGCGGAGCTGTGAACGGCAATTGCCACGACCGGTCCGACCTCGACAACGCCCAGACGTACGCACGGTCCAAGTGCAACAACGGCTGGTGCGCGATCGTCTATGCCAGCTACTTCGAGAAGGACCAGGCCAACACCGGAAGCGGCGCCGGCGGGCATCGGCACGACTGGGAACACGTTGTCTCGTGGGTGAATCAGTCGACCGACCGCGCCGAGTACGTGTCCATCACCAGGCACGACAGTCAGGCGACCTACCCGCGGTCCCAGGTTCGCTTCGAGAACACCCACCCGAAAGTCGTGTACCACAAGGACGGAGGCTTCACGCACTACTTCCGGATCGCCAACAACGCTGACGAGCCGCCGGAGAACCACTACCACAACTGGCGCTACCCGCCGCTGGTCGGCTGGGACGGCTGGCCCAGCCAAGGCCTGCGCTACGCCTTGATGTATCCCGCCAACTTCGGCAACGCCACCATCAAGATCACCGACAAGGACGACCGCTTCCGCAGACTCCTCGCCGCCACGAAACCCGGCGGCATCCCCTTCAATCCCTGGGCCTGATCACAGCACTTCCCTGTGCTGTCGCTACAGACAGCACAGGGAAGTTCGTTGTGACGTCACTGCGGGAGTAGGTCGGCTTTGGTGAGGTCGAAGTTCTTGTCGAAGATGCTGTCTGGGTCGTACTTGGTTTTCAGGGCGCGGAGGCGGCACAGGGTCGGGGCGGGGAAGGCGTCGAGCAGGCGCTCCGGGTCGGTGGTGGTTTCGAAGCTCAGGTACATGCCGTCGAGGTGTGGGTAGAGCTCGCTCCACAGCTGGTCCTGGTACGACGTCCAGTCGGGGAAGGTGACGCTGACGACGGAGAAGTTCTGCTTGCGGTGTGCGTACGCCGTCGCCTCGACCGGTACGTCGTTGACCGCGCCACCGGCCGAGCGGAACTGCATCATCAGGATCTTGCCGGACTTGATCATCTTCTCGATGATCGCGGAGCTCTCCGGTGTCAGGTGATCCAGCAGACCACTGCGGTTGTGCCTCGGACCGTTGCCGTCGTGCCGGTAGTCGGGCAACTGGATCACCGACGCGTACGGCGTCAGCTCGGCTTCCTGCTCGAGAACCGGACCCACCGAGACGAACGGCGCCAGTGCTTCCTGCGCCAACGTCACATCGTCACCCGCGTACACCAGAATGATCTGCGCGATCGGCGGCTGTCCGCGGCGTGCTGGGAACAGCGCCATGAAGCTGGTCAGCTCGCGCGGTGCGTCCTCCACCAGCCGGCCCCAGCGCTCCATCACCGCGGCGGTCTCCGAGGCATCGACGTACAAGGTTGCGTGGACGACGTCGTGCAACTCGGTCGCCTCGATCTCGAAGGCGGTGACGATGCCGAAGTTCCCGCCGGCACCACGCACCGCCCAGAACAGGTCTGGCTCGTGCTCGGCGTCGATCCGGTGGAACGATCCGTCGGCCAACACGATCTCGACCGCCCGGATGTGGTCGATGGTCAGACCGTAGCTGCGGGCGAGGTAGCCCAGGCCGGCGGTCGTCGCCAACCCGCCGACGCCGACCCCGCCGAAGTCGCCGGAGCTGATCACGAGCCCGTGCGGCTCGAGCGCGGCGGCGACCTGGCCCCAGCGCGCGCCGGGTTCGACGCGGACGAGCCGGCGTTCCCGGTCGAGGACCTCGACGGCGTTCATCTTGCCGAGGTCGATGACGATCCCGCCGTCGTTGGTCGAGCGTCCGCTGAAGCCGTGGCCGCCGCTGCGGACCGAGATCGAGACATCCTGGCTGCGTGCGTACGCCAGCGCGGAGCGGACCTCGTCGACGGTTCCCGCTTGGATGACAAGGCCCGGGGATCCCTTGCGGGCAAAGGTGTGCCGCACTTTGTCGTACGACGAATCGCCCGGCTCGACCGCCTTCGCGTGTAACTCCACGGGCAGCGCGTCGTAGTCGATCCCAGGCACTCGCGCTGCCAGTGCGGCCGGAGTTCGTTCGACCCTCCGCTCCTTCTCGACGAGCTCGCGCAGTTGCGGGGCAACCTCCTGGCCGAGGACCTGGAGTGCGCGCGCGTCTTCGCCGATCAGGAAGAACGCACTGAAGCCGTGCTCGAGCACGAGCGGCAGGATCTGCTCCGCCCAGCTCTCCGGGCCGCCCTTGAGGAACGAGTCCGGCCCTGGGGGCATCAGGTTGAGCATCCGGATGATCTCGCGCGGATCGCGACCGGCTGCAACCGCGGCCTCGTCGATGGCGGTGTTACCGGTGATGTGCGCGCCCGGCTCCAGGTACTCCAGGGTCGGCAACCAGCCGTCGCCCTTGCGTCCCGTCAGCTCGAGGATCCGCGGTTTGTAGGCTCCGAGCCACACCGAGATGTCGTGCGCCGGCCGCGGCCCGCGCTTCGTTCCCGGGACCTGGTAGTGCTTCCCTTCGAACCGGAAAGCCCCGCGGGTGTCGACGTCCCACAGACCGCGCATGATGTCGATCGCCTCGGACAGTGCCTCCAGCCGCTCGCCCGGCGTCTTCATCCCGCCGCCGCCCATTCCGTGCACGGCGTCCGGGAATCCGCCGGCTCCGATGCCCAGCTCGAATCGTCCGTGGGACAGCAGATCCAGGCTGGCCGATGCCTTCGCCAGTACGGCGGGCGGACGGAGCGGCAGGTTGAGTACGTTCCCGGCGACCTTGATCCGCTGCGTCCGGGCGGCGATCCAGCTCATCAAGGTCCAGGTGTCCAGAAACCCCGGGTTGTACGGGTGATCCTGGAACGTCACCACGTCCAGGCCCGCCGAGTCCGCGATCTCCGCCAGGCCCACGACCCGATCCGCGTCACCCGCCGAGGGCGTCAGAAACGCCCCGACCAGCAGCTCATGCCCGTAGTCGGTCACTTCATTTCCTTCCGGAAGTAGATAATCTGCAAGTCAGATTATAGAAATTTCAACCCATCTCCATGATGACGCATTCCCGGACATCTGCGTGGGTGTGGAACTCCTACCGTCCCGCTGGCCCTGGCGAATACGTTCCGGCTGCAGATGATCTTCGGAACAGAAGATCTTGAAACAGTCTCAGGGAGAGAACGACTATGACGACCTTGCTCCGCGTCGACGCCAGCGTGCGCCTGAACGGATCGGTCAGCCGGGCGCTCGCCGACAGTGCTGAAGCGGCCTGGAAGGCCGAGCACCCGGACGGTGTGGTGGTCCGCCGCGACCTCGGCCGCGACCCGCTACCGGCCACTGCTTGGCCGGCGCTGGCCAGGGCGAAGTACGGCGAGGAGCCCGCCACTGCGGCCGAACGCGACCTCTTGACCGATGCCGAGGCGCTGGTCGCCGAGCTCGCGGACGAGATCAAGAGCGCCGACGCGTTGCTGCTCGCGGTTCCGATGTACAACTACGGCATCGCCCAGCACGTGAAGGTCTGGGTGGACCTACTGGTCTTCGACGACGAACTGCTCGGGGCAGCGAACCCGCTGCAGGGCCGCCCGGCCATCATCACCATCGCGCGCGGCGGCGGCTACCAGGTCGGTACGCCGAAGCACGGCTGGGACCACGCCACGCCGTACCTGGAGCGCATCTTCGGTGACATGTTCGGGATGAACCTCCGGATCGCGGCTGCCGAGCTCACCCTGGCCCCGGTCACCCCGGGCATGGAAGAGCTGGTCGACTTGTCCAAGGAATCCGAGTCCGGTGCTCACGCCACAGCTGAGGAGCACGGTCTCGCGGTCGCCAAGGAACTGACCGGCAAAGCTGTCTGACAGCTGTACGACGTCACACTGGGACTGGCTGCGACAGCAGGTTCGTGACGGTGACGCGCTGCTCCGCCAAGGCCCCCAGGGCGCCTTCGGCGGCAGCGCGTAGTTCTTTGGGGCCTGCCTCCTCGGGGCCGAGGAGCGCGGTGAACGCGGCAGCCGCCACGCGGTTGGCCGCGCGAACCTCTTCCAGGGGTGCGTCGCTCGTCGAGGTCATGACTCCCGAGAAGAGGTAGTTGACCGCCATCGTCTGGTCCGCGACCGTCCAGTCCGTCCTGGCCAGCAGGTGCGTTCGCCAGATCGGCAGGATCCGGCGCACCAGGGCGTCCGGTCCGAGTGCGTCCAGCAGTGTGGCCGAGCGATCGTCGGTCGTCAGTACGCCGAGCAGCTCGGCGTCGTTGCTGCGCAGGGCATCGACGTACGGATGCGCCCGGGCCAGGTCGAGCAGGGTGGGACACAACCGGGATGGCCGGATGAGCTCATGGTCGCCGGCGAGCAGGTCGGTCAACTCGCCGGCCAGGTCAAGGAAGTCGCGGCACATGAGATCCAGCAGCAGGTCTTCCTTGGTCTTCCAGTACAGGTAGACCGTTCCCTTGCCGGTGTGTCCCTTGCGGGCCACCTCCGCGATCGTCACGCCCTTGCTGCCGCGGGCCAGTAGTAGTTCTCCCGCGGCAGCGAGCAGCCGCGCCGCCTTAGGCGGCAGAGTGCCGGGCGTGCTGGGCAACCTGTGACTCCTTGCGCTGGTGAGGTGAACCACCCAGAACCTCGTCCAGGATGTCCGCACTCTTGTACTTGATGACGCCGTCGACGTGGAACATCTTATCGAGCAGGCGCTGTCCGAGCCGGGTCTTCCCGATGACGGGAAGCGCCCGCCGCAGGAGGATCTGCAGCCAGTTGTCCGCGACGAAGAAGCCGCGGTCCTCGAAGGCGTTGGTCTGGTAGAACGACGTGTACGGCCGCAGGCCGCGCTCCCAGTCGGTGAGGACGGTCTCGAGGTCGTCGGGGCGCTGTTCGAGCATGGTACCGAGCAGGTCGGCGCCCGCGAGCGCCGCGGAAACCCCCATGCCGGCGTACAGCGTCACGCACCACGCGGAGTCGCCGAGCAGAACCACCCTGCCTTGGTGCCATGAGTCCATCCGCACCTGCTCCGCCGAGTCGAACAAGACGTTCTTGCTGGCCTCGAGGTTGTCCAGGATGTCCTCGAGTACCGCCGGGGGCCGCTCGCCGAACGCGGCGCGGATGCTCTCGATCGCCGGCCGGGACAACTCGGCATCCACGTCCTTCGTTCGGTAGGTCAGCAGGATGGTCGGGTCGTGGTCGGCGAAGGCATAGACCCACATCGAGCGATTCGGCTCCAGGAAGGTCGCTCCGACGCCCGCCTTCAGGCCGGACGGCGTACCGGCGTACTCGTAGGCCGCGATCATGTATCCCATCCGGCTGACGAAGCGCTCGTGCGGCCCGAACACGAGGGAGCGGACCGTCGAGCGGAGTCCGTCGGCTCCGACGACCAGGTCGAAGCGCTCGGTGCTGGAGTCCCCGGTTGCCTTGTTCAGGAGAGTCACGTCGACGCCGTCGGCGTCCTGCGTGATAGCGGTCGGCACGGTCGCGTACCGCACTTCCACGTCCTCGGGCAGCGCCGTGAACGCGGCCTGCTCCACATCGCTGCGCAGCAGCAGCCAGGGCTGCCCCGGCAGGTCCGCGTAGTTCAGCCCTGGTCGCTGCTTGCCGCTGCGGTCGATGTCGACGCCTTGTTTCAGGGACTTCCGGTCATGCATGTGATCGAGCAGCCCCAGCCGCTCGGCTGCCAGCCGCCCGGCCCCGAACAGGGCGACGAAGTACCCGCCCAGTCGCCTGGCCGGCGAGCGCTCGATGATCACCGGCTCCCATCCCGCCAGCCGCAGCCGCCGGGCGGTCGCCATTCCACTGATTCCCATACCCACTACGAGGACTCGCCTCGCTGTCGTCTGATCCATACTTCGATCATACTGACCCGATTGGTCAAGTGGTCAGTTCCGTGAGTAGGAATTTGACTCCTACTCGACGATGGTGATCACCAGGGCCGGGCAGAGCGCGGCGGCCTGGCGGACGTCGTCGGCCAGTCCGGCCGGTGGGTTGTCGTTGAGCAGTACGACGATGCCGTCGTCCTCGCGCTGGTCGAAGACGTCTGGCGCGCTGCTGACGCATTGCCCGGAAGCTACGCACTTGTCCTGGTCGACGATGATCTTCATGATGTCCTCGATTCGTTGTGGTGGGGTTACCAGGTGACGGGCAGCGAGGCGACGCCGTACACGGTGGCGTCATGCTTGAACGGGATCTCCTCCAGCGGCACTGCCAGCCGCAAGGTCGGGATCCGGTGGTAGAGCGTGTGGTAGACGACCTTGAGCTCCATCCGCGCCAGTGGTTGCCCGAGGCATGCATGCGGGCCGAAGCCGAACGCGACGTGCTGGCGTGCGTCCCGGGTCAGGTCGAGGGTGTCCGGATCCGCGAACACCGCGGGATCCCGGTTCGCGATGTTGTTGGCGAAGACCACGTTGTCGCCGGCCTTCAGCGTGTGACCTTCGAACTCGATGTCCTCGACGACCTGGCGCCAGCGGCCCTTGTGGGCGATGTTCAGGTAGCGCAGGAGCTCCTCGACGGCGCCCCCGACGGCGGACGGATCGTCGGTCTTCTTCAGCAGCTCGAACTGGTCCGGGTGCTCGAGCAGCGCCAGGGTGCCGAGGGCAATCATGTTCGCGGTTGTCTCGTGGCCGGCGACCAGCATCAGCAGTCCGTTTCCGGCCGCCTCGCTGCGGCTGAGGTTCCCGGCCCGGACCTGCTCGGCGAGGTCCGTCAGGAGGTCCTCGCCGGGGTTGGTGATCTTCTGACCGATCAGCTCGTCGAGGAAGCTGCCGAGGTTGGAGTGGGCCTTCAGCTGGTCAGCCGGGCCGGCCGTGGTGTCGAGCAGGGACAGGCTGTTCTGCTGGAAGAAGTCGTGGTTCTCGTACGGGACGCCGAGCAATTCGCAGATCACCAAGGAGGGGATGGGTAGGGCCAGCGCCGCCATCAGATCGGCCGGGTTCGGCCCGGCGAGCAGGTCGTCGATCAGCCGGTCGACGATGCTCTGCACTTTCGGGCGGAGCGCCTCGACGCGCTTGACGGTGAACGGCGCCGTCACCATCCGCCGCATCCGGGAATGTTCGGGGTCGTCCAGCGCGATGAACCCGGCCCCGAACCGATCGTCCTGCGGCAGTAGTTGCGGACTGGAGCCCTGGAAGTTCGGCCGGGAGACATCGGAGCTGAGCCGCGGATCGGCGAGCAGCCGCTGACCGGCGTACCGGGTGATCATCCAGGCCGGTTTGCCGAAGACCGAGATCGGTGTCAGCGGAGCTTCTTCCTGCAGCTGTTTCAGCAGTGGCGGCGGATCGAACGGGCACCCCGCCGCCCGGGGCATCGGATATTCGGGCACATGGTCGGTGCTCATCGCAGTCCTTTCAGAGATTGGCTACCAGGTCACCGGGAGCGAGTGGACGCCGTATGTGGCGACGTCCTGTTTGAAACTGAGCTCGTCCAGTGGCACCGCGCGCCGCAGGGTCGGGATCCGGCGGTAGAGCGTGCTGAAGACGACCTGCAGCTCCACCCGCGCCAAGGGTTGCCCCAGGCATGCATGTGGGCCCACGCTGAACGTGATGTGCCGGCTCGCGTCCCGGGTCAGGTCGAGTCGGTCCGGCTCTTCGAACACGCTCGGATCCCGGTTGGCGATGTCGCTGGGGAACAGGATGCCCTCGCCGGCCTTGAGCAGTTGGCCGTCGTACTCGAAGTCCTCGATGACCTGGCGCCGGCGGGAATGATGGTTGATCGTCAGGTAGCGCAGCAGTTCCTCGACCGCGCCGGCTACGACGGCTGGGTCGTCGGAGTCGCGCAGCAGCTTGAGCTGGTCGGGATTCTCGAGCAGCGCCAAGGTGCTGAGGGCAATCATGTTGCTGGCCGTCTCGTGTCCGGCGGACAGCAGGAGGACGCCGATTCCGGCAGCGTCCCAGCGGGTCAGCTCGCCGGCGCGGATCTGCGCGGTCAAACCGGACAACAGGTCGTCACCGGGACGGGCGAGCTTGTCGCCGACCAGCTTGTCCAGGTACTTGCCGATTCTGATCCGGGCCTGGACCCGGACCTCCATCGGAAGGCTGGTATTGGCCAGCTGATTGCTGTCCCGCTCGAAGCTGTCCCGGTCTTCGTACGGCACCCCCAGCAGCTCACAGATGACCTGCAACCCCATCGGCAGGGCGAATGCCGTCACCAGATCGACCGGCCGGGGTCCGTCCAGCAGGTGGTCGATGAGCCGGTCCGCGATGCCCTGGATCCGCGGGCGCATCGCCTCGACCCGCTTGATCGCGAACGGCGCGCTGACCATCCGCCGCAACCGGGCATGCTCGGGGTCGTCCATCACAACGAATCCGACCGAGCGCCGTTCGCTCTCCGGGAGCGGCTCCCGGGTCGCGCCCGGAAAGTCGGGCCGGAACACATCCGCGCTGATCCGCTTGTCGGGCAGCAACTGCCGTTGATCGGCGTACCGGGTGACCATCCAGGCCGGCTTACCGAAGATCCCGACCTTGACCAGCGGCGCCTCCCGCTGCAGCTGGGTGAGTTGCGGGGGCGGGTCGAACGGGCAGCCCTCGGCCCTGGTCATCGGGTATTCCGGCACCGCATCGGTTGTTGTCATCGCGTTTCCTTTCGGGTCGTGGCGCTACGTCAGGTACTGCTGCTTGTGTAGGCGGATCTGTTTGGGCATGTTCCAGCCGAGTACGGCGATCACCCGGTCGTCGCGGCGGTAGTGGGCGATGAACCGGTGGTCGGCCGGGTTGCCTTCGACGACGGTCACTTCGGCGTCGGCCGTCTGGATTCCGTGGACCTGGATCTTGGTGACGAACTGATCGGACCAGAAGTACGGAACGGGTACGTAGGAATGTGATTCACCGACGATGTTGGCTGCCACGCAGGCGGCTTGCTCGGTGGCGTTCGTCCGATTCTCCAAGCGGAGCAAGGCTCTCTGGCCATCGTGGTACCAGCGTGCGACATCACCGGCGGCGTAGATGCCGTCGGCCGCTCGGCATCGCGAGTCGCACACGACGCCGTCGTCGAGGCGCAACCCGCTGCCGGCCAACCAGTCCGTCACAGGTTCGGAGCCGATGGCAACGATCACGACCTCGGCCGGTAAGTGGTCGCCGCCGGCCAGCTGTACGCCGGTCACCCGCCCATCCGCTGGCGTCAGGCCAGTGACCGCCGTACCCGAGTGCAGCTCGACGCCCTCAGTCGTGTGCAGTTGTGCCACCAGTCCAGCGACCATCGGCCCGAACTGGCTCTCCATCGGAGCGGCTTGTCGCCCTGTCAGCGTCACGGCGCACCCCAATTGACGAGCAGTGGCGGCGAGCTCCACCCCGAGTACGCCGTTGCCAACCACCACCACCTTGGGGGCGTTGCTGAGGTCGGCGCGCAGCGCGGCCGCATCGGCGAGGGTGCGGAGGACATGGACACCGGCCAGCCCGGCCTGGTCGGGAAGGGCGCGCGGTCGGAGTCCGGTGGCGATGACGATGGCGTCGGCCGCAAGTTCGCGCCCGGCTGCGCTCCGGACTAGTCGGCGATCCACGTCGAGGGAGATCGCCGGGTCGCCAAGGATGAAGTTTGCACCCAGCGCGTCCAGCATCGAGTCCGGCCGGAGCCTGGTGCGGTCGGCGTCCCAGTCGCCGCGCAGGTACTGCTTCGACAACGGCGGACGATCGTACGGCGGGTCCGCCTCGGCCCCGAGGATCGTGATCGGGTCCTGGTAGCCCTGCCTGCGCAGGGCTTCCGCGGTCGACAGGCCGGCAGCCGAGGCACCGACGATCAATACGCTCGAAACTTTCAGTGATGATCTACTCACACTGTGTAGACCCGCACCACCTCGCCGCTGTGACGCGGTCAGCCTAGGAATTTGACTCCTAGGTTGTCAGGCCTTGACGGCGCTCACGGCGTACATCGTCAACGACAAGTGGAAGGCACCCCGGTCCGCGGCCTCGGCGATGCGGGTGGCGAAAGCTTCGCCCTCCGCCGCGGTGATCGCGCCCGACTGCTGCGCCTGGACGCGCATCAGCGACGCGAACCCTTGGCGCGCATCCGCCTGCGGATCCAGCGACGTCGCAGCGGTCTCCCCGGTGATCTCGAGCCCGGCGCCGACCAGTTGCTCGCGCAGTTGCCGGCCCGAGTGCGGGGTGGCCGACTGGGACCGGACCGCATCGACCATCCGCCGCAGAACGTCGGGATCGGCCGGATGGACGAGCAACGTCTGCCAGTCGGTATCGATCAGCACGATCCGGCCACCGGGCCGGAGGACCCGGGCCATCTCCCGCACCGCTCCGGCCGGATCCTCGACATGCTGGAGGACACGTTCACAGCGCAGTACGTCGACCGAGTCGTCGGCGAACGGCAGCCGGTCAGCGACGCCGTCCACGAACTGCAGCCGGCTGCCCGGCCATCGCCGTACCGCCTCGGCTCGCAGTCCCGCGCTCGGCTCGACCCCGATCGCGCGCAGCCCCAGCTCGGCGAACGCGGCCACCTCCTCGCCGGTCCCCGACCCGACATCGACCGCCGTCTCTCCCGTGATCGGCGCCAACTGCTCAGCTGCCCAGGCCTTCAAGGTCTGTACGGCGGGCCGCTGCGCCATCTGGTCGAGGACGAACGCCAAACCCGCAGCATCGCTGTGCGCTTCCCCGGCGCGTGTGAAACTGCCGACCTGAATCGTCGCGCGCTCCATGGGTACGACGAAACACCGGTGTGCCCAAGCCTCCGTAGGACTCGGATTCATACCCTGCAGCTCGTCCAGGTGCCTACGGTGTTTTCGATATCCGTAGCCGAGAGGAGTTCGTCATGAATCTTGTGAAGAGAATCCTGTTCGCCGCCGTGGTGGGCGCGGTAGCCGCAGGTGGTCTCCTGTTGCCATCAGCACCAACCACAGCAGACGCTTACCGGCCGTGCGGTACCTGCCCTCCGGACTGGTTCAACGCCACCCACCTGTAGCCGTTCTGAAAATGTAATGTTGCGCTGTCACAAAATGGCGGGCTGGTGCTGTCCTGGCTGATGACGAAAGGACAGCACATGTCAACCATCCTCGTGACTGGCGGCACCGGCTCCCTTGGCCGGCCCACGGTCGAACATCTTCGTGCGGCCGGCCACACGGTGCGGGTCCTCAGCCGGCGGGCCGGGCAGGGCCTGGTGAGCGGTGATCTGACGACTGGGCAAGGTCTCGATGCGGCGGTCGCCGGCGTCGACACCGTCGTCCATCTCGCCACTGGTCAGGGCCGGAAAGACGTTGTGCAGACCCAGAATCTGCTCGATGTCACGCCGCTGCCGACGCACATCGTCTACATGTCGATCGCTGGTGCTGACCGGATTCCGCTGGCCTACTACCGCTACAAGGTCGCCGCCGAGCGGCTGGTCGAGGAGCGGGAGGCCTACACGATCTTGCGGGCCACCCAGTTCCACAGCCTGCTCGACCGTCTCTTCAGTGTGAAAGGCCCGTTCATCCTGGCGCCGTCGATCACGCTGCAGCCGATCGCGGTCCAGGATGTCGCGGTCCGGCTGACCGAGCTCGCCGGCGGGCCGGCTGCTGGTCGGGTGCCGGACATCGGTGGACCGGAGCGGCAGCCCGTGACGGACCTCGCCCGGGCCTGGAAGGCTGCGCACGGATCGCGGCGGCTGGTGCTGCCGGTACGGGCCCCGGGCAAGCTTTTCCGCGCCTTCGACGACGGCGCTGCGCTCGTCGACGGACCGTCGTACGGGCACATCACGTTCGCTGACTATCTTGGTGGGAAGTCATGAGGGCCTATGTGCGCCTCGTCCTCGCGGTGTTCGGCGTCGGCGATCTGATCCTGGCCGGCTGGATGACGTTCTTCCCGGCCAACTTCTACGCGCTCCCCACCCTGGACTGGACGCCGCCGTACAGCGAGCACCTGATGCAGGACGTCGGTGGCGAGAAACTCGGGCTCGGCCTCGTGCTGACGATGGCCGCCGTCACCTTCGACCTTCTACTGACCAGAGTCGCGCTGCTGGCCTACACGGCGTACGCGCTCACCCACCTCGTCTTCCACCTCGGACATCTGCACCCGCACGAGCGCGGGCTGTCGATCGAGCTGGTGGTCGTCTTCTCCCTCAGCGTGCTCCTGCCACTGACCGCCCTGATCGCGACCCGCAGCAAGGCGTTCACGACGTCAGGCCAGCAGTTGGGCGCGTAGCGAATCCATGTCCATCAAATTCCGGATGCTCCTGAAACGGCCTTCCTCGACCTCGTAGAAGGCCGTTTCACTAAAGGTGACCGTCGCTCCGTTCGGTGCGAGGCCGAGCCACTCCTGCTGGGGCGTGCCGCTGATGATGATGCGTACCGCCAGCCGGCTCCCCTCGACGATTGGCTCGTCGGCGGTCAACCACAAGTCCGGCACAGCCGCGATGTTTCCCCGCATCCAGGCGGCCATGTCGTCGCGAGTGAGCGACGTGCCGTTGAAATCGATCGTGTCGTGAAAAAACTCGCCGATCCGGGCGAATTCGTGGGAGTTCACCATCTCCAGGTAGAGCCGGTAGAAGTCACGAAGTTCCTGATGCATCTACCTACTCTGCGTGACCCTCCGGAGCTTCGGGTAGGAGTCGGATGCCCAGGATCGTGCCGCTCGAGTGCGATATATCTGCGGCACGCGCTCACGAGGAGGGTCGGCATGAAGAGACTTGGCCGCGTCCGCACGGTGGCAGTTGCCGTTGGAGCAGCTGTGGCCGCGGTGAGCCAGGCGGCACCCGTTCGCGAGCTCAAGCACTGTGCTGACGTCTGCTGGATCGCCCATGAAGTGACTCATCCGGCCTACCGGTACGAAGCTGAGGTCGACAACCAGTACCCGATCAACGGCAGTTGGATCCGGGTCGGGGGGAAGGGCGCACATGCCGACTATTACCAGCAAGGGGACGACCAGCTGCGTCAGATCTACTCCCCGACGGACAGCTCCAACTCGCAAGAGCTGACCAGCAAGGTGATCCGGTTCCGGGTCTGTGGGCCGAATGCCCTGGGGGGCGACGCCTGCGGTTCGTGGTGGTTGCCGAAATAGCCGACCCCCGCGCAGCCAGGCTGCGCGGGGGGCCTCGAAGTACGGGATCTGCTTACGGGTGCAGGAAGAGACCTTCGCCGAGGTCGAGGCGCATGGATTCGAGGATGGCGAAGACGGTGCTGGTGATGAACACATCGGCTGCGCCCAGGACGCCGGCGTACTTCTCGACCACCGGAGCGGCGGCTTGTGCGGAGGCGGTGTCGAGATAGCCCTTGACTGCTGCCCAGGTGTTGTTGCCGTACTTGGCGTAGAAGGGCATCGGGTCAACTGTGGCCAGGGCGATGCGGACGTTGGCGACGATGTCGGCCAGGTACTGCTGGTGCAGAGCGAGGTCTTCGCGGGTGCCGAGCCGGCCGAGGTGACCGCCGATGAAGTGCTTCCAGGGAAAGTCGAGCGCCCTGTCCGGTGCGGCGATCGAGCCGGGAACGTCGGAGTTGACGTTGAAGGCGGCGAACGAGGCCCATCCGGGAATCACCACGTCGATCAGGATCAGCGTCTTGTGGTCGGGCAGGTGGATGTAGATGTTGTCGGGGGTGTGGTTGGAACCGAGCCAGGCCAGGTTGATGGTCTCGCCGCCGACCTGCAACGTGTACTTGGTGTCGAAGGTGACGTCGGGCGCGGGCCGGGCCGGGTCGTCGGCGCGGAGCAGCAGCCGCTTCGTCTCGGCGTGGCCGATCCGTACGACGTCCGCGCCGAACAGTGACGATGCCCCGATGTGATCGGCGTGGTGGTGCGAGTAGACGAGGTGGGTCACCGTGTTCGGTACGTCGTTCGCCACCGCGATCTCGTCGATGGCGCGCTGCAGGTTGTGGCCGATGGAAGGCGGCGCGTCGAACAGGACGACGCCGTCCGGTGTCGTCAGGAAGGCCGCCTGGTAACCGCCATCGGTTACCCAGTAGAGATTCTTCTCCACCCGACCGACGTAGTAGCCGTGCTCGTTGACGGCGGGGGCTGTTGAGGACTCTGGGACCGGCGCGTAGGCCGGCAGTTCAGTAGTGGTCATAGAGCCAGGATCGTCACCAAGCAGGTGAGCAGACATCACCGGAATCAGGTGATTGGGCAACTACACTGGTTCTGTGTCCCGGCTGATCGACCGCCATGACCTGGTAGTTGCGCTGGACCGCGCGGCGACGAGGAGGGTGACGGTCGTCTCGGCGCCGGCCGGTAGCGGCAAGACGTCGCTGCTCCGCCTTTGGGTGGAGCGCCAGGACCGCCGCGTCGCCTTCGTGACGGTTGGCCCTGAGCAACAGTTCTGGTACGACGTCCTCAGCGGAGTCCACGCAGCCTGCGGATCGGAACCCCCGGTCGCGGTACCGGGCAGTGACGAGCGCACGAAGGTTCTGTCCGAGCTCGGCTCGATCGACGGCCCGTTTGTGCTGATCATCGACGACGTCCACGAGCTCGACGTACCAGATGAACTCGCTTCGTTGCTGAGCTGGCTTCCCCCCGCGGCGCACGCGATCGTCGCCACCCGTGGCGAGCTGCCGTTGCACCTGCACAAGCTCCGGCTGGCCGGTGAGCTGGCCGAGATCCGCGGTCCGCAGTTGCGGTTCACAGTCGCGGAGACCCGCGAGCTGGTTGCTGCAGCAGGTCTGACGCTGTCCGGGCAGGCTGTCGAGGTGCTGCATCGACGCACCGAGGGCTGGGCGGCCGGGCTGCGGCTAGCCCTGCTGTCGCTGGCGGGGCATCCCGATCCGGAGCGGTTCGTCGCCGAGTTCTCCGGCAGCGATCGGTCCGTCGCCGAGTATCTGGTGGCCGAGATGCTGGTGCGGCAGCATCCCGACGTACAGGACCTCTTGCTGCGCACCTCGTTGCTGGAGAAGGTCAATGGTGAGCTGGCCGATCTGCTCACGGGTCGGTCCGGGGCCGAGAAGATCCTGCTGGAGCTCGAGGAGGCCAACGCGTTCGTGGTCTCACTGGATGCTGATCACACGTGGTTTCGGTATCACCAGCTGTTCGCGGGACTGCTGCGCTTGGAGCTTCGGCGTCGGCAGTCGGACCGTATCCCGGCATTGCACCGGCTCGCTGCCCAGTGGCTGACGGAACATGGGCAACCCGCCGCTGCGATCCGGCAGTTGCAGGCCGCGGGTGACTGGGCGGATGCTGCGCGACTGCTGACCGAGCACGCGCTCAGCCTGAACCTCGACGGGGAGGCGGAGACGGTACGGGCGCTCCTCCGCGCCTTCCCGGCTCAGGGCGACTCGCTCGCACTGGTGCATGCCATCGACGAGCTGAGTCGACTGCGGCTCGACGAGGCGTCGGCGTACCTGGAGATCGCTCGGTCCACTGGCGAGTACCCAGCGATCATTGCTGTGCTGGACTTGGAGCTCGCCAGGTTGCAAGGCCACTACGACCGCGTCGTCGCACCGGATCACAGCCTGCCGAACGCCGATCTGCGGGCTATCCAGCTCCTGAACCTCGGAGCGACCGAGGCATGGTCAGAGCAGCGATCGGCCGGCGCCGAGCGGCACTTGTCGGAGGGTGCGGCGCTGGCCCACGACCTGAACCGGACGTACCTCGAGACGGTTGCGCTTGCCTATCTGAGTTTTGTCGCCACCCGCCAGTCCCTGCCGCTCGCCCGTCAACGCGCCGAGGCTGTGATCGCGCTGGCGAATCAGCATGATTGGGACGACGAACCGGTCATCGCGCCGGCGTACGCAACGCTCGCCTGGATCCTGGCGTGGACCGGCGAGTTCGACCACGCGGAACGGTGGCTGCACCGTGCCAACCAGATGGTCAGCGAACCCGGTATCCAGACCCTGACCCACGTCGTCGCGGGGTTGATCGCGGCCGCTCGCGGGCGTCATCAGGAGGCGCTGACCGAGTTCGCTGCGGCGGGCGATGAGCAGTTGTTCGCGGAGCAGGTGACGGCCTGGACGGTTGCCACGCAAGCGCGCGCCGGTCTTTTGGATGAGGCGCGTACGACGCTTGCCGCGGCCGGCGACGTACCGAAGGCTGCTGCGGCGATCTACCTCGCTTCGGGCGATGCCGCCGCAGCCCGGCGCGTTCTCGAGACGGACACGGACCTCGAAGGCAGACTGCTGATGGCTCTCGCTTGTTGTGACCTTGGTGATCAGCCTGCGGCCACCGCAGCCATCGAGCGCGCGCTCGACCTCGCGGAGCGGGACCGGTTGATCCTGCCGTTCGCGATGACGGGCGCGTGGCGAGTTCTGGAGGTTCTGCCGACCTGGAAGACCAAACACGCGGCGCTCGTGGTGGACATCCTGGACGCGGTCCGCAGCGGTACGGCGGCCCCGCCGGCCCGGACGCTCGTCGACCCGCTCAGTCCCAGTGAACTTCGCGTGCTCCGCTACCTGCCGACCAACCTCACTCGCCCGGAAATCGCCGCCGAACTATTGGTTTCGCTGAACACCGTCAACACCCATATCCGCAGGGTCTACGCCAAGCTTGGCGCGACAGATCGCCGTACCGCCGTTCAACGCGGTCGCGAACTCGGTCTGCTCTCGACAACCCACTGATCCTGGGAATTTGACACCCAGGATCGTGCCGCCGATCTGCAGTAGACCTATCGGCGGAGGTGCTGATGGGGCTGCGTGAGGTGAAGCGAGCAGGACTCGCCGGGTAATCGCGGACAAGGCGGCGGAGTTGTTCTGCGAACACGTTGTGCGCGCCGTGGAAGCGCACCCGGACCGCGTCCGCATGACCATCGACCTGGCTGCCCGGACACCTTCGATCAGTGCGTACCTCAACGAGCTCAGCAGCCGGTTTCGCCAGGCTGTCGCGGACGAACTCGTCCACCGTCTCTCCGGCCACGATCGTCGGGTCACCGAGTTCACCGCGGCGTTGATGGCGGGTACCACCGTGAGCACCATCGACACCGTCATCCGCTTCTGGTCCGAGCACCCTCCGGACTGGCCGACGACTTCATCGCGGCCCTCGATCCGATCGTCGAGTTCCGCTGAGTCACCCCGGAATTCGGTGCCTAAGGCAATCAAGGTGCAGCGGGAGTCAAGCAGGGAATGAGAAACCCTGGATGATCACGTCACGGACGTCGTGCCGGCACGGTCAATCAGGTGTTCGTCCCAACCGCCTGACTGGAGATGACTATGAAGAATCAGTTCAGCCGCACGTTCCTGCGTGCAGGCCTGGCCCTGCTGCTGACGCTCTGCATGTCCGTAGGTTTCCTGACCACCCAGGCATCCGCCCAGGTCACCGGCTGCCCGCAGGGGCCTTGGGTCCGCAGTTACTGGGGGACCACCACGTTCCAGATCGACCAGTGCCCGGGCACCGGCAAGAGCTGGGCCTATATCGCCCAGTCTGCCAAGGGTGGAACGAACTGGGCCGAGTTCGTCGCTCACTTCGACAACGGCGCGACCGAAGAGATCACCGTGGAGCCCGGACAGGCCAAGTCCAAGGCCTTCCCGCAAGGCAAGATCGTCAAGTTCGAAGTACGCCAGAACAAGTTCGACTGGCGGGGGATCATCGTTTGGCACACCTGGTACTTCACCAGCTGATCACGAATCGGTGACTACTCTCGGTTCAAATGATTGATCCATGGATTCACGCACAGTAGCTGCGTAGTTTCGCGCAGATGTGGGGGAGCAAACTGAGAGCAGTGGTCAGCCGCCGGCGACCGTCACGGTGACAACTACCGTGCAGGCGCCGGCGGCTGCACCGACGGAGACGCCGTCGGTGCCGGTGGGGACCGACGATGCGACCGGCATCGGCGGCACCCTGACCGGGTGTGGGTACGAGGACACGCTGGAGCTGCGACTGGCGAACAACTTCGGTAGCGGCGCCGTCGAGGCGGTGCTGATGAACATGGTGCTGTCTTGACCGCCCCGGACAGCCCGGAGGTGCAACCACCTCCGGGCAACCGGCGTGTAACGGTGTTCCAACGTCTTGAGAAGCTCAACAATCACCCGGTCCTCAAGATGATGGTGATGGTAGGCGAGATCGCGGGACTGATTGCGCTGATCGTCGCGGGCATCAAGTGGATCATCCTGCGACCACGCCGCCGTGGTCGGGTTCCTCGGCGGCCGGCCCGGCCTGGATGTCACGGTCGCCAAGTCCCTCGACCAGGTGCCAGGCGCGCTGGTCGAGGATCTCGAGATCAGAGTCTTCGCCGTCGCGAGCGGCACCCAGGACCCGGCCCGCTGCATCATCGATGCCCGAGGCAACCACCTGCTCACCACCACGGTCCGCAACCCGGGCACGAGGCCGGTGCCGATCCACTCGCCCCAGCCGGGCCTTACGGGCAGAGGCGGGTGATGGACTTGATGGGGAACTGCGGTCGGCGGTGGTGATGGGCAGGGACCATTTGCGGGCGACCTGTATCGCCTTCCCCGTCCCAGGCAGACGATCGCCGGCCCCGCTGTTCCGGCTCGCTCAGTGGGCGCTCTTCCATTCTTCGGCCGCTTCGGACATGGTCTTGAAGGGGACTCCGAGCTCCTTGCCGCGTCGGATGAAGTTCTCGACGGTGCGCAGTTTGCTCGCGCGGCCGATCGCGGCGGGGTGCCAGACTCCGGTCAGCGTTCCACCTGGCACCTGGTCGACCAGGAACTCCAGGTCGTCGATCCAGCGTTTGCCGAGTGCAACGACATCGGTGCTGGCGGGGAGCAACAAGCCGGGGGTCATGACGAACTCGAGGAGGACGAAGTCAATGATCGTTCCCAGCGGTACTTCTACCAGGTCGAGCTCGTCGCCGAACTGGACCGGAAGTTCGGGATCGACGACGTCGGCGGTGCGGCAGCGGTACATGCCGTAGTCGCTGCCCCACAAACTGCTGTCGTACCGGAAGCCGTACTCGACCAGCAACGAGGTCGTATTGGGCGAAAGATCGGCTGCCGGCGACCGATAGCCGGTCGGGGTGACACCGAGGACCTGATCGAGCGCCTCGAGACCGCGCTCGATCATCCGACGCTCGGCCGGTTCGTCGAGATTCGTCGGGACCTCGTGCGCGTAACCATGATGGCCGATCTCGTGGCCCGAGTCGCGGATTCGCTTGCAGACGTCCGGGTAGGCCTCAGCGTCCATGCCTGGAATGAACCAGGTGGACTTGACCTCTTCGCGGTCGAGCAGATCCAGAATCCGCGGTGCTGCGACGGTGGCGGCGAACTCGCCTCGCGAGATGTAGGTCGGCGAGGACAGACCGAGCATGCCCACCCAGAACGAGATGGCGTCCAGGTCGAAGCTGAGACAAACGGACGCGCCGCTACTTTGTGAGTCGGACATTTCTGGCTCCCACTTCTGTTGATGCAAACGACATCGGGTCTGCGCCGGTCGACGCAGGCTAGGAGTCGTGCGCTGGCAGTGGATAGGAATCGAATTCCTCCCCTCCCTGCAGCTGCGGCTGATATTCAAGGAAGCATGCACACGGCGAGACGCATTGCAGGGCTCGCGGCGCAGCTCGCGGCGAATCGGGCCTTCTTGCTCTCGTGGGATCGTGGCCAGGCTGCGGACAGCGAGCGCGGCCTGGTCATGTACCGAAGCGAGGTTCAGTATGCCCCGCTGAACGGCGTACTCCGGATCAATGACTGCGACATCGATCGTGCACTGACCGACGCTCGGCAGAACTTCGCTGGGCTTCCTTGGGTCTGGTGGGTGGGTCCGGACAGTGCGCCGGAGACGGCCGACGAGCTTCTACGGCGCGGAGCGGCGGAGCTGGAACGGCTTCCGGTCCTGGTGATGGATGCTTCGCTGGCGGCTTCCGTCCAGGCCCCGGCCGGAATCGCGATCGATCGGGTGCGCGGCCCTGCGGAACTGACAGAGTTCGTGCTCGCTCACAGTTTCGCCGCTTCGCTGCGAGCGCCGGACGTCCGGCTGATGGTCGCGCACGAAGCCGCGCTGCTGCGCGCGGAAAGAGTCGATCTATTCGCCGCACGGGCCGGCGGTCGCATCGTCGGGACGTCCATGGCGTGGGTCAGCCATGGCGTCACGGGGATCTACCTGGTCGGAACGCACCCTGACTTCAGAGGTAGCGGGATCGGCACCGCCCTGACTGCCGCGGCCGTGCGGGCCGGCGAAGCCAGGGGAGGGCAGGTCGCCGCGCTGACCGCCAGTGCGATGGGGGAGCCGGTCTACCGCCGGATGGGCTTTTCCGAAGTAACGCAGTACCGGCTGCTGTCTGTCCCTACGTGGTCTGAACCCAACTGAAACGAGACGTGGAGTGAATCCTCAGGTACACCGCGACGCGTATGGCGTACCCCATGTGCAGGCCGGCGACCCGCTCAGCCTTGTCCGCCTCCAGGGCGCGACCACAGCTCATGACCGTGCCTGGCAGCTCGAGTACGCGAGGCATCAGTTCAACGGGACGACCGCTGCCTTCCTCGGCCCGGACGCCGTACCGTGGGACACGTTCGCCCGCCAGGCACGGCTCGCCGACACCGCTCGGCAGTGCTTCGAGGCGTTGGACTCCTCGACGGCCGAGTGGGTGACGGCATATGTCGACGGGGTCAACTCAGCTCTTCCCTCAGCCGAGGCTCCGGAGTTCGTGGAGACGGGGCTGACACCGGGCGAGTGGGAGCCGTGGACGCCGCTGGGGATCTGGCTCGTTCTGCACGTCCTGTTCGCGGGCTTCCCTGGGAAACTGTGGCGAACGCATGTCGCGGAGCGGCTGGGCGAGGAGTACCTCGAGCTCTTCACGGCGGAAGGGCCGACAGCGTCCGGCAGCAACGGTTGGCTGATCCCCGGCTCCTCGACCTCGACCGGGCAGCCGATCATCGCCGGTGACCCGCACCGCTACGTCGAGCACCCCGGCGTGTACCAGCAGATCCGGCTTACTTGCCCGGAGTACGACGTACTGGGTCTGGCCGTGCCGGGGGTTCCCGGGCTCGCGCACTTCGCTCACACCGGCAAGGTGGCGTGGGCGATCACCAACTCTGCTGCCGACTACCAGGACCTGTACGCCGAGCAGCTCCGGCGGACCGGCTCATCCGTCGAAGCGCTCGGTCCGTCCGGCTGGGCGCCCGCCGCATTGCACACCGAGGTCGTCGAGGTGGCCGGAGCGGACGCGGTGACGATCGAGGTGATCGAGACCGAGCGTGGCCCGATCATTGTCGACCGTGCTGACCAGACGATCAGCCTGCGCCATCCGCCGCGCGTTCTGCACCGGCTCGGCTTCGAAGTGATTCCGCGGTTGCTGCAGGCAACGAGCGTCGCTGAGGTCGACGCTGCCCTGGAGGATTGGGTCGAGCCGGTCAACGTCGTGATGGCCGCTGACACCGACGGCGGGCTGCTGCATCGGGTCGCCGGTGCAGTCCCGCGCCGGCACCAGGCGAACATGCTCCGCGTCGTCCCGGCCTGGGAGGCTGCCTACGCGTGGGACGGCTGGCTGCCGATGCCGAGCGAAGAGGTTATCGGGCCGATTTCGATGGGGAACGCCCGCGAGATCGCCGCGCCGCTCGGCGTCGAGTTCGCGCCACCGCATCGGACCCGGCGCATCCGCGAGCTGCTGCTGCAGCGTTCCGACTGGTCGGTCGACCAGATGCCGGCCATCCACACCGACACCTACCTCGGCTCGGTCGGCAGCATTCTCGACCTCCTCCCCGGCCTACTCGGCCTGAGCGCCGAACCCGTTGCCCTCCGCAACGAGCTGTTGGCCTGGGATCGGCGGATGGACGCCACCAGTACCACCGCCTCGACGTACGTCGCCCTCCGCAAAGCCGTCATCGTCCGCTTGGCTGACCACTTCAACACTCTGGAGAAGCCCGACTGGCCGGAACTCTTCGCGCCGCTCCTGGACGTCCACACCCGCACCACTTACGCCTTGGAGAACCTCCTCGCCTCCACCGTTCTCGATGTCCTACCGATCGTCAGGGCCGGGCTGGAAGAAGTAGCCGCCGCCAAGCCGCGCTCACCCTGGGGCGAAACCCACCAGCTCACCCCGCTCCACCCGCTGCGTACGCCCCTCTTCACCCAGACCGAAGACCCGATCGACTTGGCCCTCAGCGGCGACCGCGACTGCGTATGGTCCACCACGAGCATCCCCGGCTGCACCGATCTCTGTCTCCAGGCCTCCGCCGCACGCTACGCCTGGGACCTCGCGGACCGCGACGCCAGCTCGTGGGTCGTCCCACTGGGCGCCTCCGGCATCCAAGGAACGCCCCACCACCACGACCAACTCGCACTCTGGCTGGCCGGCAAGCTGATCCCAGTCGTCTAGCCCGCTTCGTGGCTTCTTGGTCTGTCGGACGAGTTCGGCCAGCAAGCGATACCGGCCCCCACCTCAGAGATCTCGGAGGCATGTTCGAAGACCGTGACGTCGTGGCCGGTCCGTGCGAGCACCACCGCGGCAGTGGCTCCCCCCAACCGTCAACACCCACATCCGCTGGATCTACGCCAAGCTCGGCGCGACAGATCGCCGTACCGCCGTCGAACGCGGCCGCGAGCTCCGTCTGCTCTCGACGACCCACTAGGAGTCGTACACCCAGGATCACCGCGCTGACCTGCGGTAGACCTGTTGGCGGGAGGTGCTGATGGGGCTGCGTGAGGTGAAGCGGGCACGGACTCGCCGGGTGCTCGCGGACAAGGCTGTCGAGCTGTTCACCGAGTACGGGTTCAGCCGGACGACGGTCGAGCAGATCGCCGAGGCCGCGGAGGTCGGGCCGACCACGCTCTACCGCTACTTCCCGACCAAGGAATCGCTCGTCCTCGAGTTCTTCGAGGACTGCTTCCGCGACGCCACCACCTGGCTGCGCGAACAACCCCGCATCACGGTTCCCGAGCTCTTGCGAGCCCTTGTCGAGCGGGTCCTGCACGAAGTGGAAGCCCGCCCCGACCGCGTCCGTGTGACCATCGCCCTGGCCGCCCAGACGCCGTCGATCAGCGCCTACCTCAGCGAGCTCAACACCCGGTTTCGTACGAGGGTCGCGGCTGAACTCGTCCGCCGCCTGCCCGATGCCGATCCCCACCGCACTGCGTTCACCGCAGCGTTGATGGCCGGTACCACTGTGAACACCATCGACACAGTCATCCGCTTCTGGTCCGAAAACCCCAACCACCTGGGTCCCGTCCCGCTGGCACATCAGGCGATGACCCTGCTGGCTCACACCGAATGCGGGGCCCCGCGGCCGTGACGACGATGTCACAGGAACCTGCTGTGCCCTGTCTATCAACACGAATCAGTGATTTCACCGAAAGGGGAAGCCGGAGATGTTGGAGAGGTTCAAGGATTTCAGTACGGCGAACGTGGCGGATGCCTGTCAGCGATTGGGAGTGCCTGTCCGGGCGGTGCCGCTGAAGGCAGCCATCGGTGAGCGCGTTGCCGGCCGGGTACTCCCAGTTCAGCACTCGGGCAGCTTGGACGTCGTCTTCGAGGCGATCGGCTTGGCCGGGCCAGGCGACGTACTGGTCATCGACAACGCTGGCCGCCGCGACGAAGGCTGCTTCGGAGACCTCCTGGCGATCGAGGCCGAGTATGCCCAGCTGTCAGGAGCTGTCATCTGGGGCGTGCATCGTGACACGGCGGGCCTGAGGAAGGTCGGTCTGCCGGTCTTCAGTCTCGGCGAAGTGCCGACCTACCCCTGGCGCCTCGGCCCGGCCCCCGCCGATCCGTTCTCGACGGCAACTGTCGGAGACTGTCAAGTGACCCGCGAGGACGTCGTGCTGGGTGATGAGGACGGTGTCCTCTTCATCCCGGGCGATCGCCTGGATGAACTGTTCGACCTGGCTGAAGCCATCAAGAAGAACGAGGACCGCCAGATCGCCGCTGTCCGGGCAGGCCACCCGCTCCGCGAGCAAATGAAGTTCGACGAGTACTTGAAACTGCGCGCCACCGATCCGTCGCTGACGTTCCCCGGCTACCTGCACACCCTCTCAACCACCGCCAAGAAGTAGCCCCGGCAGCGTCGATACGAACCGACAGTTCGACCCGGTCCAGACCCGATCGGGTCGGATGTCTTCAGCGGCGGATCGTTTGTCTATCGTCCAGAACAGACGCAGCCGTTGTCTGGTTCAGATCGGTCGGATCGCAAGGGATGACCTCGTTGTCCGTTGAGCGGTCACACCTGATCGTCTCATCCTCGGCCTCTGCGTCAATCCCGAGATCTCCAAGACCTAGCAGCTGTCAGAGGTGAACGCGACGAAGGGATCCGCAGCGCGAGCGATCCCGATGACCGCACCACCTCAACCGGTGTTTGCCGCCTGCCGATTCCTCCTCAACAGGACTCCATGGCGGCACACTTCGACGCTGGCGCCATCCGCCTCACCTGGCCCGCTGACCCGCCATGAACCACGACGACGACGACCTCAACGAGTCCTCGGTCTGCGCTGAGCGGTGGGTAGCCAGGAGCAGGGCGCGAGCGGCGTACCGGGAGCCGAAGCCGTGATGACGGATGAGGCGGCCTATGGCAGACAGCGCCCTACCTGGAGCGTTGGACTGAGCAGAGCCTCGGGCCTGTATGCGGAGAGTATGTAGCTCCTGAACTATGACACAGAGCAAGGGGATCGCACGTTGTTTCGCGGGAGGTAACGCATGCATCGGAATCTGGGATGTGTAATGACGACGTCGCATCCTGGACCCCGTGCTGACACTGATGGATCGCGACGCGGTGAGGAGCATGCTGTCGATGCGGAAGTGTTTCGATCGGCCTTTCGTAGGCATCCGGCAGGGGTAGTGGTGATTACAGCCGATGCAGGATCCGGACCAGTGGGGTTCACCGCAAGTTCCTTGGTATCGGTGAGCCTGCAGCCGCCGCTGATCGCGTTCACCATCACCACCGGTGCGTCGAGTTGGCCAACAATCGGGTCGGTCGAGAGTCTGGTCGTAAATTTTCTCGCCGCTGGGCAGGCGTCGATCGCGAGATGCTTCGCTCAGTTGGGAGCCGATCGGTTCTCGGAGCCTACGAGGTGGTCAAGGTTGCCAACCGGTGAACCCGTGCTTGATGAGGCGCCTGGGCACCTTCGTGTCGTCGTTGAGAATCGTTGGCCTGTTGGCGATCATCGGTTGGTTGTCGCCTGTGTTGTCGATCATGCGGGACGATCCGACTACGAACCTTTGATTTACCATGACGGCGGCTACACCACGGTCGATCGTGGTCATGGTGGAGACGCCTCACTACAACGCCGCTCGTCAGCTTCCGAAGATCTGGAGTTGCCCGGCCCCGATGCTGACGGTTCCCGAGCTTAAGGGAAGTGCCCGAATACCGCCGCGGCTGCGGAGCGCCTGGAAGGCACCTGGATGGAGACCAACGTCCATCCAGGCACAGGGACTCGCCGGCGCGAGTGCCTGGAAGGCGACCGGACCCGATCCAGTGTCGAGACTGAACTGTTTTCCGAGACGACGGTCGTTGCCTGGGCCGCGACCGGCTGCGAGTCTGTCCATTGCATAGCCGCGTAGCGTGATGTTGCGTCGGGTCCGCAACGGGTCGATCGGTTCGGTCAGGTGCAGCTCTTCCTGCACATGGTCGAGCGACGCAGCGTCCATTAGAGTTACCGCAGTACGACGACGCACGTCCGCACCGAAGTATCGGTCGCCGACGATGCCGAGTCCCGCGCGGACCTCGATCGATTGTCGGCCCACGGGACGAGGATCCGGCAGCGGTCCGTCCTGGGGATTCCCGTCGTACGAATGGACGGGGGACGCCATCAAGGCGACCACCTCGACCGCGATCTGCGCGCCGCGGACCTCTTGCTGATCGAGCAAGGTGCCGACCCCTTCCAGACGAGTTTCCACCCCAGGGTGCCGGGCCCGCCTACAGCAGAACTACACGGCGGCTATGGGTCAGTCCGTGTAGAGGCAGAAGGGATGTCCGGCCGGATCGAGCATGACGCGGACGTCGTCCTGCGGCTGGTGGTCGCTGAGTTCCGCACCTGCTTCAACCGCGTGCGCGACAGCCGTGTCGAGGTCATCGACCTCGAGATCGAGGTGGACCTGCATCTGCTGTTTTCCGTCCGCGCTCGGCCACACCGGCCGCTCGAACCGCTGCTCCGTCTGGAAGGACAGGTTGTAGCCAGCGTTCTTGCTGGGTGCCAGCGTCATCCATCCCGGTTCGTCGGCGAACACCTCCCAGCCGAGCAGACGCTGGTAAAAGCGGCCGAGTTCCTGTGCGTCCGGAGCGTTCAGTGAGACCCCGAACCAGGTCTTCTTCGTTCGCAGAACCATGTTGACACCTTGCCCTGGTCAACTCGGGGCGTGGTGTAGCGACACTCCAGGCGGCTTCCGTCAGGAGATTGTTAGCAGTTCGGCGTCGATGAGGTAAGGACCCGGATGGGTCAGCGCGCGGCCTAACTGGGTCCTGAGCTCGGCTGTCGTCCGGACGCGTGCGCCCGGCACCCCTAGACCGGCCGCCACTGACACATAGTCGATCTCCGGGGCGGACAGGTCGAAGAACCCAGTGGTCGGCGCCGGCGCGATGCGGCGCAGAATGCCGTAGCCGCGGTTGTTCAGGATGATGGTCGTGACGTTCAGATCCTCGTGTGCCTGGCTCCAGAAGGCCGCGAGTGCATACATGGCGCTGCCGTCGGACTCCAGACAGACGACCCGACGGTCAGGTACGGCGATCGCCGCACCGACGGCCAGCGGTAGACCTTGGCCGATGGCGAATCCACAGCCGGTCAAGAGATCGTGGGGTGGCGCCTCGCGTAACGCGGCCGCGAACTCCGGACCGGAGCTGTTGGTCTCGTCGACGACTACGGCGTTCTCCGGCAGCATCATCGCCACTACGGTGGCCAGCAACTCGGTCGTCAGCGGTTTGGCAACGGTCGGCAACGCCAGGGGAGGGCGGCGTGCGGATCTGGTCGGAGCGTCGTACTGACTGGACGACCGGCGACTGGCGTCGGCCAGCTGGAGCAGTGCGGCGGTGGCGTCCTCGTTCGGAGCCGCGAGTGACCAGATCCGGCAGTCGGCCGGGGCGAGCGTGCCCGGTGCGCCTTGCTGGGCGAACGCCGTCACAGGCAGCCGGGCGCCGGCGAGGACGAGATGCCGGGTGCCCGCGAGCTGGCGGCGAGCGACAGCCGGATCGGCGGCCAAGCGAGTCAGGAACAGGGAATCCGGTCCACCGGCGAGTAACCGTGGGAAGGCCTCGGCGACCGGCCGCCAGCCCAGTGTGCGACAGACCTGAGCCGCAACGGACAGACCGTGCCGATCGAGCGCCGTTCCGCCGAGGAGCACGGTGACGTCGTCGCCAGAGCCGTTGTGAAGCAGCGGGATGAGCTCGTCGACTCCGTTCGATGACGGCGCGGGCAGGCGGAGGCCGGGCGCGTCCCAGACCGCACCACCGCTCGGCGCGGCCGCTAGGTCGGACGGAACGATCAGCGTGGCGACGCCTGGCGTCGGCAGGTGGGCCGCGACGATCGCGGCGCGGGTGTCCGCCGTGATCAGTCGCGCGTCGCGAACCGTACGGACCCATCCGGACATCGGTCCGGCCAGGATCTCGATGTCACACTCCAGCGGCCCGTCGAGCTCGTGGTGGGTCGTGGCGCTCGCGCCGACGAGGTTGACGACCGGCGAGAGCGCGCGTTTGGCGTTGTGCAGGTTGGCCAGTCCGTTGGCCAGGCCGGGGCCTTGATGGAGGAGCGTCGCGGCAGGCACACCCGACATCCGGGCGAAACCGTCGGCCGCACCGGTCGCGATACCTTCCTCCAGACACAGCACGGTGTGCAGTTCGCTGCTGAGCCCGGCGGCGAGCAGTTCCAGTTCCGAGCTGCCCGGGTTGGTGAAGCACACCTGCAGACCCGCGAGCCGCAGAGTCTCCACCAGGGCCTCGGCGCCGTTCACGCCGATGCTCCGTCGCGCAGCTCGGCGGACAGTGTCGCGGCCAGCCCTTCCAGGGTCGCGAGCCGGCGGCTCGACGCGGCGTCGTCCGCTCCGGGCCAGAACACGACCAGATCGGTCACTCCGATCTCGGCGAGACTGCCGGACAGTTCCGCCAGAGCTGCCGGCGAGTCCAGCGCGCCGCCGAACTGCTGGCCGGCCAGGACCAGACGTCTGATCGTGGACGGGTCACGCTGCACCGTCCGGCAGGCCTCGCTCAGCGCCTCCAGCCGGTTGGGCAGGGCACGGACCGACTCCTCGAAGCGCTGTGGCCGGAATTTCCGCGAGGGTCCGTTGGTGACCCAGATATCGGCGTACGACGCGGTGGCGCGAAGTCCACTCGGTCCGCTGGCCGCGACAGCCAGTGGTAGCCGGGGCCGCTGGACGCACCCTGGACGTAGATGGGCTTCGACGGCCTCGTAGTGGCTGCCGCGGTACGTGGTGACTGCGTGTCGCAGCAAGCGGTCCAGGAGGTCGGTGAACTCGACCAGGCGCTCGGCCCGGACCCGCGGCGACAACGGCGCCATACCCAGGACCTCGGCGTCGTACCCGTAGGCACCGGACCCGATCCCGCAGATGGCGCGCCCGCCGGACACGTCGTCCAGCGTCATCATCTCTTTCGCCAGTGTCACAGGGTGCCGAAAGTTCGGGCTCGCGACCAGCGTGCCGAGGTGGACCCGCCGCGTGGAGACCGCCGCGGCCGACAGGACGGGCAACGCCGAGAACCAGGGACCAGCCCGATGATCCCGCCACATCAGATGGTCGAGCGTCCAGGCGTGCTCGAAACCCGCTTCGTCCGCGAACCGCCAACTGTCGACCGCACTCGACCACCGCTGCGTTGGCAGTACGACGATGCCGTAGCGCACGGACAGCCTCCTGGTCCCGGACTCCCGAGCGAGCAGCCCGGCCTCCACCAGAAGTACCTGCCGACGCCATCGCCGCCATACAGATGACCTACAGAGCGGTCCGCGGCCGCGTGTATCGGCGGCGTAGGTCGCGCGGCGAGCGTGAGGTGACAACCCATCGAGGAAGGCGGCGACCGTGCACAATGCCCGATCCGCCGAGGTAATCATCATCGGCGCAGGCGTGGTGGGAATGTCCATCGCGTGGCATCTCGGTCTGCAGGGCATCCACTGTCTCTGCGTGGAGCAGAACACCATCGGCGCGGGCGCCACCAGCGTTCAGGCCGGTGGCGTCCGGACCCAGTGGACGACGCCGGTCACGATCGCGATGGCCGTCGAGTCGTCGCGCTTCTACGGCGATATCGACAGCCGCCTGAGCCCGGCCGTCGACCCTTCGTTCGACGCCGGCGGCTACCTGTTCGCGGCGACCGAGGAATCCACCCTGCGTGAGCTGGAACAGGCGGTGGAGTTGCAGCGGAGTCTGGGGGTCGACACTTCGGTGCTCGACACCACGGGGGTGGCGGCGCTCGTCGACGGACTGGTCGCCGACGAGATCGTCGGAGGTACCTTCAACGGGGCCGACGGCTACTTCGATCGGCCCGATGTCGTCGCACAGGCCTTCGCGGACGCCGCCGTACGCTCCGGGCTTGCGTTCGTGAAGGGCACGGTGGACCGGATCACGGCCGACGGTCCGGACTGGACGGTGGTACTCGATGATCGCCGCACCTACACGGCTCCGCTCGTCGTCGTCGCCGCCGGCCTGGACACGGCCGGCCTGGTCGCGACCCAGGACGTGCCGCTGCCGGTACATGCCGCGCCCCGTTCGATGTTCCTCAGCGAGCCGCACGAGGGACAACTGGTCCGTCCGTTGCTGATCCTTCAGGACCAGCGGTTCGTGGTCAAACACCTGGCCGACGGCAGGATCCTGGCGTGTGACCTGACCTACGAGGATTCCGGATCGGTCGCCGACCGGAACTGCCGGTCGAAGATCGCCGACGTACTGCGCCGCTTCCTGCCGGAGGTCTCGTCGATCGCGTTCCCGCGCGTCCGGGTCGGCGCGTACGACGTGACACCGGACAACCAGTTGGTCGTCGGGCCGCTGCCGGCCCGGCCGGGACTCTGGGTGGCGACCGGGATGAACGGCCGCGGCATGATGCTCGCACCCGCGGTCGGCCGGATGATCGCCGACGCGATCACGCTCGGCGCCGCCGACGCGATCCCCGCCGAGCTGCTGCCCGAGCGGTTCACGAGCGGACGGCCACTCGCCGCCGAGGGACAGATGCTGTAGCCACCCCGGCCGAAGGGTGTGCGATCTGCGTATCGGTCGCGTACTCGGCCCGTCGAGCATCGGTGATGACTCAACTGGTACAGCGCAGGGAGGAAGCCTGTGGTTGTCATCTCCGACGAGCGATCGCCGACCGAAGCTCTGGTGGTGGGCCTGCACCATGTCGCCATCCAGACACACAGACTGGACGACACAGTGGCCTGGTACGTCGCTTTCCTCGGCGGGGAGCAGACCTGGACGCTGACCGAGTTCTCCGACCTCACCCGGGAGCGCCTGCCGGGGATCAGCCGCCTGACCGAGGTGCGGATCGGCAACCAGCACCTGCACCTGTTCGAGCGGACGGATCTCGATCCGCGCGACCCGGCCGCACGGGTCGAGGGCGTCCAACACCTGTGTTTCCAGGTGCGCGACGCCGAGCACCTGGAAACGCTCCGGGTGCGATGGCTCGAACTCGCGGACGCGGACCGATTCGCCGGCCGGACCGCGAACCCGCCGACGGCGATCGTCGAGGACTCCGACGGCATCCGGTGCTTCTACGCCGACGACCCGGACGGCACGGAACTCGAGCTGGTCTGGATCCCGACGACGACCGGCCAGGGCTGAGATGGCCGTCTTCCTGGCCGAACTCCCGGCCGGTGGGCAATGGGACTTCGGTGGCCGCGAGTACGGGCTGGAACCGCTGGTACTCCCGCCGCCGGGTGATCCGACCGAGCCCGCCGACGAGAATTCCTGGACCGAGCGGGTTCGGGTCTGCCGGCAGCTCGAAGCCGTGCTGGACAATCCGCGCTCGGTCAGCCTGGAGGCGCCGCCGGACGACCTGGTGTACTGGTTCCGCTGGATCACCGGACACCAGGTCAGCTTCGTGTTGTGGCGCCTGATCGCGCAGACGCTCGCCGATCTGGAGTCGGGCCGGGTGAGCCCGGAGGCCGCGTCAACGACACTGGCCGGCCACATCAACGGCTGCAGTGTGATGCTGCTCTACACCGGATCGTGCCCGCCGGACATCTATCACGCCGTGATCCGGGCCAGCATGCGGTTGCATCACCCGGCGTTCAGCGGGACCTGGGCCCCGGACTACGGCCCGGTGCGTGCGCTCTTCCGCCGAAGTATGACGGTGGGCGAGCCCGACGGGCCGGTGGCCCGAGCCGTCCGTACCAACCAGTTGATGCACGCCGGCGTCGCTGCCGCGCTGGTACCGGACGGGCCTTCGCTGCTCCAGGCCTGTGGGCTGGACGGATCGTCCGACCTGCGCCAGCTACAGGCCATCTACGACTGCTATTTTCTGACGCTGCGCGCTCGGACGACGCAGGGTTCGATGGTTGCCCAGCTCCTGCGCCGGCTGACCGCGATCGTCCAGGACCTGGATGTCTTCGGCCTGCGTCCCGGGCTTCTCGACGAGCCTGGATTCGGCACGCCCGGCATTCGGCAGCTGGCGGATGACTCCGGGCGGATTCTCGCGGGGGTGGCGACGGCAGTGGCCGAACCCCGGCCACGCCGTCGCCGGTAACCGGCTCAGAGCCGGACCAGGAGATCGTCGGGGAGCTGTGCCGACAGCCATTGCCGGCGCAGCGCCGCGGTGAAGATGCTGCCCAGCTCCGCGCTGTAGGCGAAGGAGTCCTCGGGCCGCAACGGCCCCGCGTCGAAATCCAGTTCCGCGCGCATGACCTCGCGGGCCGCATCGGTGAAGTGCGCGGTCCCGTCCGCGTCGAACCGGTCGATCCCGTCGAACCGCTGGCCGGAGTTGTTGATCTCGAGTGCCGCCGCCTCGCTCAGGTTCTCCGGAAGGTCGAGACGCAGTTCGCCGCCGTCGGCCTGGGCGGTCCAGCCCCCGACCCGGCCGCCGAATCCCGGTACGTGCACCAGAGCGGACTCGCCGCTGAGCAGCGGACGCAGGACGCTGACCGCCGACGCGGCCGTCATCAGCTGACCGTCGCGACCACCCGTGCGAGGCTCTCGGACCGAGAGCTGGCGGAACAGCTCGGCCGGGTCGAGCTGCTTGGTCAGTTCCTCGCCGTCGCAGCGGATACCGAGGTGGTACGGCGCTCCGTTCGTCTGCCCCTGGCGCGAGACCGAGAAGCTCACGTAGTGATGCGCGATGAAGCGGATCTCGACCTTCTCGGCCTCGACCCCGAGCTCACCGGCGACCAGCGAGCGGAGCCCGGGAACGTAGTTCGCGACGTTGCCGATCCCGGCGTCCGGGGACAGCCCGGCCGGTGCGAGTGCGGGATGGACGGCGTCCGGGAAGGCCGCGTTCACCACGGTCGGCCGGACGCCGGACGCCCGCACCGCGAGCATCAGCGCCCGGGCCGGCGCCAGGTGCATGCTGAGCCAGGGGCCGTAGCCGGCCTTGATCAGCCGGGCCGTGCCTTCGCGCGGCAGTTGGGTGATGACATGCCAGGCCTGCAGGGACATCGCGTTGAAGATGACGTCGGGCCGGAACGACGCGATGACGTCGGCGGTACGGGACTCGTCCTCGATGTCGGTGACCGCCCAGTCGATGGCCGGGAGATGTCCCAGCTGATTCGCCGACAGCCGGGCCATGTTCGCGGTCCGTAGCGTTTTGTCACTGTTGCGTCCGACCACCCGGATCCGGGCCTGGGTCGGACTGTGGGCGAGCAAGGCCAGTGCCTTGGTCGCCACGTCACCGGTCCCGAAGACCAGGAGTCGGCGGGATCGGGTGGTGGGGTGGGTACTTTCGGGCATGTCCGGTTCACCTCGATGTGGAGTGCTCATGCGTACGTGATCCAGTTGGCGGCTTCCAGCTGGTCGATGGTGGCCGTCAGCTCGGCCAGGCTGTGCGCGGTCCCGATCGCGGCGGCGACCCCGCTGTCGTTGCCCAGCTGCCACCGCACCGGCATCCCGCGGCGGGCGCGGACGATCACCCGTTCGACGTTGCGGACGCGACGCAGTGCCGCGACGTCGTGAACAGCGGTGACGCTGACGGCGTCCGGCGGCGGCATCAGCAGGTACTGGAAGGAGATGGGTCCCTGCTGCCGGGGAATGACTGCCGGCAACGGCAGCCCCAGTGCGCTGCGGACAGCCAGCTCGACCGGGTCGCTGTGCCCGGTCGACCGAGCCAGCTGGTCGACCCAGCCGCCGAGCCGACCGTTGACCTCGATGACTCGCGGGCCGCTGGGAGTCAGTTTGATCTCAGCGCCGGCGATACCCGTCCGGATACCCACGGCCCGGATCGCGCGGCAGGCGAGCTGCGCGGCGGCTTCCACGGTGGCGTCGTCCGACGCCGACTGCCCGGCGTACCCGCCGCGTTCGCGGAACGGAGCGGCGAGCCGGAACTTGCTCGTCACGAGCACGGGCTCGACAGTGTCCTCCGTGCACAGGCAGTCGACACCGAGGTAGTCGCCCCACGGCTGGTCGATCGGTGTGCCCGTCAAGAGCTCCTCGAGGAGGAGTTCGCGCTCGGGGAGTCCGGCGCCGTTCGGATCGGGTGCCAGCAGCGTGGCCGCGGCTCTCCGGCACTCGTCCGGAGTGCCGACCACGAAGGTGTTGCGGCTCGCGACGCCGGTGATCGGCTTCAGTACGGCGGGCAGGCCGACGACCCGGACGGCCGTTGCGACGTCGTCGACGGATCGGATCGGATGGAAGCGCACCGAGTCGACACCGGCGCGGGCGAGGGATTCGCGCTGTGCATCCTTGCGGGTGATGGCGTCGAGAGCAGCGGTCGGATGGTGCTCGAGACCGAGCCACTCGGCCAGCAGCGACGTCGTTCGCAGCTGACGCTCACTGAAGGTCAGGATGCCGACCGGCCGGAACTGGCGCAGCTGTTCGGCGACCTGGTCCGGCGCGGCGCCGGCCTCGTCGACGATCGGGCCGAGCCGCTCCAGGACCGGTCGCATCTCCCGTGTGTACGCCGAATCCGTGGCGACGAAGACGGTTCGGTGACCCAGCTCCTGAGCCGCCTGCCGCATCCGGGTCGGGGCCACACTGCCCTCGTCGTAGACCACGGCGAGCCATCGATCGGTCTGCATCGGCTCACCTCCCTGGGGATCGGTGACCCAACGGTCGCCGCCGCAGCTACACCGGAAGTACAAGCGGCGTACCCGCGCGGGACCGTCGCGCGCCGGCCGATCGTTGCCCAGGGAACCGAATACTGCGGACGTATCGGTGCTGTAGCCCATCGGGCGACGGTCGATCCATGGGCCCGAAACTTCTTGTCGTAGGGGCGGGAGCCATGCGCTCGGGAGCGTTCGGGCTCTGGCGCCGGATGGGGCTGGAGGTGATCCTGGTCGACGGGACCTCGGCCTCGCAGTACCAGGAGCTCGCCGACTCCTACATCGCGCTCGATCCGCGCGACGGCACCGCGGCGTACGAACGCATCAAGGACCTGGCCGCGGGATGTGACGGCGTCACGACGCTCGCCGACGGCTCGCAGCAACTGGTGGCCGAGATCGCGGCTGAGCTCGGGCTTCCCGGCTCCGGTGTCCAGGCGGCTGCCGCGGCTCGGTCGAAGGCCGTGCAGCGGGAGCTCTGCGAGCAGGCAGGCATGGTGACGCCGCGCTGGCGAACGGTTCGGTCGGAGCGCGATCTCCAGGAGTTCTTCGGCGACCGGAAGATCGATGCGGTGCTGAAGCCGACCGACGCCACCGGCGGTTCGGGGGTACTCGCGGTCAGTACCGTGGCCGCTGCCCTGCGCGAGTGGCCGATCGTTCGAACCTTGTCCCGGCAGCGGATCGGGGTGGTCGAGGAGCTGGTCGAGGGACGCGAGGTGTGCGTCGAGGCCGTGCTCAGTCAGGGCGAACCGGTCGCGGTCTCGATCACCGAGGCCGAGCACGGCGTCGGCCCGGGCTTCGTCTGCACCGCCGGCCGAGTGGCGAGCGTGCAGCCCGATCATGCGATCGCGTCCGCGCAGGCGGCGCAGCTCGGTGCTGTCCTCGGCTTATCCGACGGAATTCTGCACGCCGAGTTCAAGGTGGGCCCGTCCGGCTGGACACTGCTGGAGACGGCCGTCCGGCCCGGCGGCGCGCTGGTCCCGGACATGACCCGGCTGGCGACCGGCACGGACCTCTATCGTGCGCAGGCGTTGCAGGCCCTGGGACAGGACCCGCGAGCGGCCACCGGCGCCCCGACGGCCCCGTACGCGCAGGTCCGGTACCTGGTGGCGACCGGCCGGGTCCGGCGCTTCGTCCCGCCCGCCGAAGTTCTCGACGGTCTTCCCGACGTCCTGCTGCTGTGCCAACAAGGCCACCCCGGTCAGCAGCTGCGATCGCCGTTGAGCGACGGTGGCCGGGCCGGCTATGCGCTGGGCTGCGGCGACGACCCCGAGCGATTGGACGAACAACTCCGGACAGCGCTGACGAGGCTCTGCGCCGGTATGGGACTGACCGTCGTCGATCGTGCTTCGGCGCAGGAGTAGGTGATCGCCGTGCGGCTCGGTGTGCTGCTTCTTCCAGAGGTCGGCTGGCAGGTTGCCCAGGACCAGTGGCGGATGGTGGAGGACCTCGGGTTCGACGCGGGGTGGACCATCGACCACCTGTTCTGGCGCACTCTGAGGGACGGCCCGTGGTTCTCCACCTTCCCGTGGCTGTGCGCCGCGGCCACGGCGACCGACCGGTTGTCGCTCGGAGTGCTGGTCACGTCGCCGACGTTCCGGCATCCGGTGCTGGTCGCCAAGGACGCGATCGCGATCGACGACATCTCCGGCGGCCGGTTCGCGCTCGGGCTCGGTGCCGGCTCGGCGGGCGCCGGCGACGCGGACGTCATCGAGCCGGTGCTGCCGGCTCGCCAGCGGGCCGACCGCTTCGAGGAATTCGTCGAGGTCACCGACCTGCTGTTGCGCGAGCCACTGGCCAGCTACAACGGCTCCTACTACACCGTCAAGGACGCGCGGAACTTTCCTGGTTGCGTGCAGAGCCCCCGGGTGCCGTTGTGTATCGCCGCCGCCGGTCCTCGGGGGATGCGGCTGGCGGCACGGCACGGCGACGCGTGGGTCTGCTGCGGACCGGTCGATCTGGCCGCCGGCGGGACACCTGAGCTGTTCCTCACCGCGGTCCAGGAGCAGTCCCGGCAGCTGTCGCGGGAGTGTACGGCGATCGGCCGCGACCCCGCCGCGTTGCGCAGGATCCTGGTCCTGACCGAGATGGCCGACCCGTTGCCACGATCGGTCGACCTGTTCGTCGAGCGGGCGACCGAGTACGCGCGAGCCGGGATCACCGACCTGGTCGTTCCGATACCGCGTCCGTCCGGAGTCCACCAAGGCGATCCTGGCCTGCTGGCCGAGCTCGCCTCCACCGCGCTTCCGTTGTTACGCGAGCTGAGCAGTTCCCGGGAGACAACATGAATCCAAGCCACTTCCCGTCCAGTGCGTCCGCCGTCGAACTCGTCGATCAGCCGGCCTCCGGACTACCTGGCCTGTCGGTGGTCGAACTCGAGGTCTGTTCGCGCTGCAACCGCAGTTGCTCCTACTGCCCGGTGTCGCTGAACCCTCGGCCGCCGGTTCCGGCCCGAATGTCCGCGGACGTCTTCGACACCACCATCGCGCAGCTGGCCGAGGTCTCGTTCGCCGGCCGGATCTCCTACCACCTGTACAACGAGCCGTTGCTGCGCACGGATCTTCCCCGGCTGATCGCCAAGGTCGCGGAACGGCTGCCGGACGCGCTCCAGCTGCTGCTCACCAACGGCGACCTCCTCGACGACCGGCGCTACGAGGCGCTGCGGGCGGCGGGTGTCGACTACTTCTATGTCACCCGGCATGTCGACGGCGAGTACCCGGCCCGGCCGTTCCAGATCGTCCAGAACTTCCGCGGCCTGACACTCACGAACCGCGGCGGGACAGTCACCGAAGTCCCGCTGCCGTCCCCACTCGCTCGGAGCACACCATGTTTCGCGCCGTCGGAGATGCTCATTGTCACCGTCAACGGCGACGTACTGCTCTGCTACGAGGACGCCAATCGCAGCCAGGTGCTGGGAAACATCCTGACCACCAGCCTGACCGACATCTGGATGGCGCCCGAGAACGTAGAACACCGCGAGGAGCTCGCCGCCGGCGAGCGCGAGCGCGCCGAGATCTGCCGGCGGTGCTCGAACACGTCGCACTCGGCGCCCGGTCTGTCGGCGCTGGAGGACTTCGTGCTGAACGCGAGTGGGCTGTCCCGCGAGGACGATCCGGTCCGGACCCTCAAACAGCGGTCCACGGATGGCCGCCCGATCGGACCTCCGGACGGAGACGGCCGATGACCGCCGGGAGCGCGCCGGAGTTCGAGCGGGTGAACCTGTCCGCGATCCCGCTCGATCCTGTGGTCGCCCACGCCGGCCAGGGCACGATCCGGGCCACGACCGTGGTCACCGGCGCCCAGCTGGCCGGCGGCTGCAACTTCATCGACGTCGCGGAGCTCCCGCCGGGAACCACGATCGGAGCGCATCGGCACACCCCAGCCCAGGAGGAGTTCTACCTGATCCTGGCCGGCCGCGGACTGATGCGGCGCGAGGACCGGACCTTCGAGGTCGGACCCGGCGATCTGATCCGGAACCCGCCCGGTGGGCTGCACGGTCTGAGCAACACCTCCGACGACGTACTCCGGTTGTTCGTCTTCGAGCTCTCGGTCGGTGGCGATGGTTGAGACCCAGGATCCGCAGTTCCGGCGCGAGAGCGGCCGGTTGCAGGTCGGCGAGCACGGATTCGATCTCGCGTCGCAGCGCGGCCACGTTCAACGGGTCGTGCTCGCGGAGCGGCTGCTGTCGCCGGACAGCTCCGTCCTCGCGGCGGCGCTGGCCGATCGGCCGGCCCTGATCGTCATGACACCGTCCGTCCTGCGGCACCATGGCGCACGGCTGCGGGCCTATCTGCACGCGGCTCGTCCGGGCCAGCGGCACGAGCTCATGGTCGTGCGCCGCACCGAGGCGACCAAGGACCTGGCCGCGGTGACGGAGATCTGCGACCGCGCCGCGGCGACCCGGCTGCCTCGCCGCTCTCCGATCGTCGCCTTTGGCGGGGGAGTGTGCAGTGACCTGTGCGGTCTCGCGGCCGCTCTCCATCGGCGCGGGGTGCCGCACATCAAGGTGCCGACCACCCTGGTCGGCCTGATCGACGCGGGCATCGGGACCAAGAACGCCGTCAACCACGACGGCCGGAAGAGCGGTCTCGGCAGCTTCCATCCGCCCGAGTACTCGCTGCTCGACCCCGGCTTCCTGCGGACACTGCCGCACCGGCAGTTGCGCAACGGCCTGGCCGAGGCGATCAAACTCGCGATCGCGGCGGATCCCGTGCTGTTCGAGCATCTGGAGACGCACGGCGCCGCGCTCGCCGCGCGCCAGTTCCGGCCGGACGACGGCGCGATCACGGAGCTGATCCGCCGCGCTGTCCAGGGCATGCTCGAAGAGCTGGCGCTCAGCCCGTACGAGAGCATCGACAAGCTGCGCCGCAAGATGGATCTCGGGCACACCTTCAGTCCCGAGGTCGAGAGCGCGTCGGATCACCTGGTCCTGCACGGCGAAGCGGTGGCCGTGGACCTCGCGCTGTCCAGCCAGCTGGCTGCGCAGTTGGGCATTCTCCGGCCCGCGGATCTCGAACGGGTGCTCGCCTTACTGGAGACCTGTGGGTTGCCGCTGACGTGGTCCAAGCTGTCCGCCGACGCGCTGTGGGCGTCGCTGGCCGGCGTTGTCGATCACCGCGACGGTGAGCTGAACCTGGTGGTACCGACGGGGATCGGCGGCTGCGTCTTCCTGGACCTCGCGGACATCGACCTGGCACTGGTCCGCAGCAGCATCGAGTTGCTGCGCAGACGAGCGACGAGCAGGAGCACTTCGGGCGCCCGGCTGTTGAGCCTGCCCTGACCGACTAACCCGCCGAGGAGGCCGTGATGACACACGAGTTGGCTGTATTGGGTGGCCGGCCCGTCCGCGATACCGCATGGCCGCTCTGGCCTCGGGCCACGGAGACCGCGGGCCGAGCGCTGGCAGAGGTGCTCGGTTCCGGCCGCTGGACGGTGTCAGGTCCCTACCAAGGAACGGAAAGCGTCGAGCAGCGCTTCGCGAAGGCGTACGCGAGCTACACCGGTACGGCGTACTGCACGCCGACGACCGCGGGCACGACAGCGCTGACGATCGCTCTGCAAGCGCTGGGGATCGGCCCAGGTGACGAAGTCCTGGTTCCAGGTCTCACGTGGGTCGCCTGCGCGTCCGCGGTGCTGTTCGCCGGCGCGACACCGGTGCTGGTGGACTGCGATCCCCGGACCCTGGCGATCAGTGCCGACGCCGCGCGCGCCGCGTGCACACCGCGGACCGCCGCGATCATGGTGGTCCACCCCTTCTGCAACCTGGCCGATCTCGACGCGTTCGTCGCCTTGTCCGCCGAGAAGGGCCTGCCGCTGATCGAGGACTCTGCACAGGCGCACGGCGCCCGGTGGCGAGACCGGCCGGTCGGCTCGTACGGCGTCGTCGGATGTTTCAGCATGCAGCAGTCCAAGTTGCTCACCGCCGGTGAAGGCGGTGCCGTTGTGACGAACGACGCCGAACTGCACAGCAAGCTCGAACAGTTGCGGCTCGACGGCCGTCGGTACGGTCCCGCGCCGATTCCAGGGCGGCTCGAGCTGGTCGAGGTCGGCGCTGTCCAGGGCCGCAACTTCTGCCTGACCGAATTCCAGGCGGCGCTGCTGCTGGACGGTCTGGTCCGGCTGGACGCCGAGAACGAGGAGCGGGCCCGGACGGTGAAGGTGCTGGTCGATGCCTTACGCGGTGTTCCCGGACTGAGTCTCCTGGCGCACGACGATCCCCGGGTGACGCGCAGGACGTACTACAACGCCGTACTGCGGTTCGATCTCGCAGAGTTCGGTGGCAGCTCGATCGACGCGATCGCTTCGGCGCTGAGCACCGAACTGGGCGCGCAGACCAGCCCGGTCTACATTCCACTCAACCGCCATCCCTTGCTGCGAGCGGATCTGGCCGACTCCCGGCTCCGGACACAGGCCACGGTCGACGCGATCAGTTCTGCGCGCCTACCGGTTGCGGAGGAGGCGCGCCGTACGTGCTTGACCCTGCCGCATCCGCTGTTGCTGGCCGGTGCGGACGGCGTTGCCGACATCGTGGCCGCGCTCGGCAAGCTCCGCGGTCACGCGCACGAACTGGCAGGTCTGCCGCAGACCCGGTCGGCGCGAGCCTTCTAGCCCGAGACGCGCGCCGCGGCCCCCAGGATTGCGTCCACACACCGATCGGCGTCGGTGTGTGGACGCGAATAGTCGCCGGCCGACGGCACCTCGTGGTTGTAGTACGTGTTGCCCTCGCAGAGCGGACCGAAAACCCAGATCTCTTGCACTGGCCGCCCACGGGTGTCGACCGGATGCTGGTCGGCGTCCACCTCGACTCCGGGGATCGCGCCGAGGCCGGGGAAGGGCCGGATCAGGCCGTGCGCGTGCAGGTTCCGGAGCAGCCGCGAAGTCGAGCGCAGGACGGACGGCGGCGGTGTCGTCGCGTCGACGAGCCAGTCCGCCTGGCCGGTTACGGGCGCGGCCAGGCGGGTACTTCGGACCACCCAGCGCTGGTCCGGATCCGACCAGCTCACCTGTGGTGCCGGGCCGAACGGCGTCCGGACGACACCGGCCGCGAACAGCGCCAGGAGCTCGGCCTGGCGTTCGTACTGCGGACCGACCACGGCCCGATTCAGCTGGTAGGTGGTTCGGCTGAAGAACGTGGCGAGCGACGCCTGGGTGAGGCCGCCGTGGTCGATGGCCGCTCTGATCACCGGCAGCCGTTCGTCGCAGACCTGCAGCGCGGCCTTGAGCGGACTGGCGGCTGTCCCCCGATCGGCCTCCGCCAGGTCGAGGGCCAACGCGTTGGTGAGCCAGTGCTGGTAGGTGTCGATTCGCTCGAGGCCGAGGCCGGGCTCCCGCTCGAATGCGGCGCGGGCATCGAAACCACCGTGGGCCGCATCGACTTGCGCGAGCAGGGCTCGCAAGGCCTCCGGATCGGTGGACGAGCGCAGTATGGCGGCGGTCGGCTTGTCACCGCCCAGTTCGCTCGCACGGATCCCGTAAGCGAGGCGCATCTCGTCGAAGAGCAAGGGAAGAACCAACTGCTGGAAGTCCAGGGCGCGACCATGGACCTGACGCAGGCCGGCCAAGGCGGCCGGCGTGAGGAACCGCGCGCGATGCGTGTCCGGCGTCGAGCCGGCACGTCCCCTGGGCTTCGCGCGGTACGGGATACCCGAGCGCGAGAACATCACGATCGTCGGCTCCTGGCCGTTCGGAACGTAGCGCAATCCATCGCGCCCGCGCTGGAAGTGGCCACCGCGACCTACGGTAAGGGATGCGACGACGTCGTACGCACTGAGTCCCAGGCCCGAGACGGCGACGGTCTGGGCGCGGCCGATCGCCTGCGTCCGGGGACCCCGCTCGGGCTGAAGGCCGATGCGACGATGTGATCCCGGCGCTGCTGGCGGAGGTTCGTCCGCCGTGTGGCCGGTGGTGATCACCAGATAGTCGGCGGTGGTTCGGAGGCCGTCCCGCCCGAGAATCGTGAAGCGTCCCGAAGGCTCCATCCAGACGTCGTCGGCATGAGTCCGATGCAAGGTGACCTGGACGTACGACGGGGTCCGTGCGAGCAGCTTCACCAGGCAGTACCGCAGATACGCGCCGAGGACGCGACGGGGAAGGTAGTCGGTCGTCGCGACCGTTCTCCCCGTGCCGGCCGATCGTCGGCCGTGTTCGTCCAGCCCGGCCTTCCGTGCCCATTCGTAGAACGTCGGGCCGCCGCACGACACGGCCGACCCGGCGACGCTGTGATGGGGGAAGAGTGAGATCTCGCCGCAGCTGCTGTTCAGCAGCAGATAGTCCGGCAACTGCACGTCATGGACTCCGGTCCCGGTGCAGGTCGGGTCGATCACTTCGATGCGCAACCGTCCGGCCACAGGTCCGAGTACCAGGCAACGACTGAGGATACGTTCGAGAACGGTGAGACCTCGTGGGCCGAGCCCGATCAGCGCGACCGCCGGATCCGCGGTCATCTCGCCGGCCGCGTGGAACCGGCGCCGGTCAGGCGCTGCCGGTGGAACCGGAGGCGCAGTTGATCCACAGTCGTTTCGGGATGCCGGACCAGTTCGCTCACCACCCACAGGTACTGGTCGGTCAGCGCCTGGACCGTCGGCGGACTGTGCAATTGGTCGTTGTAGACGACTGCACCGCCGTCCCGGTTCAGGTTGACCACGAACCACGGCGCGCCCTTGTTCTCCCAGGCACGACGGATCACCGGATCGGCGCTCGGGAACGCGGTCGGCGCGACGCCGGCTGGACGCAGTGGCGGGACGTCGACGTCCTCGATCACGAAGCCGGGCATGTCCGGCTCCGGTACGGACGGCGCCCAGGAGCTGATATCGCTCTCGCGCAGCTGGTGATCCGGCCACGGCCGCTCGATGCTGTACCGCGGATAGACGGCGGCGGCGAGTTCGCTGTAGGGCAGCGGAGAGCTCAGCGCCGAGCTGATGGTGCGGTGCACCGCTTGGACGACATCGACCAGCCGGTCGCGCGGTGACACTGCTGCCGCGATGTAGTGCTCCTCCTCGAAGGACATCAAGGCGTACTTCTGCCAGCGCGCCCGGCGTCCCGAGTCGCTGGTGCTCACGACCGCGTCGGAACGACCGGTGACCAGGAGGATCAGCAGGTGGTGCGCGGCGAGCAGACACACGAACGGCGTGGTGCGAGCGGACCAGGCCAGCCGCTGGACGCCGTGCCCCTCCGGGACGGAGAACAGGATCGCCTGCCGGCTGTCCGGATCGGTCGACGACGTACTGGTTGCCTGGAGCAATGGGCTGCGTGGCATGTCGGTGAGATGCTCGCGCCAGTAGCTCAGCCGGGCCGGATCGACCGCGAGGTTGTCCGTCTGCCCGGCGGCGATCTGTTCGAAGGTAGGGACCGTTGGCCGGACCGGAGGCAGGAGCCCGGCCCGGACGCCGCACTCGCGCAGGAGTTCGCTGATGAACAGAGCAACCGCCCAGCCGTCGCTGATGACAGTGGCGAAACAGGCGATCAGCAAATGTTCGTCCGGACCCAGCCGCGCGACGACGAGCTGCCAGAGCGGTCCGCGGCGGAAGTCGAAGTAGCGGGTCTGCTCGCGGTGCATCAACTCGCCGAGCCGCCGGTCCTGCGCCGGTCCGGGCAGGCTGGACAGATCGACCACGTCGATCGGCGGGTCCAGCTCCGGCGCGATCCGGATCCGGGGGTCGGTGCCGACCGCGGTGAACGTCAGACGCAAGGGCTCGTGGCGCTGGGTCAACTCGTCCGCCGCGGCGCGGAGGACGCCGATGTCGAGCAGCCCGCGGACCCGCCGGCAGGCGATGATCTGGGCCCGGGCCACACCGGGATCGGCGCCGGACAGTCCGAGGATCTCCTCCCACTTCCGCTCCTGGCCGGGGCTCAGCGGCCGGCTGTCATCGGGGTGCATGACCGCGACGATGCTCGGTCGCGATACAGCCGGACTACAGCCGGGCTTGTCCGGCGTCGCGGTCTGCCGGCCGACATCGCGATCCTGTGTCCGGCCTGTATCCCGAGCTGTGACTGTCACTGCATGACGAGACTGCCTGAGGTGTGGAACAGCCCGCCCAGCGCCATCACACAGGTGACCCCAGTGGTCTTCACGATCGACGAGGAGTACCTGGACCCTTGGGTCGTCACAGTGAAGTCGCTCGTGGCCGCGTACCGGCGGCGCGACAGCGCGCTCCCGCAGATCGTCGTCGTCAGCCAGGCCGAGTGCGGCCCCAGCATTCCGGCGCGGATCGAGGCGCTGAACGAAGGCCTCGGCTGCCGGATCGAGTTCCGGCGCGCGGAGCGGTCGATCATCCACCCGGAGCGGGACTCGCTGCGACTGCGCACGCTCTACCTGCGGCTGGCGCTCCCGGAGATCCTGGCCGACTATCGGCGGTGCGTCTACCTGGACTCCGATCTGATCATCCGCGACGTGCTGCACGAGCTGACGGCGCTCGATCTGGGCAACCTGCTGCTGGCCGCGGTCCGCGATCCGTACAACCCGATCCTGCTCGGCAGCGAGGTCTGGCCCGGGATGCGAAGTTTCGGGCTGACCGAGCAGACCCAGTACTTCAATGCCGGTGTGATGGTGATGAACCTGGAGCGGATGCGGTCGGCCGACCTCTTCGCGACCTCGCAGCGGCTGATCAAGGAGCGGTACCGCGATCTGATCTGGCACGACCAGGACATCCTGAACGCGTTGTTCTCCGAGCGCTGGCTGCCGCTGGATCCGTGCTGGAACGCGTTCCCGTTCTCCGTGCTGCACCGGCTGCACCGCAGCTACGCGTCCGAGCACCTGACCAGTCTGCGCGATCTGTGCGACATCGAGCGACGTGCCCGGATCCTGCACTATGCGGTCAAGAAGCCGTGGCGGGACGGCTTCCCGGACAGCGAGGTCTACCGGGAGTTTCGGCACTACGAGGCACTCCCGCCGCGCGAGCCGACCTGATCGCCGACGCGGCCGCCTGGCGTGCTCAGGCGACGTACTCGGCCTCGGCGCCAAGTGACCGCAGGTCGCGGGCCAGATCGGTGTATCCACGGCGCAGGTGGAAGGTCTGCTCCAAGGTGCAGACGCCGTCGGAGATCAGTCCGGCCAGCGCGAGCGCCGCCGAACCACGGATGTCGTCGCAGCTGCCCAGGCTGGCGGCGCGAAGCGTCAGGTCGGGTACGCCACCGACCGTCCAGGTGGTGCTGCTTCGGGACCCGGACGGCGTCGTGCGTTCGGGCGGCGCCGGGATGCCGAGCGGTCCGAGATTGCGAAGGAACTGGAGCCGGCGCGGGAAGACATCGTCGGAGATTTCGCTGCTGCCTTTGCTGCGGGCCGCCAGCAGCAACGCGACGAAGGGAATCCAGTCGCTGCTGAACCGTGGCTCGGACCCGGCCTCGATCCGGACGGCTCGGAGCGGTCCCGACCCCGGCGGATAGCCGACGGTCAGCCTTCCAGGGCACTCCGAGACCTCCGCGCCCATCTCTTCGACGACAGCCAGGAACCTCGGGATGCGGAGCGCGTCCATGGACCGCAACGTGACCCGGCCGCGAGTCAGCAGCGCCGCGGTCGCGTAGGTCACCGCGTGGATGCGGTCGCTCGAAATGGTCCAGCCGACGCGCTCGGGTGCCTGCTCGCTGCCCTCGATCACAACCTCGGGCAGGGTGCCAGCGATCGTGATTCCCTGGCCTCGCGCGCAGTCGATCTGATCGGCGCAGGACGGTTCGACGGAGCAGTTCGTCAGCACGCTTCGACCGGGCGCGACCGCGGCCGCGGCGACGGCGATCACCGTGCCTGTCATCGGCGGATAGCGGAAGTCGATGTCGGCCGGTGTGCGTCGCCGCCACTCGATGGTGGTCGTCCGGTCGCCGTCGTCGACGGTCGCGCCGAACCGGCGCAGGATGTCGACATACCAGTCGAAGGGCCGGTCGCCGATGAGGCAGCCGACCGGGGACGCCTCGATGACCACCTCGCCGGCGTGGTGCAGCAACGCGGGCAGCAGGCAGAACAACGAGCGTGATCGGGCCGTGAGCTCGCGCCGCAGCACGACCCGGCGAGGGGATCGCGGAGCCGCGAACCGGAGCACGCCCGACTCGTGGCCGACCTCTTCGAAGATCAGCTCCAGGGCTTTTCGAAGGGCCGCCGCGTCGATGTGGCCGGGCACGTTGTGCAGCGTTCCGGTGCTGCTCAGCGCCGCGGTCGCCAAACAGTGCGCGAACGAGTGTTTCCCGCCGTCCAGACGGAGCGCGGCGTCCAGCTGCCGGGTTCCGTTCACCTGCAATCTGGTCACGCTGAAATCATGACGCAGAAAATACAGGCGGGATACAGAAATGCTATGGAGAATGCCGGTCGACGGCTTTCCTTGACGCTGTTTCGAGCAACGGAGTAATGTCGGCGTGAAATGCGAACCGGCCGATCGGGGTGATGGCAGGATGCAGGCGATATCCGCCGGGACTGCGAGGCGGCTCGCTCTGGCCGCCCAGGGCTTCGGCGCCGACCGGTACGGAGCGCGGGTCCCGGCCGGGCAGTTGCGAGCGATGCTCGACCAGATCTCCGTCCTGCAACTCGACTCGGTCAACGTGCTCTGCCGCTCGCACTACCTGCCGCTGTTCGCGCGGCTCGGCGCCTATAGTCGCAACGAACTGGACGACCTCGCCTGGAGTGCGGACCGGGCTCTGTTCGAGTACTGGGTGCACCGCGCGTCGCTGGCGCGCCTGGCGTTGTTCCCTTTGTTCAGGTGGCGGATGGAGGCCGCTCGGGCGCATGTGTGGGACCGCGACATCCGGAACTGGCGACAGAGTTCGGATCCCGCGCTGCACGTCGGGCCGTCCGCGATCATCGAGGGCATGACGCGGATCTCGGCCGAACGACCGCGGTTGCTGGACGAGGTGCGGACCCTCGTCGACGACCACGGCCCGCTCACCGCGGCCGAGGCCGAGTCGAATTCGCCGGCCGGGCCGGCCGGCGAGGGGGGACGAATGTGGAACTGGAACGACGCGAAGATCGCGCTGGAATGGCTCTTCTTCGCCGGTGAGATCACCGTCGCCGGACGCCGGGGTTTCGAGCGGGTGTACGACCTGACCGAGCGGGTGCTTCCGGCCGCCGTCGTGAAGGGCCCGGCGCCAGATCGTGAGACCGCCCAGCGGGAATTGCTGAAGCTGTCCGTCGCGGCCCAGGGAATAGCCACCGAGAAACAATTGCGCGAGTATTTCCATTTGCCAGTGTCGGACACCAGGCAGCGTATTTCCGAGCTGCTTGAATCCGGCGCCCTGGTGCCTGCCGTGCTCGAGGGCTCGAAGCGCAGGACCTACCTGGCGCCCGAGGTGCCGGAGCCCGCCGAGCCGCAGGCCCGAGCCTTGCTCTCACCCTTCGATTCCCTGATCTGGAACCGGGACCGCACCGAGGAGCTCTTCGATTTCCATTACCGGATCAGCATCTACACGCCCGCGGCGCAACGGGTGCACGGCTATTACGTGCTCCCGTTCCTGCTCGGCGACCGGCTGGTCGCGAGGGTCGATGTGAAGGCGGACCGGCGCCGGTCGGCGCTGGTGGTCCCGTCGGCGCACGGCGAGCCGGAGATCGACCGGGCCGAGGTCAGCCGAGCGCTGGCCGCCGAACTGCGGCTGCTCGCCGACTGGCTGGAGCTGGATGAGGTGACGGTGCAGCGATCCGGCGACCTGGGCGCTCCGCTGTCCAAGGCGATGGCGTCGATCGGCGCATGAGTACGGAGGTCACCAGCCGCACCCCGTTGCGGATCAGTCTCTTCGGCGGCGGCACGGACCTGGACTGGTACAGCCGCAGTTTCGGCGGTCACGTCCTGAGCATCGCCATCGACCAGTACGTCGACGTGGTGGTCCGTCCCACGGACTACGACGGCATCACGCTGATCAACCGCGGAGCCGTGCAGGTCTACGCGTCGGCCGACGCGCTGCCGGCCGGTATCGTCCGGGAGTGTCTCGCGGTGGCCGGTGGCGGCCGCGGGATCGAGATCACCTGGAGCTCGTCGGTCCGGGCCGGTGCCGGGCTCGGCGGGTCGAGCAGTTTCACGGTCGGCCTGCTGAACGCTCTGCTGAGATACCGGGGCGGCTCGGCGTCGGCGGCCTGGCTCGCCGACCGCGCGTGTCATGTCGAGATCGATCGCCTGTCCGAGCCGATCGGCCGGCAGGATCAATACGCCGCGGCGTTCGGCGGCGTGAACTGGTTCCGGTTCGGGCCTGGCGTCGAGGTCGCGCGCGAACCGGTCGATATCGGCGCCGACTTCCTGGCGGCGGCGCGCGAGCAGATCCTGGTCGTCTCGACCGGCGGCTCCCGGCGTGCCGGTGCGATCCTGGCCGACGTCCGCGCCGGCGGCGCCGGCCGCTTCGAGGCACTGCACGCTCTGAAGCAGTTGGCCGTCCGGGGACGCGAGGCGCTGCTGGCCGGGGATCTGAAGGCGGTCGGCTGTTTGCTGGACGAGAGCTGGCAGCAGAAGAAACAACTGTCCGAGCGGGTGCACAACTCCTTCGTGGACCAGATCTATCGCGAGGCGCTGACGGCGGGGGCGTACGGCGGGAAGCTCCTCGGCGCCGGCGGGCACGGGTACTTCCTGCTGATCTGCCCCGCGCAGCGCCAGGCAGCGGTCCGGGCCGCGCTGGCCGAGTTCGACGAGCTGCCGTTCGCCATCTCGGCGAGCGGCAGCCGGACCGTTGCCCAACGCAACGTTATGCCCGGACCGCCAGATTGGCGTCGAGCCAGCCGCTGACGCTGCCGCAGTCGAAATGCCGTCCCGCGAGCTGGTGAACCGCGACGACGTGGTCCCTGGCATAGCGGTCGATCGCCTGTGCGGCCACGAACTCACCGGTCCGCGGGTCGGCGGGCAGTTGATCGAGGGTGCCGAGGAATCCGGGTCCGAGCACCATCCTGGACACGAAACACAGATCCGAATCGGTGCGGCCCGGCTCGGGTTTCTCGATCAGCCGCTCGAGCTCGAGCCGGCCGGCGGCCTGCCGTACCTCGACGATGCCGCAGGCCGATACGCGCTCCGGCGGCACCCGGACCACCTGAACAGCGGTCGACGAGGGCACTGCCGCGGCCGCCGCGGCGAGATCGGCAAGATCGTTGCCTTCCGCACGCAGGACGAGATCATCGGACGACACGGCCATCCAGACGTCGTCGCCGATCCAGTCGCGCGCCGCCAGCAGGGCACAGGCCGAGCCGTACGGCGCAGGCTGTTGCCTGATCCACGTCAGGCTCAGCCCGCGCAGACTCCGGTGGAAAGCCGCGACCGGTTCGTACCGGTCCAGACGCCCGGTCCGGACGAAGGACTCCCGCAAATCGAGATCCTCGCTGAAGTACCGCGGGACGAGGTCGTCGTCCGGCCGGAGCACCACAGCGATGTCCGTGAGGCCGGCGCCGGCGAGTTCGGCGACCAGGTGCTGGAGGACCGGAACGGCCCCGACCGGAAGCATCGCCTTGTTCAGCACGGCCGCGACCGGGAACCAGCGGCTGCCCGAGCCCGCGGCGGTGATGACTGCCTTCATGTCCCGGCCAGAATCATCGCACCGGCGGCGGCCAGGTCGTCGACCACGGTGACGCTCCCCGGCGCCGCGCCGAGTTGCCGCTCCTGTCCGCGCCCGCGTCCGGTGCGGACCAGGACGCCGGGAACGCCGACCGCTCGCGCTGCTTCGAGATCGGTGAGACTGTCGCCGATCAGAACCGAACGCTCGAGTGACAAGGGCAGCCGCCGCGCCGCCGTACGGATCAGGCCGGCGGCGGGTTTGCGGCAGTCGCATCCGTCGACCGGAGCGTGCGGGCAGATCAGGGTGTGGACCGGGACCGACGATCGCGCCAGCAGGTCGACCAGGTGTTCGTGGATCTCCACTGTTTGCCGTAGTGTCAGTCGGCCGCGGCCGACGGCGGACTGATTGGTCACGATGACCAGGCCGAAGCCGGCCCGGACCAGATCGGTCAGGATCCGGGTGATACCGGTGAACGGAACCAGTTGATCGACGGACGTGATGTAGTCGTCGCGGTTCTCGACCAGGACTCCGTCGCGGTCGAGGAAGACCGCGCCGGTGGCATCCGTCGGGTCGGCCCTGCAGACGGGACACAACGCGCGCAGGTCCGGCCGGCAATCGAGGACCAGCGGGCTGTTCCGCGTCCGGACGGTCATGCGCCCTGGCCGGTGGTGGTGTGTACGACCTGGTGCCGGCCGCGGACGAAGGTGGTCATCAGGTGGCCGATGCTGAGATGGATGTCTTCGGTCCGGCCGAACGAAGGATCCTTGGTGATGACCCCGATGGCGGCGTACTCCGCGACCGCGCCCGGTGACCCGAGGAGAGCGACGATCTCCAGGTTGAGGGCGGACGCGGTCCGGCAGGCTTCGACGACGTTCGTCGATGTGCCACTCACACTCAGGACCACGAGGGCGTCACCCGGCCGGGCGGACTGCTGTAGCTGCTGGGCGAAGATCCGGTCGTAGCTCACGTCGTTGGCGATCGCTGTCATCCACGCGAGGCTGCCGGTCAGCGGGAGCGCACGGCCGCACCGCTCGGTCTCCGGACAGTCCGTCAGCGCCTGGCTGAGATCAGCGGCGATGTGGGTGGCCGTCGAGGCGCTGCCGCCGTTCCCGGCCAGGTAGACGTCGTGCCCGGTACTGAGTTTGGCCCAGATCAGCTCGAGTGCGTCGATCAGACCCGGGTCGGCCCGAAGCCGGTCGAGGTCCTCGATCAGTGTGCTGGTGTACCGGTCGACGAGATCGTCCGCGTTCCGGAAGACATCCCAGCGCTCCTCGGTACTGCGGATGGTAGTGACGAACCGGCGCCGGTGGCTGCTCTGCGTCATCGGGGGTCCTCCAGCAGTTGGCGGCCGGCCAGGGTGGCCTGGACGACGTCGTCGACACCCTCGGGAAAGCCGATCTGCGGCGACCAGCCGAGCTCGACGCAGCCGGTGATGTCGAGGGTGACGAAGCGGACGTCGCCGAGTCGCTCCGGCTGCCAGTCGACGGCCGGCTCGGCCAGCCCGGCCGATCGCGCGACCGCGTCGAGAACCTGTCGCGTCGTCCGCGACGTACCGGAGCCGATGTTGTAGATGCCCTGGCCGGCGGAGACCGCGTGGACGAAGGCGCCGGCCACGTCGCGGACGTGGATGTAGTCCCTCGTCGAGAGGCCATCACCGTAGACCTGGACCGGCCGTCCGGTCAGCATCGCGTCAGCGAAGATGGCCACCACTCCGTACCCTGCGGCTGCTCGCTGGCGCGGACCGTAGGCGTTGCCGAGCGCGAGTGCCACCCACTCGAGGTCGTAGAGACGTTCGTACAGCTCCAGGTACTCGACCATCACCCGCTTGGTCAGGGCGTAAGGGCTGTCACTGCGCCGACTGAAGTGCTCAGCGGAGGCGCCGACGGGTTCGCGGTGCGATCCGTAGATCGTGCCGCCACTGCTGGCGGCGACGACCTTGGCGCCGACCTGCCGCGCCGCGTCGAAGACGCGCAACGAGCCGGCCAGATTCACCTCGCAGTCGAGTAGGGGCATCGCGACGGACCGCATGACGGACGGCTGCGCGGCCAGATGGATCACCCCGGCCGGTCCGAAGTCGAGCAGCCGCTGCCCGGCGACCGGCGTACAGATGTCGAGCTCCGCCAGGGTGTGACAGCCATGGCTCTCGTGCTGCTCGAGGTTCTCGCGACGACCTGCCCGCAGATCGTCGATGATCAGAGTTTCGTGCCCGCCGGCACACAGAGCATCGAGTACATGGCTGCCGATGAAGCCGGCGCCACCTGTCAAACAGATTCGCATCGCGGCGTTCTCCTCATCTCCAACTGATCGGCGACGCCACCCGGGCGATCGCCGAGGCGATGTCGTGCATGTCCTGCGCGTCTCCCAGCAACGTGCTGTGGTGCGTCACGACGCAGCGGTCGTAGAGGTCCTCGGTCGCCGTGAACTTGCGATCCTTGTTGCACTCGACGAAGTCCCGCGTCAGCGGCTGCAGGGTGGGTTTGGTCCAAGGCTGCAGCAGCCGGCTGCGGTGCAACGGCGGATCGCCCTGGTAGAACGGCCGGTGCAGCTCGGCGGTCAGGGCATCCGCGAGATGTTCGGCCGTGACGGCCGGCGGCAGCGGGTCGAAGACGATCGCGAGCTCGTAGATCGACATCTTCGTCTGTTCCGGACGCGGACGGATCAGCCGGACGCCGGGGACGTCGGTCAGCAGCTCGTCCAGCAGCCGGAAGTTGTGGTTGCGCCGTGCGTGCTGGGCATCGAGCAGCGGGAGCTGGGCGCACAGCACCGCGGCTCCGAACTCGCTCAGGCAGAAGTTGGAGCCGAGGATCCCGGCGCTCTCCTCGAGCGCGGGATCCGTGCTGTCGGCCCGGTACCGGCGGGAGTCGGCCCGCAGCTCCTGGAGAGCGGTCGCGAGATCGTCGTCGTCGGTCACGACGGCGCCACCTTCGCCGCAAGTGAGAACCTTGCCCTGCTGCATGCTGAAGCAGCCCAGTCGGCCCCAGGATCCGGCCGGCCGGCCGAGCCACTCCGCGCCGTGCGCCTGGGCGCAGTCCTCGACGATCTCGATACCGCGCCGGTCGGCGGCGGCCACCAGGCCCGGAGCATCGGCCATCACGGCCGACCAGTGCACGACCACTGCGGCTTTCGCCCCGACCTCCGCGTCGAGGTGCTCGGGTCCCATACAGCCGAGCTCGCTGTCGACGTCGACCAGGATCGGGACCAGGCCGGCCCGCAGCGCGGCGGTCGCCGACGCGACCCAGGTCAGCGCCGGCACCAGAACGCGGTCGCCGAACGACAGTTTCAGCGACTCCAGCGCCACGACGAGCGCGCTGGATCCGTGGTCGACGGGCACACAGTGCCGAGTGCCCGTGTAGGCCGCGAACATCTCCGCGAAGCGGCGTTCGAACAAACCCGACGAGCCCCATTGGCTGGTCAGCGTCCAGCGGTCGCTGCCGACGACTTCGGCCAGGTTCGCCTGGACGTCGGGGCTCGGTTGCGGCCAGCGCGGCCAGGGCCGGCTGGGATCACGGACGGGCCGGCCGCCGTGGACGGCGAGGATCGGTAGCTTGGTTTGGCTGACCATGCTGAAACGGTCGCGGATCCGGCTACATGCCGGGTACAGGAAGCCGGGTCCGGTCCTAGACGACCTCGAGAGTGGCCTTGGCCCGGCTGCTCGCCTCGAAATAGCGCAGGATGCAGATCCCCAGCAGGAGATAGCCGCTCGTCAGTGCGAGCTCGTGCAGCACGAGTCCGCCGACGTGCCCGAGGGAGGCACCTGCCGCGACCTCGCGGGTGGCCTCGATGGTCCTGGTCAACGGCAGCCAGGCAGAGACAGCCGGCATCCATCCGGGCAGCGCGGCCAGGGGCACGTTGACACCGCAGAAGATCAGCAGGACGCCGTACATCGAGTTCGCCAGGGTCGCCGTGTCGCGGACCCGCAGGCTGATCGCGGCCAGGACGAGGGCCAGCCCGGTGCAGGACACGGATCCCACCAGGACCAGTACGGCGATGGCCGGCCAGCGGCTGGGCGGCAGGTCGACCCGAAGCAGCCAGGCCCCGACCGCGAAGCTGATCAACGAGACGATCCAGGCGTTCGCGATCACCGGGATCGCCCGGCCGACGAAGGTCGCCACCCGGGGTGCGGGACTCGCGAGCAGCAGCCCGAGAGTCCTCGACGAGCGTTCACCGGCGATGGCACTGGTCATACCCCACAGGCAGGGCGTCGAGGCCGACTGCACCGCGTTGCCGATGACGAAGAACTGATCCGACTCGAGGTTGGCCTGCCGGCCCATGAAGGCGAACAGCAGGATCTGGAAGATCGGCAGCAGCACCAGCGTCGGGATGAAGATCCAGGGGTTGAGCCAGTTGAACAGGGCGCGGTAGCTGAGCAGACCACCGATGAACACGATCCGGGCAGCGGACATGGCACGACCAGTCAGGTGAGGGACAGGGTGGCATTGCGGCGGGCGGAGGTGAGTAGCCGCTTACTGAGGAGCAGACCGATGACGCCGTACGCGACCCCCAGGGCGACGCAGATCGCGCACTGCAGCCAGGGGCTGCGCCCGGCGGCCGCGTCCCGCATCCCGGCCAGTCCCCAGGTCGGCGCGAACACGTAGGACAGCGGTTTGACCCAGTCGGGCAGGATCGCGAGCGGGACGAAGAATCCGCCGAGCAGCCAGCCCGGGAACTCCAGCGCGTTGCCCAGTGCCCAGGACGTGCGATAGCGGATCACCGAGACCGACAGCAGGAAGCCGAGCATCGCCATCGCCGCGATCGTGACCAGGATGCTCACCAGGAAGCCGCTGATGTCGGCGACGGGAATGCTGATTCCGAAGGCGAACCGGGCCCAGAGCAGCGTGACGACCATACTGAGCAGGCCCATCGTGGCCATCGCCAGCGCGACCGGCGCCAGCACCAGCGCGAGCGGCGCCGGTGCCGCGACGAGTAGCTCGAGCGTCCCGGACCACCGTTCTTCCTGCAGCAGGTTGCTGGCCGCGGTCGCCATCGCCGACCAGATCCCCATCGCCGAAGCGCCCAGACCGGCGAAGATCAGCAGCTCGCGGTCGCCGTTCACGCGGAAGATGAGGAACGCGCTGGTCGCGAAGATCATCGGCCAGATCAGTTGCATGAGGGCCTCGAACGCGGAGACCGCGAACATGCGGAGCTGGAGATACCAGACCACGCCGACCAGGCGTGCGGCACGGACGACGCGGTTCACGAGCCGCCGACCAATGCGACGTACGCGTCCTCGAGCGTCGGCTCCCGGGTCAGTACCCGATGGACCACCTGGTCGTCGACGGCGGCCAGCACCGACCCGGTGACCTCCGCGCCGGGATGTCCCTGGACCACGAGCAGCTGCAGATGCCCGCGGACGCTCGCGGTGACGGTGCGGACGCCGTCCAGGGTCTCGATCCGGTCGATCGCTGTCTGCGGCAGGCCGAAGGTCTCGACCTCGATCACCTGGCCGATGTCGACGGAGGACTTCAGCTCCGTGGGCGTGCCCAGGGCCAGCAGCTGTCCTTTGTCGATGACCGCGATCCGATCGCAGAGCAGGTCGGCTTCCAGCATGTAGTGGGTCGTCAGCAGGATGGTCTTGCCGGCCTCGCGGAGCCGAACCACCAGCTCGCGCAGCTGGCGCGCGCCGACCGGGTCGATGCCGATCGTCGGTTCGTCGAGGAAGAGCACCTCCGGGTCGTGCAGCAAGCCGCGGGCGATGTGCAGGCGCTGCCGCATTCCGCGGGAGAAGCCCTCCACCCGCTCCTTCTCCCGCCCGCTCAGATCGACGAGTTCCAGCAATTCGGCGATCCGGGTCCGTTGGCTGCGCGGACTCACGCCGTACAGCTCGGCGAAGTAGCGCAGATTGTCCGCCGCCGACAGTCGTTCGTACAGGCCACGTTCGCCGCCGAACACGTAACCGATCCGGGAGCGGACCGCCTGTGGATCGCGGGCGACGTCGATACCGAGGACCCGCGCGACCCCGCTGGTGGGCAGGAGCAGGGTGATCAGCATCTTGATCGTGGTCGTCTTGCCGGCGCCGTTGGGGCCGAGCAGTCCGAAGAGCTCGCCGCGTTCGACCGAAAAACTGAGATCGCGGACGGCCTCGGTGGTCCGGTGGCTGCGCCAGAGGAGGCCGGTCGAGGTCTTGAAGGACCGGCAGAGATCCGTCACTTCGACTGTGCTCGTCACAGGCCCTCCGAGGGATTCGCGTCATCGCCACTGTTGGACCACCGGATACGCCGCGGCTATAGGTGCGCTACACGGCGACGTTCGTCCGCGTGCGGCTGTAGCTGACCTGTATGGGCCGCGACGACGCTGGCCGCATGAATGGCTCGGATGGGCAGGCCGACCGTTGGGCACGGCTGGTCGACGTACCGGATCTGAAGCTGCTCGATTGCTTGCAGACCTCGCTCGCGCTGGCGGCCGTCCATCGGTTCGGGCCGGACGCACACCTCGCGCTGGGAACCAACTGGCGCCTGCCCGCGGTGGTGGCCGGCTCGGTGGTCGTCGCGGCCGGCATCGAGGAGCGGCTCGACGACGGACGCCGGCTACTCGGGCTGGTGACGGACAAGCCGCGGCCGGTGTCCACCAGCCGCGACATCCGCGCGCTGGCGCCGTCGTCCGGCCTGATCTACCTGGTCGGGGACGCGTTCCTGATGCCGTGGCTTCCGTACGCCGGCCGTCGTCATCTCGACCACAGCGTGCTGATCGAAGTGGCCGACGACGAACTCTTGATGATCGACGGCTACCACAACGTGACCCCGTGGGGACCGAGTCTGCCAGTGGTCCGGGAGATCGGACCGTCCGAGCTGGACGACGTACTGAGTGGTCCCACCGTGGCAGCGGGCCTCGAGTTCGCCGAGTACCCGCCGCCGCTGACCAGCGCCGAGGTTCTGGCTGGGAACGCCGCCGCCGCGAGGGTCGCGGGGCCGGTCATCGACGGCTACCTTGCCCAGGCTCTGCAGCGATCGGCGACAGCGGACGGCCTCGACGAGCTGGTGCTGGACATCTGGCTGCTCGCTCGGGAACGCGCGCTGCACAGCCGCTGGCTCGGATGCGTAGGCCTGCCGGTTGCCCGGGCCGATGACCGGGTCGAGGCGTGGCAAGGGTTGATGCTGCAGAGCTTCGTCGCCCAGCGGCGGGCCGAGCGCACCGGCCGCGCCGATCCGGAGGTGATCGCCGAGCTGGGACGCCAGTTGCGAGCCGATGCCGAGTTCGCGATCGATGCCGTGGAGAACGTTTCCTGGGTACCGCAGCCCGGCGCTGATCGGGCGGTCGTCGCGGTCGAGCTCGCGCGGATCCTGCGCGAGGTGCTCGTCCTCGGCCCCGACGATCCGACGCCCGCCGGTTCCCTCCGGGACCTCCCCGGATTCGACTCCTTCCGACTGGTGCAGGTCATTGATCGCGCGGAAGAACGCCTCGGAGTCGGTCTTCCGCCAGGAGCGACCGCCGCCGACCTCTGGACGTTCGACGGCCTCTGCAGGCTGTTCGCGCGCGCCGGCTGAGTTGTACGCCGTCAGCCGCGGCCGGGGAGCTGGAAACACTCGAGGAAGATCCCGTGGGTGACCACTGTGGTCAACAGGTCGTCCTCGGCGAACACATCGGCGAGGCTGAACTCACGATCCGCGTACTTGGCCCGTAGTGTCGCGACAGTGCCGGGGTCGAAGAACCCCTCGCGTTCGATCCGGCGCGGGCTCAGGTAGCTGCTGACCCAGCTCTTGTCGAGGCGGACCAGTTCCCGCCCGGTGAACGACTGGAACGAGAACTTCCGCCGGCCGACGATCGAGGGTGGCAGGTACCTGTCCGCGATCCGGCGCAGCGGGTACTTCGCCGTCGAGTTGCGCAGCATCAGGTCAGGTGGGATCGCTCGGGCGCGGTCGATGACATGGGGATCGAGAAACGGGAACCGGGTCTCGACCGAGTGCGCCATCGCCATCCGGTCGCCTTCGTCGCTCAGGAGGTGATCGGCCAGCCGGAGCTTGAAGTCCAGGTAGGACCGCTGATGGAAGATGTGCCGTCCGCGCAGCCTGTCGTGATCGACCAGCGGCTGGACCAGGCAGTCGAAGTCGGCAAGTTGTTCGACCAGACTCCGCGAGTATAGTTCGCGCCGGCTGCGGTAGAGGCCCGCGATGTTCGGCCCGTAGGCCAGTCGGGGGTTTCCCCACAGCCGGTCCCGGGCCTGTTCCTCGGCGTCCGGTACCCGATCGCCGGCCCCGGCCGTCGATCGTTTGCGGTCGAACTGGTAGCCCAGATAGCCGCCGAAGAGCTCGTCGGCGCCTTCACCCGTCAGCACCACCTTGAACCCGTGCGCGTGCGCTACGCCGGAGAGCAGGTAGGAAGCGACGTTGTGCGTCCCCTTCAGCGGGCACTCGGCATGATCGACCGTACTGACGAGGTTGTCGAGGATGCCGTCGGCGGTGAGCTCGAGTTCGGTGTGTTCGGTCTTCAGCTCGTCAGCCAGCAGCTGCTGGAAACGCCGTTCGGATCGGGCGTCGTCGAACACGGTGGAGAAGGTGCGCGGCCGATCGTGACCGTTCGACCGGGCCGCCATTCCCAGTAACAACGAAGAGTCCAGGCCGCCGCTGAGATAGAACGCGTGCGGCACGTCCGCGTGGGTCCGCAGCCGGATCGCCTCCGCGAGCGACTCCTCCAGACCTTCCAGATGGCCGCGGACCGCGGCGTCGTCGACAGCGGTGAGTTCGCCGGCGTCCGGATAGTCGAGGTCCCAGTACTGACGGCGGACGAGGCCGTGGTCGTCGAGGACGAGCAGGTGGCCCGGCGGGAGGCTCGAGATACCGGCGAACATCGTCCGCGGGCTGACCAGTCCGGGCAGGGTCAGGATCATGTCCAGGCCTGTTGGATCCACTTCGCGCCGGACCCCGGGGTGGGCCAGGACAGCCTTGATCTCGGAGGCGAAGATCAAACGGCCGCCGGCGACGGTGTAGTGCAACGGCGCGATGCCGACCCGGTCCCGGGCCAGCACCAGCCGGCGGCGCCGGCCGTCGTACAGCGCGATCGCGAACTGCCCGTTCAGCCGATGGACGAAGTCCAGGCCGAGATCCTCGTACAGGTGAGCGATCACCTCGACGTCGGTGTCCGTCGTGAAGCGGTGGCCGGCTCGGGCCAGCTCGAGCCGGAGCTCCCGGTGATTGAAGATCTCGCCGTTGCAGCACAGCACCACGCCGCCGTCGGTCCGGATCGGCTGGTCACCATGTTCGAGGCCGACTATCGCGAGTCGGCGACTGGCCAGCCCGACGTGATCGATGCCGATCGATCCGGCCGAGTCCGGGCCGCGGTGGTCCAAGGTGGCGGCCATCCGGTGCAGCGCACCGAGATCCGGGGCGTCGCCGCGATCCAGGTCGGCGACACCCGCGATTCCGCACATGGCGTCCGCCGGTCCCGGTCAGCGCCGGTCGAGTTCGGCCTCGGACGAACCCGACAGCAGGACCGTGACCAGGTCGGAGACCGAGTCGAAGCTGGAGTCGAAGATCAGGTCGTCGTTCAGTTCGACGCCGAAGTGTTCCTCGAGTCCCACGATCACCCGAATCAGATCGAGCGAGGTCAGCTCCAGGCCGCCGTCGGCCAGCGCGGTCCGGCCGGTGATCTCCAGGTCGGCGCTCGGATGGTCGAAACCCTTCAGCAGTTCGGCGATCCCCTGATGAACCTCGTGTTCGGTGAGCACCACGCGATCCCTCCTCCGGTGGCCGGCTGCGCTGGTCGTTGTTCACAGCCTGCTGCGCGCCGGTACAGCAGAACTACAGGGCCGCTATGCCAGCGCGCGGAGCCGATGCCGGTCGATCTTCCCGTTCGCGGTGGTCGGGAAGCTGATCAGCCGCCGGACGGAGATCGGCACCAGGTACGGCGGTAGCAGCCGGCGGAGCTCGGTGAGCAGCGCGGCCGGGTCTCGCGAGTGGCCGGTGTAGAACCCGTGCAGCGCTCCGTTGCTCTCGACAACCACCGCGTTCTCGATGCCGGTCAGGCCGCGCAGCGTGCCTTCGATCTGGCCTGGTTCGACGCGGTGCCCGCGGACTTTCAGCTGGTCGTCCAAGCGGCCCAGGTGCACGAGCTCGCCGTTCTCCCAGCCGACGAGATCACCGGTCCGGTACCAGTCCTGAGCCGTCGGCGCCTGGGCGAGCCGCTCGATCCGGCCCGGTGTGATCCGCACGAAGCGGCCCTGGTTCTCGGTCGGTGTGAGGTAGCCGTCGAAACGTTGCGAGCCACGGATACACAGTTCGCCTCGTGCCGACGGTCCGGCGTCGCCGAGAACGGTCGCTTCGAGATGGGGATGCGGCTGTCCGATGGGCACGCTGTGGTTCGACGTCCGGGGCCAGCGGTCCCGGTCCGAGGGGAGCTGGTAGCCGGTGCACGTGATCGACGTCTCCGTCGGACCGTAGAGATTCTCGATGACCGAGCCGGGCGCCGCCGCGGCCCAGGTGCCGGCCTGCTGGACGGTGAACTGCTCACCCGCGAACAGGCTCCAGCGCAGACCCGGCATACTGACCGGCCGCAAGGCGCCGAAGCGGTGGGCCAGCGAGATCACCGACGGGACCGAGAACCAGTGCGTGATCGCTCGCCGCGACACGAACGTGTCCGGCGCCAGAATGTCGTCGCGGTCCGGTACCACGACGGTCGCGCCACCGGCCCAGGCGACGAACATCGCGAAGACCGACGGATCGAAGGACAGCTCGAAGGTCTGCGCGAAGCGATCACCAGGCTGTACGTCGAATCGCCTGACACAGTAGGGGATGTACTCCGTGAGGTGGCGATGCCGGATCGGGACGCCTTTGGGGCTTCCGGTCGAGCCGGACGTGAACAAGATGTAGGCGAGATCGTCGGGCTCGGGGGATCCGTTGGCGCGCTGCCGTCGGCCGGACCGGTGCAGGGTCAGGCCGCTCAAGACGAGCTTTGCGACTGATCGTGCGGGTGCGGGTTCCGGGCCGGCGTCGATGACGGCATCGAGGTCGGCCAGCTCGGCCAGAGTTTCGACGTAGGCGGCCGGAGCGCCGGCCGACAGTGGAACGACGGCCGCGCCAAGGCGCTGCGCGGCCAGGTACCCCGCGTACGTGGCGATGGTGGGCCTGGCCACCAACCCGACACGTCGGGGTGCGACGGAGGCCAGGCCATCGGCGCCGACGGCCTTGACGATCTGCTGGAGCTGCGCGTACGTCAGCCGCTGCTCGCCGACCTCGAGCGCGACCAGGTCGGGAAACCGTTCGGCACTCGACCGGAACCAGTCGTAGAGAGTGGGCATCGTCATCGCCGTCCCCGGACATCCGCTTCGGTGCGCTCGAGTTGCTCGAAGAGTGTGCTGACCAGGTCGCAACGTGGCCTGCCGCGGCTGGCGGATTCGGCGGCGAACCGCAGTACCCGGGGCACGTTGTCCCAGCAGCGGATGGCCGCTGCCAAGGCTGCCTGGTTCGTGCCGGCGTCGTGGGCCGAGTACCAGCGATAGGCGAAGCTCTTGTGGCTGGCGGCCGCCCAGAGGTCCTCCAGTAGTCCGGACTCCGCGCGGCAATCCGCCATGAGGTGGGCGCGCAGACACTGCAGGACGTCCGTGGGGTGCAGGACCAGCTGACCGGTCGGCAGTATGGCGGGCTTGGCCGGTTGTTCGGAGGATCGGCGCAGCCAGAGTGGGCCGTCCGCCGGCGGAGTGACCGGTGCGCCGAAGGCGAACCTGATCCGCAGCCGGTGCTCCGGCAACCACGCCGAGAACGGACGAAGAGCGGCACGAAGGTCGCGGACCCGTACCTCGCCGCGGTAGGGGAGCTGGTGCCCGTGCGGAAGGAGCGCGGAGAACGAGTCGTTGACCTGCCAGCTGCGCGGACCGCAGGACTCGATCAGCAGCCAATGCGGCGCAGGGGACCGGCCAGCGTGGACGGACCAAGGAAGTTCTGCGGCATCGACCGGGATGATTGCCCGGCCGTACGTCGCGACCTCGGCCGCTGCCAGTGCGGTCAGAGCTTCCGGATCGGCTGCTGCGGCGTATGCCAGGTGGCTGCCGTCCGGGAGCCGGTCCAGCGACGGACGGTGATGTGAGAACGCGAGTCGTCCCGGTACCAGATCCGTCACGAGAGTCAGCTCGATGGATCTGGCCAGCAACTCGTCCGCCGCCCATTCGACGGCGAGGTAGTCCCGGAGCGCCGACGTGAAACAGCTGAGCCCGGACACCGTGCTGGGCCGATCTGCTGCGGTGTCGCCGGTCATCGCGCCACCAAGAGCTCGTCCGCGTTCTCGGCGATTCCCGCCAGGAGAGCGCCGGTCGCGCCGCCGGCGACGCCGAACATGGTCGACTGGGATCGGAGCAGGGCCGTTCCGTTGTCGTGGTACGCGTCGGCACCGCGCAGGTCGCAACACTCCGCGATGATCAGCTGCACCGCATCCGCGCAGGCCACCTTGAGCACCATGCCCGAGGTGCCTGGCGGCTGGGTGGGTTCCAGCCGCCGGAGCGCCTGAAGTCTGCGCAACTCGACGAGGCAACGGGCGAATCGCTGTCTGATCACCTGGTTGTCCCACAACGGCCCTGCGCCAGCCCTGCGGCGTACCAAGAACCGATGGGTGTCGGCGAGGACCCGTCGGCACAGGGCGTGCGCCCAGATCGCGCCGACCAGGCGCTCGGTCTGCATCTGCCGAGCGAGCTCGGCCAGTCCGCGTCCCGACCGACCGACCAGCTGCTCTTCCGTGACCACTGCATCGAGGTCGACCCGGCCGAGGGCCGCTCCCGGGAACGTCTGGCGGGCAAGGGGGACGATCTCGACGCCGGCCGATCTGGCCGGCAACAACACCCATCGGAAGCTGGAGAAGTGGACGGCCGGTCGATGGCGGCTCAGAACGAGCAGGTAATCGCACTGACTCGCGTTGGTGATCCAGTCCTTGCTGCCGACGATTCGCAGCTCCGACTCGGTCGTGGTCAAACCGGTCACCGCACTGGCCAACGTCGATCCGGAAACCTCGGCATCGGTCGCCGCCACGGCGACCAGGCATCGGCCGGTCAGAACGCGCTGGAACACCTGCTGTGCAAGCGGACTGGCAGTCGCCTGCCGTTCCAGCAGCGGCAGAGCCAGTGCGAGGTGCACGCAGAACGCCAGCATCTGGCCCGTCGGCAGCTGTGCGTCGAGTTCGGCAAGGACGTCGTCCAGTACGGCCGATCCGGACATGCCTCCGTCGGACACCAGCGGCCGGAGTTCCTCGAGTATGCCGGCCTCGGCCAGGACACGCCAGAGCGACCGCAGATCGGGCGTGGCCGACGCGGCCAGGGCCTGCCTGACCCGGAGCGCGGTGTCAGACAAGATCCGACCTGGTGTCCATGAGGGCCAGCGAACCGTTGACCAAGCGCAGCCGGTCGTTGCCGAAATTCAGTGACGCCGAGCGCAGATCGCGGAACGACCGTTCGAGCCGGAGTGGCGAGTCCGGCAGGTAGCCGTGCCGCAGACCGGCCAGTTCGACCAGTTCGTGCACCACCTCGAAACAGCGCACCGCGGACTCGGTCTTCAGCGTGTTGACCAGGAGCTGGACCCCGGTTCGCGCTATGTCGGAGTCGGTCGCGATGGCCCGCGCCGTATGCCGGAGCAGCGCGTGCGTGACGTCCAGATTGGCCCTGCAGGTCGCGAGCCGGGTCTTCAGCAGATCCGAGCCCGGGTCGAAGCCGCGACGTCCCGCGGGGCCGCGAATATGTCCGATGACCCGGCTGTACGCGCCGAGCGCCGTACCGAGCCAGGCCGCGGCCCACCCGAGATGTGCTACCGGAGCGAAGACGGTCGCGACGATGGAGCGGTAGTCCTGGTGGGAACTGACGATCTGCGTGGCCGGCACCGCTCCGGCCAGATGCATCGGCACGCTCTCGGTGGCTCGCATACCCAGTGCGTCCCAGGTGCCGGTGACCTCGGCCGTCAGTTGATCCGCAGTCGCATAGACGAGGTCGACCTGGTTCGGTGAACCGTCCGGGCTGCGGACGGTGATCAGGAAAGCGTCCGCATGGGAGCCGCCGGTCACGATCGGCGCCATCCGGTCCACGACCACCTGGCCGGCCACGAGACTCGTCGTCGAGCCCGATACGAGGAGCTGCGCGCCCGTGGACGGCTCAGTGGTCACCGACGCCAGGTACAGCTCGCCTTCGGCCACCGCGGGCAGCACCTGGGCCCGCAGTCGCGGGCCGGCGCAACAGGCCAGCGTCCGGACCTGCTGGCAGTGCATCGCGAAGATCATCGCGACCGACAGATCGTGCCGACCGAGTTCGATGGTGATGTCGACCAGGTCGTCCAGCTCGCCGCCAGGCCCGCCGTACTCGGCCGGAACCAGCAGCCCCAGCAGCTTGGTCTCCCGCAGTTCGTGCAGTGCTTCCTTCGGGAAGACGGCGTGCCGATCGTTGCCGGCGGCATGCACTTCCGCAACGGCCGTCACGGTGGCGACAGCGTCGCGGTAGCGTTCGGCGATCACGGGCTCAGCCGTCCGTCGGCTGCGTGGCCTGGCGCCGGAGCCGGTCGACGGTCACCTGCAGCGAGCGTCCGGTGGCGAACGTATGGTCGGTCAGGAGTTCGTCCGGGATGACCACGTGGAACGTGTCCTCCAAGGCGAACAACAAGTCGATGGCTCGCATCGAGTCCAGGCCCAGATCGCGCAACGGCCGGTCCGGGTCCAGAGCCTCGCCGTCGACGTACTTCAAGTGCTTTCGCAGTACGGCGTCGAGGTCGGCATGTAGCGTCATGTCACCTGACCTTCCTGATCGGCGATGGGGAACTGCTGGACGGTGCGTTCGACGACGAGCCGGCTGATGTCGATCAGCTCGGCTCCGTCGACCACGACCTCGTATGGCGCCGGATGGCCGAGGAAGGCGATCAGGCTGGCCGAGAGGCCGTAGGCGCCGACGTTGGGAATCCGGACCGTGTCGCCGGGACGGAGGGCCGGCAGCCTGGTGTGGGTCGCCCAGGTATCCAGTGGGCTGCAGAGCGGACCGGTGACCATCGCGTCGTCGAGGACGCCGTCGCGATCGTCGGCCAGTAGGTCGGGAACGAGCTGTGGGAGCCGGCGTAACCCGGACATACCGCCGAGATGGTTGATCCCCGACTCCAGTACGACGACGGGCCTCCCGGACGAGTACTTCACGTCGGCGACCTTGGTGAGCAACTGGCCCGCTGCTGCGACCAGGTGGCGTCCGGACTCGAAGAAGACCTGTGGCCGGCCACGTCTCCAGCCAGGGAACGTCTGGTCGAGCGTCGATGCCAGGTGGTCGGCCAGATCCGGATAGGCCGGACAGTCGCCGGCCCGCGCGTACGGCGCGCCGAAGCCGCCGCCGAGGTTGAGGATCCGCAGTGGACCGCCGAGCACATCGGACACCGCGCGTGCGGTGTCGATCGCCAACTGGAACTGCGCCAGCAACGCCGCCTCGGAAGCGAGGTTGCTGCCGAGATAGAGATGCAGTCCGGTCACTCCGGTCCGGAACCGCTCCGGCCTTCTGATCACCCATTCGGCATCTGCGCCGAACTGCGAGGTCTCGCCCGCCATGGCCAGACCTTGCCCGCTGAGGCCCTGGGTGGCGTTCAGTCTGAGCAGGCAGTCGACGTCGGGGCCCTGGACGGCACGTCCGACCTGAGCCAGAGCTGTCGGTGAATCCACGGAGAAGGTCCGCACTCCCGCGCGGACGGCGGAAGTCACGTCGTCGGTGCTCTTGCCCGGACCGGTGAAGAGGATGCGGTTCGGCGGTACGCCGGCCGCGATCGCGATCACGACTTCCCCGATCGAGCTGACCTCGGCCCAGCAGCCGAGCTCGGCCAGCGCGGCGACGAGGATCGGGTGCGGGTTGGCCTTCAGCGAATAGCAGAGCACGCTGGGATGCGGCAGCGTCGAGCTGAGCCGGCGATGGGAGCGGCGCACCTGCCGGAGGTCGTAGACGTAGGCGGGGGTGGGAAAGCGGGTGCCGTCGAGAGACGGCTCCGCCGCGGACCGCGCGGTCATCGTCCGGTCACGTGACATGGCTTCGCACCAGAGTCACCAGAGCCGCGCGGGCGACCTTGCCGTGGGCCGTGAGCGGCAGTTCCGGCAGTACGAGGCACCGGTCGGGGATCTTCGGCGCCTCGAGGAAGTCCCGCATGCCTCGCAGCACTTCGGCAGCGGTGCATCGACCGGCGACGACCAGTACCGCGCCGTCGGAATCCTGCACCGGCGGGACCACCTCGGCAGCTTCCACGCCCGCGACGGCGAGCGCTGCCGCGACGACCTCGATCGCGCTCACGCGGAAGCCGTGTTCCTTGTACAGATCGTCCCGGCGGCCGTGGAAGTACAGGAAGCCGTCTTCGTCGAGCCGACCGAAATCCCCGGTGTGGAGTTGCCGGAAGAGCCCGTCGACAACCCGGAACCGTTCGGCGGTCGCGGCCGGTGCGTGCCAGTAGCCCGACATGACGTGCGGACCGCGGACGACGATCTCTCCGGTGACGCCGGCCGGTACCTGGTGGCCCGCCTCGTCGACGATGATCAACTCGGTCCCCGGTAGCGCGCAGCCGCACGATCCCGGACGGTCCAGATCGCCGTCCGGCGGCATGATCGCCGCGCGTTTGCATTCGGTGAGTCCGTACATCACCTGGATGCGCAGTTGCGGCAGCCGCGTTCTGAGTGCCGCCAATGTCGGAGCCGGCAGCGCCGCTCCGGTGTTCGTGAGCAGGCGAAGGTCCGAGGGAACCTCGTCGGACCTGGCCAGCAGCATGGCGAGGTTCGCCGCCAGCGAAGGTACTGCCGGCAGCACGGTCGCACGCGTCTCGCGCAATCGGCGCAGGAGCGCAGGGCCGGCGGCAGTGGTCGGTGCGGAGGCCAGCTCCGCGCCCGCCGAAACGGCGAGCAGGAGCTGGTACAGGCCGTAGTCGAAGGAGAGTGGCAGCGCACAGAAGACGATGTCGTCGCGACGATACCGAAGCTGCGACTGGATGGAATGGGTGGCGAAGACCATCTGCTGATGTGTGCAGACGACCGCGCGCGGCAGCGCCGTACTTCCCGAGGTGTAGATCATGCAGGCAGGATCGACCGCGATCGGTGGCTGCGGCGTACCTGTTCCGAGCGCGGCATCGCCGAGTCGGTCGGGATCTGCGACCCGGATTCCCACTCTACGCGCGAGCTCCTGAAGACGCGGATCGCGAGTCACGACCAGCACGGGAGCGGCGTCGGCCAGGACGTGTTCGGCGAGCCGTGCCGGAATCTCCTCCTGGATGACGACGAAGACTGCTCCGATGCGCGACAACGCGAACAGCACTGGCGCTAGTTCGATCGCTTCGGCGAGGGCCAGGACCACGTGATCGCCGCGGCGCAGGCCGTCCGCTGCCAGACTTCGGGCGAGGCGGTCGCTGTGACCGCGCAGTTCCGCGTAGGTGATGACGCGACCGCCGCCGCTGACAGCGATCCGTTCTGGCGCCTGGTCCGCGGCCAGGTCCAGCAGTTCGTGGAGTAGGCACGGGTTCGCCGTCATGTCTGGTGATTCTTCGGATTGCTCCTACAGGGGGTGTACAGGATTGCTTTCGCTGCTCGGACGACCCATGGCACCTTCGCGGAAGGCCTGGTACGCCGTCAGGTCGTACAGGCCGTGACCGCTGACGCAGACCAGTAGCACACCCGGCCGACCGGCCGCGTCCGCCTGCAAGGCTGCCTCGGCAGTGGCGTGGATTGCGAAGGCGCTCTCCGGTGCGGGCAGCAGTCCTTCGGCTTCGGCGAAGTCGGCGGCGGTCGCGAAAGCCTCCGCTTGCGAGCAGGCCACCGCCTCCATCAGGCGCCGGTGGTAGAGCGCACTGATGAGCTTGGCCGCGCCGTGGTATCGCAACCCGCCGGTATGGTCCGGGGGGGCCGCGAAGTCGTGTCCAAGCGTGTACATCAGCTGTAACGGCGTCAATCTGGAGGCGTCGGTGAAGTCATACTCGTACCGGCCCTGCGTCAGCTTCGGGCATGCCGAGGGTTCGGCCGCGATGACACGGACCGGCCGGCCCCCTCGCAGCGTCGTGCCGAGAAAAGGCAGCGCGATCCCGCCGAGATTGCTGCCGCCGCCGATCGATGCGACGACGGTGTCGGGCACCGTGCCCAGCCGGTCGAGTTGTTCCATCGCCTCCAAACCGATGACCGTCTGGTGAAGCAGCGAGTAGGTCTCCCCGCTGCCGGTGCAGAAGTAGTCACCGCTGGATCTGGCGTCCTCGACGGCCTCGGCCAACGCGATGGAGAGGCTGCCGCTGCCGCCCGGGTCGCTGGTGGCAGCATGACGTCCGCTGTCAGTCCGGTCGCTCGGACTCGGGATCACCTCGGCACCGAGGAACTCCATCAGCGAACGCCTTCCAGGCTTCGCCCGATAGCTGGATCCGACCATGTAGACCGTGCAGTGCAGGCCGAAGACCGCGCACGCAGCGGCGACGGCGGTACCCCACTGACCCGCACCGGTTCCGACGGTCAGCCGACGGGCACCGGCGCGCTGGTAGTAGTAGATCTGCGCGATGGCGGTGTTCAATTTGTGACTGCCGGACAGGTTGCCGCCTTCGTACTTGTAGTAGATCCGGCTTCGTGTTCCGATCCTGCGCTCGAACGTTTCGGCCCTGCGTAACGGCGTTGGCCGCCACTGGGCGTACCGGTCGGCGACCTCTGGCGGAATCTCGATCCAGCGTTTGCGGCTCAGCTCTTGCCTGATTAGCGCCGGCGGGACTTGGACTCTCAAGGAGGTTCGGTCCCGGTCGGGGGACGGACGGTCAGGCGGTAGGTCGAACCCGAGGTCAGGCAGCACGTTATACCAGGCAGATGGCAAGTCCATCGTGGCCCCTATCCGGCGTTGCGGCGGATGTCGTCGTCCGCTTCCGCAGCCAGGCAGATGCGGGCGTAGGCATGCAGGATCGGCGGCAGTTCATAGGTGAGTACGCCGTCGACGGAATGGCGTGAGCGCAGCAGGCCGTTGTGCACGAGTCGTTCCAGCAGCCGGTCGGCGACCTGAGTCGGCTGCAGCATCGCGTCGGCGACTGCCGCGGGGACGATCCGCTCCGGGGGCAGAAAGGCCAGTGCTCCGAAGCATCGGCGGGTCAACGGGTCCATCCGCTCGAATCCGGAGTCGAGCAGCCGCCGGATCGACATTTCACCGACACTCAACTCATCGAGAACGCGGTCGGTGTCCTTCAGGCGATCCGCTAGGAACCGCATGGTGTGCGCTGGTCTGGCGGACAGCCGAGCGCCGGCAACCCGAATCGCTGCTGGAAGCATGGCGCAGCGCACGACGATGTCGCGTGCGGCGGCGCGTTCCGCATCGATGCGATCGTCACCGATCAGCTGCGCGAGCATCTGTAGTGACTCGTCCTCATTGAGTGGTCTCAGATCGAGGCGGAGATCCGCGTTGATCCCGGCGAGCCAATCGCGGCTGGTGATCAGCACGCAGCTAGGCCCAGCACCCGGTAGCAGATCGGCAACCTGTGGACTGCTGGCCGCGTCATCCAGGATGATCAGAGCTCTTCGCTCAGCCAGAACCGACCGATAGAGCGCTCGTCGCCTGTCTGCACTCTGTGGGATCGCCTCGGGAGTGATGCCGAATGCTTGCAGGATCTCGCCTATCGCATCTCCCGGTCTCTTGGGAGTCTTGGTTGAGCCGGCGAGATCAATATGGATCTCGCCGTCCTCGTACACATCGCGTGTCGCCATGGCCGCGCTGGTAGCGGTCGCCGTCTTCCCGATGCCAGGCGGGCCGGACAACACTGCGATCGGGACTCGACCGCTCGGGCGTTCGGCGCTGATTAGCGCGGTTAATTGCTCCAGTTCGGAGGAGCGCCCGGCAATGGCTGGACCAACTGGCAGCAACTGATGTGGTGTGACCGGTGCGCCCGCCTCGAGGCCGGGGCGTGGAATTCGCAGGCTGCCGTCGAGGATGCCGGCCTGTGCACTGCGCAGTGCGAGACCTGGCTGGACACCCAGCTCATTCTGCACCGTGTGCAGCGCTCGCTGATAGGCCGCGAGTGCGTCACCTGTCCGCCCCACAGCGTGCAGGACGGTGATCAACGAGTACCACAGTGACTCGTCGAGCGGCCGGTCACCGACCAGTTCTTCGAGCAGGGGCAGGAGCTCTGCTCGTTCACCGAGCGCCAGACGGGCGTCGATCCAGTCCCGTTGGACCTGCCATCGTTCTTCTTCGAGTGCTGACACCCGGGCTCGCATCCCGGCACCGAGTTCGATCTCCGGCAGCGGCATGCTCCGCCACATCTGTAGCGCCTCGCCGAGTAGCGATCGGGCATCGTTGTAAGAGCTCGACCGCAGTGCCTGCCGCCCGGCGTCGGCGAGGGTGGAGAAGCGGAGGAGATCAAGCTCCTCGTGGTCGGCTAATAGCCGATAGCCTGCCGGATGCCCCCGCAATCGGTGCTGTGCGCCCGAACTGGTCAGGATGGCTCGCAGCTGGGAAACATAGGTCCGCACGTTTTCGACGGCTGACCGTGGTGGTTTTCCCGGCCATATCCCGTCGATGATCTGATCGAGTGGTACGACCTGATTGGTCCGGAGGAGGAGAATAGCCAGAAGCGCGCGTAGTCGCCGCGCTTTGATGGGTAGTGGTCGGCCCTGGGAGTCCATTACTTCCAACGGCCCGAGAATATAATAACGCATCGCATCGACCCCCGATTGACGAGTTTCGGTGGGTCCCACCCGGAGGGCGTCTCCCGTGTGAGGTGGGCGCTCTGTCACTGGAGTTCACCAGTCAGCCTGAAGTGGGCTACGCCGGATAGTCAACGGTTTTGCATGAACCTGCAAAAAGTCTGTGTTGGCTCGAGTCGAGCGAAGAAATCGGTGAGAATCTCAACAGTACTTGCCATCCGCCCTCGGCATGCACCTCGTGCCCGTGGGTGCGTTCGAACGCGCGCGCACGACGATCGGGTACATGGCGGCGACAGGTAGGCTAGTTTGCAGTCTCGCTTGACATCTCTGTGGGTATGCCGAGGTTCTCATTCTTGCGGAGCGCAATTCGTCCTCTCAAGCTGATTTTGGAATCATCCTTGCTGCTGTCCGGCCCATCGCACCTGGCCGAAATGCGGATACGGCAGACCACAGTCAACCGCGTCGCCTTCCCCTAAGGAGCGCGGCCCATCTGCTCATGCCTTGATCGCGATTTCGCTACCGTACGCATCGTGAGTCGTGAGTCTCGAATTGCGGATCGCTCGCGACCGATGCCTCGGAGGAGCCTGGGAGCCGGTAAGCCTGAGATCCGGAGGTGGCGAGCCTCCAGTGTCGGGCGAGATCGGATCAAGACGACGCTGGCAAGAGCAAGCAACGGCCAACCATCTTGGGGCGAACGAGTCTTCCTAGAGGCGGAACCTCACCAGCTTGCATCAAGCACTCGGAGTCCCCATGGTGCGGCGACGACTGTGAGAGTCGGCGAGGTCGGACGTATCCGCTGATACGTCGTGGCGAGGAACAGACTGGGCTAGAGCTACGGACAGTCTCCTGTAGTGATGGCGCTGTGTGACTGCGTTTCCGTCGGTTCGCGCCCAAAGGGCGATGTGCTGTTGATCCCATAGCGCTCGCGATAGGCGACGACTTCGCGGAGCCGTACTTCTCGCGTCGAGTTGGGTTGGCCGGCTACCACGCTCGCGAACGCGTCGTACCAGAGCGGCCTTCCTAGCTTCGCCGTGGTGGCTAGCCAGTCGATGCGCTGGACAATTTCGGCCTCGAGTTCGAGCAAACGCAAGTGCATGGACGGATGCTCGGTGGGGCCTGCGGCAACCACCAGACCGGCTAGGCGTGTAGGGCCTTCGCCCGATCTGCGGGCCTTCCTGCTGATGAGCCGTTCAACCCGAGTATGGAGGACCGCAGCGAGGTCGTTCGCGCTGTCGAGATCTGAGTGCTCGACTGCCTCTCTGAGGACATCTGCCATTTCGAGCCCGGCGTTCTCTGCGCGTCGGAGTTCGGCTACGAGGGCTCCGTAGGCGGGAGAGGCGCGCAGCGCTGCTTGGCTGCTCGAGTCAAGACTGCTAACGGTGATGGCTCTGGCCAGGCGGGCACGCGCGTCTAGCTGGCAGAGGTGTTCGTGGATGGGGATTAGGCGGTCTAGGCGGGTGGCGTTGTCTAGTTCTTGGCGCATGACTTCGTGGGCTGAGAGCTCTACGCGGGGGTTGTTGAGGACTGCTTCTAGGACGTCTTGGACGGGTCTGCTCGAAGTGGGGTTCGTGGAGGTCTGGGGTGGGTTGTGGGTGGCTGGTGATGACCTTGTCGAGGCGCTGGGTGGTGGCCTCGCCGATGCGGAGTTCGGCGATCGCGGGGCGGATGTGGAGGCGCGTCACGCGCTCGTAGGTGTCGTAGGAAGTTGGGGAGCGCTTGCCGAGGTCGACAAGCTTCTTGAACTTCTCGCTCCACAGGTCGAGGAGGTCGCCGACCTTGTGCATCGCGGTCAGCTCGGTCGAGTGGCCGGTTCTGGTGCGGTCCTGGAGCTTCTTCAGGAGTGAGCGCTCGGCGGCGGCCTTGGTGGGGCCGTAGGCGCTGACGGGACGGACGTGCCCGTCGAGGTCACGGAACTTCGCCTGCGCTTTGTGCTGGACGGCCTTGCCCTTGGCGTCGGTCTTGGTCGGCCAGGTCGAGATGGTTCCCCAGGAACCGAGTGGGATGGTCGGTCGTGCCATGTCATGCCTCCAACCGGGTGATGGTTGGGGTGCTCAACGGTCTCGGAGGTCGAGAATCTGGAACGTGGGGAACGACGAGCATCGCTGTGACATGACGCACAGTCACGATCAGGTCAAGGCGGGCAGGTGGCCCGGGGTCGACGCCGCCGGATCAATTGAGTGCGTTTTGAGTGCGTGGAGGACACACGAAGGCCCGGTGCACATTGCGATGTGTGCCCGGGCCTCGGTGTTTGTGCGCCGCCAGGGACTCGAACCCCGAACCCGCTGATTTACAGCCGAGACCGATCACGAGTTGCCGCTGATGTGCAGGATCGCTTGCTGGCAAGAGATCCTGCAGCTTTCAGGTACTCGTAGATCCTCATCGCTGCCCATCCTCTCTCGCTGATTGAGGTGCGTAAAGAGGTGTGTTGCGGAGGTGGGCGGCGCTGCCTACATGGCGATCGAGCCGCCGGCTACCGGAACACGGTCGGTCCCGCACTAGCTTGATGGCGGGAAGAACCCGTAGCGGTCTCTCGACCGGTTCTTGGTGAAGGTGATTTCGACCGCGCCCGGACCCAGTCCGTTGGGTGGCTCGATGTTCTCGAGGACGATGACTTGACCGTCGACTCCGTTCTGAATGTCGTCGTAGAACCGGTCGATGACGCTTCTCGGAAGCGTGCCGTCGGCATCGCCGCCTTGGTCTGGCGGCCGATAGGTGACCAGCGGTGAATCGAGCACGACGAATCCTGGATGCGGGAGGTCTCGGTCGTAGCAGTACTGGGCGAGCGCCAAGGTAAATGCCGCGTGCAAGACAGCTCGAACCCCCTTTCCGTGGGACGCGCGTAACTGGTCCCCGGAGACGATGTCCTGCTCGCTTCGGTCGTATCGGGTGTCGCCTGCGTCTGGTACGCCCCAAGCGGTTAGCCGTTCGGCGATCGCGGCTGAGAACGCGCCCACGGTGACCAGTTGCATGCCCTCGGCAGCCGTAGCGGTCTCCCTCACCTCGTCGTCGGCCAACTGTCGACGTAGCCTCTCCAAGCTGTCGATCTGGTCGTAGAGGCTCAGCAGGTGTTCGACCTCGGCGCGCTTGTTAAGAAGGTCGGCCAAGCCGTCCCGGTCAGGAGCCATCGCGGAGTCGAAGTCTGTGAGTTGAACCCGCGCCGCGTCGATCGCTCGTTGCATGGCCTCGATCCGCTGAGACAGTGTCCCGTGTTCGGCTGCGAGATCACCCAGCGTCGCCCTGAGGTCAGCCTGAAGGCTCGTCGTCTTGGCTTGCTCGGCGAGCACCGAGTCTCGGAATGCTGTTGTTCCTTCGAGAAGATCCTCGTTGTAGTGCTGGTGTTCGACCTCAGCGCCGCAGAAGGCACACGGTCCAGAGCGGAAGTATCCAAGGAGGTTTCCCGCCTCCGAGATCATCTCCAACCGCTGGAGATCGGAGCTGTACTGGTCGTCCAGCAATTGGAAGCGTGCGGTGAGCGCGGTGATGTCGGTCAGGCGCTCCAACTCTTCCAATCGCAGACGTTCCGTCGCAGCAATCCGCCGACTCAGCTGATCCCGCTCGGCCGAGATACTGCTGATTGAGTCGGTGAATATGCTGGCGGATGACGAGAGCCGGTCGCGTTGGGCTCTCAGCTCGGTGGGGCTGGGAACGTCCTCGAGTTGGGCTTCGAGATCGGCGACCAGTTTGTTTACGACCGTTTCCTGGGCCGCGGACGTCTGACGCCGTTCCTTGTCGGTGGGAACCGCCACAAGATTGGAGTCGTCCTGGCCCTCCAGGAGCAGTTTCAAGACCGAGATGTCGACCGTTTTGCTGGTTGTCACGGCAGTGAGAACTGGGGACCGGGTGGCCTGCATGCTGGTCTCGTCGATCACGCAGAAGTGGGCGATGTTGCGGAAGCTGAGTTCGTTGGTTTGGTTGTATACGTTCCTGCGGACGCGCTGACCGGAGAGGTCCAGCGCAGCGAGTAGATACGCGGACAGACTTCCACGCTTGCCGGTGACGTGTTTCTCCCCGAGCACGAGTCCTGCAGGTTCGGCGGGCGGAGTTCGCACGTCGCCTTCGTACACAGAGAAACGGCCGCCGTTGACCGGGCGCACCAGTGTGACGTGGGCTTCGCCGGGCAGTGTCAGGCCTAGAAGGACGGAGCTGTAGCCTGCGCGTTCAGGGATGTCGTCGAGAGGTGTCGACCCGCCCAGCATGAAGTCTATTGCGTCGGCGATGAATGACTTCCCCGTGTCTGAGGGACCCCGGACTACGGTGACCGCAGGGCCGAACTCCACGCTCGCGGGTGGCACATCGGCGCCAGTAAAGGTGAGGTGGGTCAGAGTGATGCGTCCAGTCATGTTGCCCATCCCTCGCTGCCTAGGTCGATCTGAGCGAACTCCTCGGACCAACTCGAGAAGATCGACCGCATCTCGGCTCTGAGGACGTCCTCCGTAAGGTCTGGGAAACGGTCGAGGACCCAGACCACACGTTGGTTCAGGGTGACGGCGTAGGTCGAAGCCAGCGCACTGACGAAGCTGTAAGCGTCCTCGCTGGCCAGAAATTCGATCCCGGAGCTTCCTGCGCGCATCTCGACGAGTGCACGTCGAACCATGACGTGAAGTCCTGCCTCGACCATGGCGCGCCGTGCGCCGAGCTCTCCCGATCGAATCGGCAAGGGAGGGTGCAGACTGCTCGGTCCTCCGAGATCCGCACTGTGGAGAACTCCATGGTCCAGCAGGACCAGCCGGTTCAGGTCGAGGCGCTCCGGATATGCCGCCGTGAGGATCATCAGCACGCGGACACCTACCTCGAGCGAGCTGTTCAGCGGGCTGATAGTCATTCCTGGATCCAGATGAGACGGTTGGCGTTGGCTAGGTGGTGGCAGATTCCGGTTCGGTCTTGCAGGTCCGAGACCTGAATCAGCGTGTGCTGCTGAAGGTCGAGTGTCCCGACGTGCACCAAGACCTTCGTCATCCTGGTCCAGCCGTTCGGATGGACATCGTCAGCGAGGTCGACGACACCGTGGTAGATGTCATCCTGGAGGCGGCTGAAGGTATCCGGGTGCACCGAGTCCCGTGCATACACACGGAGCGCTTCGGCCTTGAAGAACGCCTCTCGTTGGCGCTTGAAATGGGGACCCGCGTTCACGTGCTCGGTCACGTTGCTGGCGTCGATCGGCTTGTCCGAGAAGCGTTCGTTGTAGACCCCGAGCAGTTGCGCGACGTACCGAGCTTCCGCCGCAGTTACCTCGTTGGGTGGCGGCTCGTGATCAGGTCTAGCCGGCATCACGGGCTCGAAATTGCGCAGGTAGTACGGCGTCCCCTCAAGCTGTGCAATGGCGTCGACGAGCTCGACGGATTTGAACATCGTGAAGTCTGCCGAGGTTGCCGATGCGATGACCGTGGCGATTTCCGTCGCGTCCACGTCACTGCCGAGTGCTTTGTCCGGATCAGCCAGCTCGTCGAGGAAGCGCTGCTTGAGTCTGGTCGGCTGACTCAGCAGCTGGTTGAGTTGCGTGCTGCATCCTTTGGGCGCAAGAAACTGATAGGTGTCCGGCAGAGTCCAGAAACCCGCACAGGCTGCACGAAACACCTTGAGCATCTCCGGGGCGGCGTCACCGAAGCTGAGTGGCTTGACATAGTGCTTGCACTGGAAACAATCCCAGGGGCCTTCGAGGCCCTGCGTCGTCTTGAGTGCGGCAACGTCGGCACCCCGGTCGCCGCTGCCGCCGAATCTCTTGATCTGAGCGTATGCCTCAGCGAGCGTGGATACCCACTCGCGGACGAACTCTTCCCAGTCATCGTCCGTATAGAGATAGATGCGGCCTTGTGGGCTGACGGGAGGAGGGGCGATCTTGCTGCCTGACAGGGCAGGCGTCTTCGGCTTCGGCATGTCGTGGAGTACCGGTGGACTCAGCATGGGCGGTCCAGCCTGACCGGCTGTAGTCAGTTCCCCCACCCCCAACGGATCACGCTTACGCAGAGTGCACAACCCTAGAGTAAATACGGTGGTTTGCGAACTACCTGCGGTCGGACGATTTGAGGGCGACGCCGTACCGTCGTTCGTGCGGTCGGCTGTGGGCGAGATGTCGGACAGTGCTCGCCTACTAGGCGCGAGGTCTGGGTTCCCTTTCGACCATCGGCTAGGAAGCCGACGATCTCCCGGACTGAGGGATCCGTGTTGGCACTCGTGATCGAGTGGATCGCGTGACCGTCCAGTCCGAGGAATCTTGATCAGACTGCTGCAGTTCTGATCAAGGCCTCAGGGCAGAGACCTCTCCTGAAACCACGACATGCGCGCGCTCGGTCTTCCGGCCAGCCCATCCTGCGTCATCTGCCTTCGAGGAGCGATACGCACCATAACCACACTCCTAGATCTCGACGTCTGAGGAAGAGTGGTAGAGGGCTCGGCTCTTTCTCGATCGGAACAGTTTCAGTCGGCCGGCGACTACCGTCGAGCGATCTCGTAACCTGTAGGTCCAAGTGGACTTGACGGATGTACGGCATGGGCTGATCCCAGGGGGATGCATGGAGTATGGCAGCCGATTGGCGATCCCAGTGGCAGCGGCGAACGGCCGCGGGGACTTCCACATTGGTACGGGGTTCCTCGGGCGCCGAGTCGATGGCCAAGCTGGTTTGTATACGTCCGCTCACGTCCCGACCAACGCTCAACCTCGCCACACTGCAAACTGGCGTGGTTGGCCTGAGACCATCCTCGCTTGCCTCTCTCCAACCGAGTCGATTGAGGTGCCACTCTTCCTGGGAACGGGGGGACGTCGTGAACCGGCCTTCGCCTTCATCGAAGGCGAGGGCCGGCGGCTTGCAGACATGATGGGTTTCGTCGGACCGCAGTTTGCCAGTGTGACGGTTAAATTGATGGAGCGGTACGAGGTCGCGGACCTTGGAGATGTGGTTGGGAGCAATGGCGGAGGCGGTCTGGAGTTGGTCTGCCATGGCTACCCGGATCTAGGTGGCGGGGCCAAATGGCCTTACGCACCGCCCAGCGTCGTGAATGGACAGTTCACCGGCATCAATCAATCAGGACCGATGATCGAGGCCGATATGGCGACCGAGAAAGGGTTCTCTGGAGGCCCGGTGCTCATGGAGGACGGCTCCCTGGCAGGAATGTTGATCGGCGATACCGATGGGAAGGCGAGAATCGTTCCACGCCAGGTACTCGCCCTGCTAGGAGGCTAGTGGCTCGGCGCGACTCAGACTCCCCGGCTTGGAGCCCGTCGAGCGCAACGCGAAGGCGAACCACCACGATGCTGTGAACAGAGCCACGCCTAGAACGAAGAGTGGACCGAGCTTCTCACTGTGGCCGTACGCAAGGCTCAGGAGATCGGTGCAGATTCCGAGCTGTCCGATGATGGCAAGCGAGCCCCAGCCGCCTCGTGCGAGCCGGTTTTACGATGCGGTGGCGCCTTGGGCTCGGTGGGCTGTGGTGGCGTAGGCGAGCCCGCGCCGTACTCGTCTCGGCCGGGATCGCTGCTGCACTCCTTCCAAGAGAGCTTCAACCTGATCCTTGCGGAAGCCACGGGGTCAGTGATGCCATGGCCCGGGCTCAAGGGATGTCGGGTCCGCCTGCCTCTGCGACTTCGCCGAGTACGCTGATCGCCTCCTGGGCGTCGTGCGCATCGGCGGAGACGGCATCAGGCAACGATCCGGATGCTTCCTCGTCAGCGAGGTGTGGGTACTTTTCAAGAAGGAACCGCCGCCTGTATGCAACGTCGGCGGCGTCAACGATCGCCTCCAAGGTGGCCCAGTTGAGAGTGCCTCCAACGACGATCCCGACTGCGGGTACGACCTTGCCGAGGCCCTGCTTGGTGAGGCGGATGCCGAATGCCTTCGCGAGTTGCGTGGAGACTCTCGCGACGACTGTCTCGTTCAGGACATCCCACGACTTGCCGCGGACGAGTGCTTGGGTGAGCCGCGAGATGTCGGACATTGCGGCGGTCTTGGCGGTGGCTGACGTTGCCGTGCCGGCGTTGACGACTGACATCACGAAGAGCTTCTCGGCAGGCGCTTCGGGATCGTAGCCGTAGAGCAGCGAGACGTGGCCCACGGAACGAGACGCAAGGCCGAGAACGAATGCAGCGTCGCCGGTAAAGGCGCCGGCGATGGCTGCGCCCGAAGGCGCTGCTGCGGCGCCGCCGGAGGCTGCGGCGACAAGCTCGCCCCCGGAGATCACCATCCCTGCACCCGCTCCGGAGAGTGCCGCGGCAGCTGGGTAGTACCAGCTTGCTCCACGTCCGCGAACAATGTCGATCTGCTCAAGATCGAGGCGGCGCAGGTCCAAAAGTGATTCAACGTCGTGCCCGCGCTTCTTGTGCATCGCCACCACCCGTTTGGGCGAGAGTCCAACTCGCGAAATCCGACCCACCGTCCGTCGTGCAGACTCTAAAGCAGTGCCGCTCCAGTCGGGGAGGGCATCGGCGGCCAGGCGAGCGCCTGTGCCGACTACGTGAACGCCTTTGGCGGCGACGTCCTGCCCTCGCGAGACGGCCGACTGGGCCCGTGGGTGGCCCTCGAGGTACCTCATAGCACGCTTGCCGAGACTGGCGGCGCCGCTGGCCACTTGCTCGCTGACATTCCGCGTCCCTCGTGACAGTGGTCGGCCCTTGAAACGTTGGATGTCACGCCATGCCGCTAGTTCGTAGTCCGAGGGAACCGCCATCCCATCAGGGTAGTTGCACAGATCGGCCAGCGACATCGGCCTGGTGTCGCGGCTTCAGTCTTCGGATTGATCCTCACTGCTGTCGCTCGCTATGTCCACAAACATCAGCAGATGATCTTCTGACGCCGGCGGTCCGAAAGAATCGGGGACAGCGCCTAACTCCGCCTATGCGTTGTTAGTTGCTCCGGGTTCCGCGGTGTCGACGTCCCGTCGATAGAGCAAGCCGGTGAGCCCGCTCTGACATCCCAGAATGAGGGCATCGGCGGTGACCGCCTTGGTAAGGTCACGATGCTGGTGGCGTTTCCACGGGTTTTGTCGCGGTCCTCAGCTAGAGACAAAGCCTGCGCGGTAAGGCGTCCGGGGTGTCATCAGATCGCCGCATTTGATGGACACCGAACCTGGCGTTCGATCTGCAGAGATGGGAAACGACGAATCGCCCGTACGCAACGAGTCCTGTGGGAGTGGCGGATGGGCTTCCGGCTGGAAGATCGGGATCGGTCGGCGGCGTCTGGCGCGGCCAGGCGCCCGTTCAGACAGGTGGCGCTGCTCGGGCGACCGCTGAACCTGATCCTTCGGCGGATGGCTTCGGTGAGGCAATCGCTAGCGTTGTTCAATCAGTCGTTCTGTCGGTGGTCGCCGCCAGACTCACCGAATGATCGAGCTGACGTCCGTTGCGGCCGCGGTGACCAACAGCCTCACTGGGACAGCGACTCGTACCTCGAAACTTTTTGTTGCCGTCTGGGATGGCTTGGCTTGCGGCTGTCTCGCTTCTGACCGAGCGCCCTCGGGCCAGGTACTGCAGTCAGCCGTGCATATTGGTGCGGGTTGTTGTGGTCGACTGCTCCGACGCTGGCATGGCTCCACGACAGAAGTGATGCAGCTACAAATTGGGCAGTGCTGCTCAGCCGGTCCGGCAGCGACGGCGACCGCGGTCTAGGTTGCAGCCCAACTGCCGGTCCGCAGGCGCGACTTCCGCGGCCCTAGGTAGGCGTGCGAGTCGGCTCGGTTCCCTGATCATCACATCAGTGTGAATGACAGGACCGACAGGTGTCTCTCCTGATGCGGCGGCAGCGACTCCGGCCATCTAGTTCAAGACGTTGTATCAAGTCGGCATCCCGCTGCTCTGATACTGCAGCGGCCCAAGTCGGAGGAGCCCTTTGCTTCGGCTCGACTTGGCGCCCAACTCATTGACCGGCATCGCTGGAGCGTGGAACGTGCCCTTGGACCTGAGCAAGATCAAGGCTGGTGCGAAGTCCGCGCTGATTGAGCCAAGAGACATATTTGCGAGTCTGGGCCATAGGCCGTGGCCTCGGTTGCGAGTCGAGCAGGACCAGGTCCTGAAGGGCTGGTTCGAGCGGCGCCACGAGCGCGATCTCGTGATCAAGCAGAACACAGGTGGAGGGAAGACCGTAGTCGGCCTCCTCGTGGCCCAGTCCAGCCTGAGCGAGGGAGTAGGTCCTGCGGCCTACGTAGTCCCAGATACCTACCTAGTGGACCAGGTTGTGGACGAGGCGAACGCGCTCGGGATCCCGGTCACGACAGATCCTCGGGGCGCGGACTTCATCTCGGGCCTCGCGATTCTTGTCTGTACCTTCGAGAAGGTCGTCAACGGCCGTAGCATCTTCGGGCTCGCGGGTGACTCTAACGCCCGAAGGATTGGAACCGTGGTCGTTGACGACGCGCACGCGGCGTTGGCGGCGGCGCGCAAACAGTTCACCGTTAATGTGCCAGCAGAACATCCGGCATATAAGAAGGCTCTGTCAATCTTCGGCGACGAGCTCATGCGGCAGAGCTACAAGAATGGCACAGCTATTCTGAGTGGCGACCGGGCTACGCCACTCCGCATCCCCTTCTGGGCTTGGTCGAAGAAGCACTCCGAAGTCACGGCTGAGATCGAGGCATCAGCCGGGAATAGTGCGCTCAAGGGGATATTCTTCTCCTGGCCACTGCTAGCGGACTATTTGGGGCTAGCAGTCGCGACGATCTCGGATCGGCTCCTGCAGTTGCGTACGCCGTGCCCTCCCATCCAAGAGATACCAGCATTCCACCTGGCTACACGACGCATCTACTTGACTGCAACGCTAGCCGACGACGGCGTCCTTGTGACCGACCTGGCAGCTGACCCCGAGTCGGTTCGCCGGCCGATCACGCCTGAGCGCGCAACGGACCTAGGCGATCGACTGATAATGGCTCCCGGTGCGCTGAACCCAAACCTTACGAGCGACAGGATCCGCCGACTGGCTTGGGAGTTCGCAATGGGCGACCGCACTGGCGACGGAGAGCGAGACGCAGAGCCCGTGAACGTTGTGGTCCTGGTGCCGAGCGACAGGGCATCAGAGCTCTGGAGTCCGTATGCGGCAGAGACACTCCACGTCGGTGATATGAAGGCCGTCGTCGATCGAATGGCCGCCGGTGAACACCTAGGCATCGTGGTCCTTGTCAACAAGTATGACGGAGTCGACCTGCCACATGACGCCTGCCGGCTGTTGGTCGTCGATGGTGTTCCAACACCGCTCGATCCAGGCGAGCAGCGCGAGGCAGGAGCGTTGATCGGAAGTGACACCTATCGGATCCGCAAGGTCCAACGACTTGAGCAAGGTATGGGGCGCGGCATCCGCGACGCAGAGGACCACTGCGCTGTGCTGCTCCTTGGCAGCGACCTTGCTCTGTCGCTAGTCGACAGGGAGGACCTAAGGCTCTTTTCTCCCGCGACCCGTGCACAGATTGATCTCAGCAAAGAGGTTGCCGCACAGATCGCTGGCGAAGGCCTCGATTCGGTTCGGGAGGTGTTATCGCTGTTCCTGGGGCGTGACGAAGACTGGAGAGTCGCGAGCAGCAGGGCGACCGCCGGAGTGGAGTATGACCCGGACGGACATGTCTCAGCGGTATCTGAAGCGCGCCGAAAGGCCTGGGACCTCGCAGCGGCGGGCGATCCCGCCGCTGCGGCAACAACTCTGCGCAATGCGCTTGATCAAGTCGACTCAGCGGAGCGGGGATGGCGACTGGAGGAAGTGGCCGCCTATCAGCACGAGGTTTCGCCTGAAGACGCGCAGAAGACAATCAAGGCGGCAAAGCAGGCGAACACGAGCGTGCTTATGCCTGCTCTGCCTCTCGCGCCAAGGCCGGTACGGGGGCATCAGCAGCAGGCGGTCGCGTGTGTAGATTACCTCAGCGAACACTTCGACAACGGCACGCAGCTGCGCCTGGGTGTTCAGTCGATGCTTGACGATTTGGCGTTCTCGCCAGAGGACGATCGGGTTGACGCGGCGGAGGCGGCAGTAAAGCGCCTTGGGCAACTACTCGGGTTCGACGCCACGCGGCCGGAGAAGGAGCAGGGGAAAGGACCAGATGGCTGCTGGGGTCTCACCCCACATCGGTCCGCGGTGATCGAGCTCAAGACTGGCACTTCGCGTGACGACAGCGACATCATCAAGTCCGAGACCGATCAGCTGTCCGGTGCGGTCAGTTGGAACTCGGCAGCCAACCCGGACACAACAGAGTGCGTGCCTGTTCTACTCGCAAGATCTGCACGGCTTCATAAGCTGGCGAGCGCACCCGTAGGTAGCAGAGTTGTCACGCCGGACGACCTCGCTACGTTGAAAGCAGATGTTCAGGCGTTCGCCGACGAAATCGCTTGCGACAGAGGTTGGGAGCGGTCCAGTGCGGTATCCGCGGCCCTGGCGAGCCACTGCCTGACAGCAGATCAAGTGATTCAACAGCACAGCCGCAAAGTTGAGGCCGCGAAGACCGCAAAGTAGCTCAGACCTCTGTGCATGACGCTCGTCGCGCCGGAACGTCGGCACCTTGATCCGATGAGACGTTTGCGATGTCCGTCGCTGGATGGACTGACGAGGCTGGTGTCACGCGCCACCTTCCGCTGCTTGTCGAGCCTCAACCTGCTCGCTCGCCGCGTCACGCAGTCGGTGCAAGTGGAGCGCTGTTAGTGCGTCCAAGAGTTTCGCTGCGTCTTGAGCGAGTGGTTCGCCAGTTACAGGACTGAGAATCACCTCGGAGAGGTAGGCAGACGCCGTTCCATGCTCTTCGGCTGCCACATGATCTTGGAGGAGTGAGACTGCGACATTGACTTCGCTCAACCTGTGTGGCGGCCGCTCAACTGTCGGCGTGTCGGTCTGCTCCGACCCGCCGACATTGCCAGGGTCAGCGAATTTGCGCATCCTCCGGCGCGCGGCTTCATGAGATCGACTCACTAACTGCTCTACATCGGCCAGCGGAGAAGCGATGTTGTCCAATACTGACAGCCCAACTGCATGGGACCAAGCCCGCGCCATTTCCGGGGGCAGGGGTAACGCACTTTGTCGATCGGTGGAGCTGAGTTGGTAACCGACTCCAAGGGATATCAACTCTGCGAGATGCGATGGTGGTGCGGATGCGGTGTTTCCTGCGGCCAAGCCACTTCTCTCGGCGACGCAGAGGACAACCAGATGCGCTCCAACTTGATCGCGCACGGCATCAGACAGCGTCTCTAGCACGGTCAGAGTCTCATCGAGAGCGTTCGCCGGCACCATGACGACCCAGCTTTGCGGACTGAGCGCCCACGGTGCAGGGGCAGGATCCTCAGCGATGTGGCACGAGGCTGCAATGATGGGCGCGAGCAGGTCCCGCAACATGGATGCCGTTTCGCCTCGCACCGCGCTCACAACCTCCGCCCAGATCTCGATCGCGGACTTGAGGGGATCTGCACCGCTGATGCGGCTCGCCAACGCAGGCCGGCGATGGAGAGCTACCGCTAGGTCGGCACTCCTCCGCATCGCCTGGCTGAGGTTATCTGGAAGAACAGAGCCTTGGCCCTGCACGAGCGTCCGGCCACCGCGTCGGAGCCGATCAACCTGGTCCGCCGCTTCCCGCAAGGTGATCGCGATGGCCAGATGACGCGTGGCTTTGGCGGGGTCCTGCGGGCAAGCATGGTCTAACGCGTCGAGAACTGTATGGAGCAGGCGCGTCGTCTCGTCCTGAGTTCGGTCGATATTGTCACTGAGCGCCTGTGCCGAGGTCGGCCCGGAGCCTGTGGGAATCGGCGGCGGGTGCAGCGCGCCGAGTCGGGAGCGGACGTCGTCGATGCGGGCTCGCCAGCTAACTCGCCGGGCGGCATTATCATGTGGTTTCAGCCTGAGCGGAAGGTCGCTGGCCGCAGCTGCAAGGTCGGCAGCCACTGCGATCTGGACGTTAATTACCTCAGTCCAGGTCTGTGAAGAGATCGCGCGGCGTACAGCTGCCTGGTATCCCACAGACTGTCGCACTGATACGCGGCCCGGAAATGTCTTGCGGAGCATATCTTTATGCCCGGGTTCGAATCCCCGCATTTGATAACGAGATCCTGATGCAGTGACAGTGACAATCTCGAACCGATTCAGCTCGGAGCATGCGTCCTTGAGTCGCTCGAGGCACGCGACTGTGGATCGGTTGAGAGCCTCGACATCGGTGGCGCGTGGTATGTCCCACGGCAGAAGGGGCAGCGGAGGTACGCCCGCGTCGAGGGGCAGCAGTCGTGTCAGCTTTACCGAGTAAGTGGTCTCGTCGATGACAGCGTCGAGGATAGACGGATCCGCCGTACAAAGAAGGGCGACCCGATCCTGTAACGAGCCTAGGATCTCGATGCGCTCGGCTGGTGTCAGTTGGCCTTCGCACGCTGCACACAGTCGCGACCAGATCGTCGCAGTCCAGACGTTGTGCGGCGTGGGGATGCGCATGAACAGGGAACGCAGAAAGTCGATCGGCATCTTGAGATGTGGCAAGCCAGCCTCGACGAACCGCAGAATCTCAAGTGGCTCTGTTTCTCCGAGGATGCTTTGTGGTCGCTCGGTTGCGCTCCCTGAGCACGCGCTCCGCAATGTGGTCTCGTAGTCGGACCGTAAAGGGAGATTGTCGGCAATCTTCTTGACCTGACCAACCATGTTATCGAATAGCTCGGAGCCGGTGCCTTCGAAGCCTAGTCCTTGGTTCAGTCGCGGATAAACAAATGTTGCGAGTGTTTCTAACGGAAGTCCGCGGGGCCGCGCCTGCTCAAGTACTGGCAGTGTCGCTTTTGCGTAAAGGGCATTGTCTGCACGCTCGGCACCCTCAAGGAACGACGCCAGATCCGCAGGGCTGACACCCCTCGTGCTGAAAGAATTCCTGAGTGCCAAAACGACCTCATCGACACATTCGGGATGGCGCTCGGCAACCCGACGTAGCATCCACCCTGCATTTGCCGGTTCGATCAGCGCCGCGACGCGTGCGAGTGTGCTGCCGAGGCGCGGTGGTGGGTTTTCGTGAAGCAACTCGGTGATCGCCGCGGACCGGAGCTCGTGGAGCCCCCGCCAGGCGGCGCCGTCGCTGACTGCGATGTGCTCATCGCGAAGTACACCGAGCGCATCCCCAACTTGAGCGACCGCAGAGATGGGGCCCAGCTCACCAACCAGCACCCTGCCAAGGACGTCCGCGCTCAACGTTAGGCCGAGGGTATGCGCAGTGGTCACCAGTCTCGCTGCTTCACGCTGGATCTCTCGCCCCGGACCCTGGAGGGCGGCGACCTGAGCGGCAAGGACCTGCCGTAACCGCTGTCCGGTAGTCAGTAGCGCCAGATACTCCATCAATAGGCTGTCGGATCGCTGGAATGCCTCCTCGGTATTCATGCGTAACGGGATGCCTTGCCCTCGGAGCCGGGCGCTGAGCGCCCGGGCGAGCGGCAGATCGAGACGCGGTTCAACGACACGGGTGGCACCGACAAGTAGCGCGGGTGAGAAATCCTCGGCGCGTGCGGCACTGAGTAGCAATACAAAGGGGATCTCGCGGAGCAGAGCCGCGGCAAGAGGCCAGCCTGAGGACCGCGGCCGGCCTAGATCATCGGCTACCAACATCACTGGCGATGCCTCACTGGGGCGCAGCAGACGGATATATCGGGCGAGTATCCGCGCGTCGTCCTCGTCCTGGACCCGACTGACTCGCAGAACCCGAGCGGCAGGAACGAGATCTCGAGCAGCGCGCCAGAGCAAGACAGACTTGCCTGCACCTGACGGCCCTACCAGAAGGACGCTTCCTTCCTCCTCGAAGCCCGCGTTGCAGGCAAGCAGTTCGTCAGGGCGAAGGACATCTAAGTCGGCTGCTACATGACCGGGATGCCCGTCAACACCTAGGTAGAAGCTCTGAGCCGCAATCTCGTCAGGCATGAGAAAACTGACCGGCGCGCAGACCCCGGAGGCCACGGCCTGATCTAGGGCAGTGATATCGACGGTTTCGTGAACCTCGGCGACGATCGCATCGATATCGCTGGTCCGGACCCGAGCCGCGGTCTGGCTGCTACTGCGTCGTTGATCGGCTGCCACATGTGCCAACACATCTGTGAGCTTGCTGACCACTATGCCTGAGACAGATGGATGGAGGCTCAGTGCATCTGCCAACATGACCTCGCTGGCTTGGCGGACTCGATAGGGCAGTCGGATGACGCGGGCTCGCGCGAGGACGTCCTCGGCGACATCCGCGGCGTAGCCTCTCTTCGTTAGGCCACCCAGGACTCTGCGGATTCCCTCCCCGGACTGGCCGCCGAGGCAAGAATCCCAGCCGGTAAAAGAAAGATCGGACCCGAGCGAGCCGTCGGTGACCACGATGATTTCGCTGCCCCTGGCGCTTGCCTCTGCATGGGCCAAGGCGTCGGCCAACCTGGCTGGACCCATCTCGCCTCGGCCACCGTCGAGCTCCTTCATTTGGACGAAGGCGCGCTTGCCGTCGGCAGTGCTGCAGTCGGCGTCCTCATAGCCTTCCGGGATCAGGTCGACGAATGACAGGTGTTCACTGCGCGACGCAACCAGCAGGTATGCACAAACGTTAATCTGCCAAGTCACACCGGCAACATTGCGCGCGCCTTGCCGAAGATTGGCCCAGAGATCCTCCGGCGTCATCTCTCGACGTAGCTGCACTGTGGACTTTTGGCCAGCTTCGCCCATCCTGGAGCTACCTGATGCAGATGCGGCCCCGGTCGCTTTCGTACGTCGGCGTGCCGACGGCGGCGAACCTTGCTTCCCATCGGCCATGCCAGCATTGTCGCTGCTCGTTGTCCTAAGCGCAGCCCCCAGTGAAAGGGACCGTCCTGCGGGCAGAAGAGTTCGCATGTTCTGGTTGATAGCACGGCTGATGTTCCGCTCGTCTTCACGAAGTACCGCACGATTCAGCGTCAGGTCACACGTCGAATCGGACCACGTCCGGCTGAAACCGCACAACCATCTGAAGCGATGTCCCAGCACCGAAGTGGCGGCGATGAGCGCGCTGAGCCGCCGACCACGCGGACGTCGTGAATCTCCGCCCCTTGGGCATCGGGTGGACCGTACCCGAAGTTCAGAACGCGCGGTCCTGAGGTGTCTTGCGTTAAGCCTTCTCGTCGCGTAGAGGCTGGCGATCGTTCGTCTCTGCGGTACGGGTTGACACCGTCAGTGACGGAACAACCCGGTGAAGAAGGCGGGGCTGGCTAGGTTCAGCAGGTAGCCGATGAAGAGGCTCACTGCTGCGACGGCGATGTTGATCCAGCGTTCGCGGCGGGTTGAGTGGCGCTGTTGTCGCTCTTGGTGGGCGAGGAGTGCATTCAGCTGACCTGATTCGATTTCGACGATCCGGCGAGCCTCGGTCGATTCGCTCAGGAGATCGGCGATGAGGCGCTTCTCCGCGTCGATGGTTTCTTGTAGTTCATCCGCCATGAGCGTTGCCTCTTGCATCGCGTCCTCGAGCGCCTGGGCGTGGTCACGCAGCCTGTGAGCCCGCCGGAGTGCTGGTGGTGTAGCGGATTGAAGCTGGCTCAGTCGGTCGCTCCGGCCAAGAAAGTAGGCCCAGATCAGCAACGGCAGACCCAGCACGACAAGTGGAGCAGTGAGGACTAGGTCGCTGAGTGGGGGACCATCGCTCCAAAGCCGCACGGTGTTGTACACAACGAGAGAGACGGCTGTCCATGTAATCGGGAAGGCGAGCAGACCGATGATGGCATGTACGACTCCGGATGCGCGCGCGTAGCTTGGCCACTCGGACCGGGCCGGCCGGGGGAAGATCGGTTCTGCCAACGCATCCGCGGCAGCCCTGATACGTCGACGTCCCAACACCACGGCTGCGATGGCCACCGGAAGAGCGAGTCTGCCGGTCGGCACCCCGCTCGCCTCGTCCCATACGACCTTGTGATCGGAGATGGCTGACACGATCGCCTCGATGATGGCTACGACGATCAGCGTCGAGAACCACGCAACAAGAAAAGCGAGCGGCCACGCTGCAAGTCGGCGATAAGCGGCTGCCACTCGGCCGCTTCGAGTCGAAGCGCGGACGATAGCAATCACTTTGTCGACCGAGATTTCTGCCAAGCGGAGCCTCCACAGATAGTGGGATGGACTAGTCACGAAGAGATCTGACGTAACCACGTTAGGTGAGGTTCCATTCATAAGGATGATCCCTGGGGCGTCGTCTTCGAGGCGCTGGCTGGCCCGTCTCGGGGTATATCGGCTCGCCGGGGTCCGTCGTGAAGACATGGCCGGAGTCGGATCAGGCGTCGCCGGCCTTGGCTTGGTCTGCCATCTGGGGAGGCGGGGTGTGCCTTACGCTCCCGGATCGTGTCGGGGTCGATGCTGAACGGCTCGTTCCCTCCCGCCCTTGGAGGTGCCTTCGACCCACTAGCCCTGACTATTTCGACCGAACCGCGGATTCGGGCCGTCGGCGGTGCTTGAAGCTGGCCGGTTTCGGCTGACCCGGATCCCGCGATCTTTTGCTGATTCGCCGTCGAGAGAAGTCGATCAACACAGCTCGAGCGCTGCGGAGCTATGGCGAGCGGACGGCTGCCCCATAGCCGATATGGCCAGGCTGTCGGTCGCGAAGATTTGTAGGTCGGCTAGGCCCAGCGGGACTTGAGGGGGCGCTCGCCGGACGCGATCCACGTTCGGCCTGACGAAGTTTCACCTTGCTGTCACGGGCATGGGACGAGCCCAGAGCCGACCTCGGAACGCTCAGTCCGGATGGTGATGACACAGACCCAGCTGAGATTCTTCCCGACGAGTTTCGCGAGGACGCGAATATGGCAGGGCTACTTCGCCGACCATCCCTCCGGCAAGCGGTTGCGGGTGGTGTACCGGCCCAATCCTTGCCTTGCGATCCGTTGAGTCCTCCGACGAGGACTACGGGAGGCGTGATGAGCCGGTTACGGGTGAGTAGTGACGACCTTCGGAGGGTGTTCGAGGCCGAGGTGGGTGGGCGGCTGTCGGCGGGGCAGTGGGTTCGTTGGTTGGATGCGGCGTCGGTGTTGCGGGGGCAGTCGTTCAGGAATGTGGTTCTGATCCGGCTGCAGATGCCTGAGGCAACGTGGGTCGATGGCCGGGAGCCGTGGCAGGAGAGGGGGCGCATGGTGGCTCGCGGTGAGGCGGGGATCCGGGTGCTGACTCCGATGGAGAAGGCTGCGGGTGGCCGTGGGGCGAGCAGGCGACACGACGTGGCGACGGTCTGGGATATCTCTCAGACCGATGGTCGAGATGTCGTTCTGCCGCCGGCCGTGAGCGCGGTCGAGGTCATGTATGCGTTGGCGAAGGTTGCCGGTGAGCTTGGGTACGGGGTTCGATGGGGTGAGTCGGCTGATGGGATCGTTTCGCGGGTGGATCGGCGGCGTCGGCAGATTGTGCTGAGTCCCGGTCTGGATCCTCGTGGTGCGGCTGGGCGGATTGCGCATGAGCTCGCTCACTTGCGGATGCACAAGTTGCCGAGTGGCTCGGGATGCTGCGGTCTGGTGGAGTTGGAGGCTGATTCTGTCGCGTACGCCGTACTTGCGAGGTACGGCTGTGTAGTTGACCGGTCGACGTCCGAGCGGCTGGCTGCTGTCGCGTCGGTTGTTGGAAGCAGACCGCCGGCTCGGCTGATCGATGCCATAGGCGGCCGTGTTGTCACGGCCGCCGGGCGGCTGGCGGGTGCCGCCGAGCGGCACATGGAGTCGAAGGCTGTACCGATGCGGGTTCGTTCGACTCGGGTTGAAACCGATGTGCAGGAGCGTTCCGCTGAGCAGGATCTTGGGCTCTCGCTGTGATGCCGGCATGGTCCTGGAACTGGCAATCCAGGTTCCGGCCGCGGCGGCCGGTCGCGATGTTCGAGATATGGATTTCGTTGGTGGTGTGCAGCCAGAGACAACGTCTGATCGACCGGCCAGCTGGCGGATTGCGCGCCTGATTGAACTTCTGGACGCTGCGATCGACTCGGCTGGGGCACAGCTGGCTCGGTCTGAGGGATTGCAGTTCGACTGGCTCGACGATGACTCGGCAACCAGGCCGGCAGGACCTGTCCGGCGTACACGGGCTTCGAGGCACGACTCCCTTGAGCGTGTCGAGGAGGACGCCGAGTTGCATCGGGGGCTGGACACTCCTTAGGTCCTGGATTTCGTGATCCAGGTTCTGAAGTCGGTACGACGAAACCACCTTCGTAGCTGTCATGCACGACAGCAACGATGGAGGTTTCGTGAGTGAGCCGGGGTACATGTTGTCGCTCGAGGAGCGGCAACGGTTGCTTGAGGCAAATGCAGCGGCGGCGCGGTTCTACCGGCGTGAGTTGCTGCGTACGGCGGATGGTTGGCAGTCGGAGTACCTGCGAGCTCGTGGGGCCGAGTCGGTGTTGACGGTCAACACGGACTGGAAGGTTGGCTACGCACCGGGCAGTTGGACGAGTCTCACCGACCATCTGCTTGCTCAGGGATTCAGTCACTCGACGTTGGTCCAGGCAGGACTTGTGGAGTGGACGGCAGGCGGCGATGCGGTTGACCGCCATCGGGATCAGTTGATGCTCGTGGTGCGTGACCATCGGTTGTCGCCGGTCGGATTTATCGGCATTGGTCAGGATGGACGGCCGAAATCCGTCAGTCCAGTCAGCGCCATTCATCGGCCATCCAACGTCCTGGCGGGTATCGAGGAGCAACTGGACCTGCTGGCGGGCGAGGCGGTCCCGGTCATCGTGAACGATCCTATGGACGCGATCGCGGTGACTGCGCTGAGCCGCGAGTCCGGCGGGCAATGGGCTGGAATCCCTGTCTGTGAAGGCGGGCTTTCGACGGCTCAGGCGCGCCTGGTACGGCGGTTCAGCCGGACCGACAAGGTGATCGTCGTCTTGAGCGGAGATGAGCTCGCCCGTCACGAGGCCGCGGGCTATGTGTTCGACCTCGCGCTCTTCTTCGACCGTGTGCGTGCCGTCGAGATGTCGATAGGCATAGCGGATGCGGTCGTCCGTGGAGGGGCGATAGCGGAACTGCAGGACCTGCTGTCAGGCCCCCGGCCACTGATCACGTACAAGGTCAGCGAGGGCAAGCACGAGGCTCTGCACGCCGAGGATCTCGATCCGCCGGCGCAGGGACCAGGGCTGGGATGAGCCATGCGGAACATAACGCTCGAGATGCATCGGCAGGCTTGGGAGTTCTATCAGCGGCAGCTGCACAGGATGCCGGACGGTTGGGCCTCAACGCATCTACGCGATCGCGGTCTGGGCGCAGCCCTGGACGACCCGGCGTGGGGAATCGGGTACGCGCCGGCGAGCTGGACTGGCCTGACCGATCACCTCCGCAAGGCGGGCTTCACCGACGAGAGCCTCGTGGCGGCTGGCCTCGCGACACCGACGATGAACGGGTACCTCGTCGACCGCTTTCGCGATCGGATCATGTTCGCCGCCGAGAACGCAGACATGGAAGTAACGGGGTTCGTCGGGCGTGCTCGTGGCGGATTGGTGCGATACCTGAACAGTCCGATGACGGAGGTCTACCGCAAGTCCGAGGCCACAGTTGGGCTGATAGCGCGGTGCGGAAAGTTGCTGCGGGGTGCGACCCCTGTCCTGGTCGAGGGTGTGATGGATGCCCTCGCCGTAGATCAACTCGGCAGTCGCTGGGCAGGGATCGCAGTTTGCGGTACGGCGGTCACACGCCAGCACGCATTGGCGATCAGACAGGTGTCGCCAGCCAACAAGATCGTGGTTGCTTTCGATCCCGATCTGGGCGGCCGACTGGGCGCGGTACGCAGCCTGAAGGCGCTGGATGGGGTGTTCGGGGCAGTCCAGGCGGCTGCGCTACCGGATGGCCATGACGTTGCGAAGTTGTTCCAGCGGTCACCCGCACGGCTCCAGGGCTGCTTGGACTCCGGTGTGCCGTTGGCGGAGTTCGCGATCGATGTCGAGCTCGGGAAGTGGGCGCCGGTTCTGGACCACCTGAGCGGTCAGGTCAACGCTCTGCGGGCTGTGGCGCCGTTCGTTAGGCAGTTGCCGTCGGCCCTGGTTGCAGAACAGATCGCGCGGCTGTCCGAGCGACTGGACCTCGAGGTCGCCGTCGTGTCGCGGGAGGTGCTGACCCCCTTGCGGTCGAGATCAGGGCGCTCCGCGGACCGGAAGCAGGCGGGCTGGAGCGGGGAGGTCCTGGATGAGGAACCAGGCAATTCCAGGACTCCTTGATCTCGTAATCCAGGTTCTGAGTTCGAGCCGCCGCCAGCAGATTGGTGGCACGGCAGTACGACGAGAGGAGCCGGAGCGATCCGCTCCTCCTTCCCCCGGGATGGAGTGACTCGATGAACGAGGAGTTGGAGGTACTCATCGCCGACGCGGCTGATTCTGACTGGGCGGAAGGTCCGTCCAGGCGGCTTGCCGAGGGGATCGAGGAGCGGATCGTGGCGCCGCTGTCGGGCAGATTCCGGGAGGTGCTCGGGTACGACGAGGCTCGGCAGCTGGCTCGGGTGATTGCTTGGGAGCGGTGTCGTGAGCTGGCGGTGAATCCGCCGAAGCGCGGCGTCTCGTGGGGCTACCTCGGGACGCTGGTGAGGTGGCGCCTGACCGACATTCTGCGCACCGAACTGGTGCGGAGGCACCGGCTCTCGCTGAGGACTGAGCCTCCGGAGCGTGAGGTGGAGGTGCCCTGGCTGGGGCATCACCTGGATCAGATCGTCGACGAGTTGGAGCGTAAGGGCCTTCCCGCGACGACGGCTCGGAATCTGATCCGTACGGCGGCGGACGGGCCGCCGTACTACCGCGCAGCGATGGTCCTGCGCCTGCGGCGAGTGGGTGCGACGGGCGAGCAGGCGGAAGCGCTCAGTTGGCTGTTGCGCGGAGGAGCAGGCAGGCCGTCGGCGTTGGCTCGGCTGGCGGATGGGCAGCCTCCGTCGGAAGTTTTTCAAGATTCCGCTGTGCGGCGCTGGATCTGGGCTGCTTCCGGCCGTGACCTGCGGTTTTTCGGGCGAGGCGGGCGCCTCGGCCACCGCCGACAGGTCGGTCTGGGGCAGCTCCGAGCCGCCTGACCAAAAAAGTCTCCCGGGCTGATCCGTTGATGCCCGTCATGACGCACAACTCCACCGCCGTACCCCGTCACAACTGGCTCGTTCGGTACTACCGCGCGCAGCTCAGGTTCTACCTGCATGTCCTCACCGCGCTGCGCATCCTGCCGCCGTCCCTGGCCGCGGCCGGGTTCGCGTGGCTGCGGCGTACCGAAGTCCCCAAGAGAGGAAACAACGTGAACCACTCGATCCGGTCCAAGATCGTGATTCCTGTAGCACTCGTGCTCGGCACCGTCCTGGTACTACTCCTCGCCGGCTGTGGCGAGCGGTCGACGGCGAACCCAGTCGGCCCGGCGGTGCCGGGCGACAACGTGCAGGTGACTCGGGCGCCGCTCGAGCAGTGGCGTGTGCCCGTTACCGCCGACTCGCATGCGTATGCCATGGCGTTCGCGCGGGCGATCTGGACCTACGACGCAAGCAGGCACAGCTACTCCGACTGGGTAGGCGGTATCAACATGTTCGCAGGCGCCGCAAGCACGAGCGGTGAAGTGGCCCGGAGCATGCTGCCTGGGCCGGGAGAGTGGCAGCAGCTCGAAGCCTGGAAGGCCCGCGCAACTGTCACGGACATCACCGCGGAGACCACACCGGAGCTGGCGAAGCTCAAGGAGAATCGTGGTCTGCCGCCAGGCTGGCAGGCCTACGTGGTGCGCGGCAAGCAGAGCGTGGTCCTGGGCGCTGAGACGAGGACGGTCGAGCGCATCGCGGCTGTCAGCGTGGTCTGCGTCTACACCTGCAAGTTCTGGTCCGCCTCGGCCCAGACGACGACGTGATCATCAAACTCGTCTTGGCCGGTGCGCTGTTGACCAGCGGCATCGGACTGGTCGCGCCGCTGGCTGTGGCGGCCAGCAGCAGCGACACCTGCGCCTCGACGCCGACAGCGTCGCTGCCAGCTGGTTGCCGGGAGCCGGTCGGAAGCGACTCCGGTTCGCTACCGGGCGCCGATGAGGCTGTTGCGCGGGCATTGCGGCTGGTGGGTAGCCACGGCTACTACCAGCTGTGCGCCCGCCTGGCGGCCAACATCTGGGGTCGGCCGCACTCGGGCTACTACTCGGCCGCCGAGCAATGGCGGCAGATGGTTGTCTCCGGCAACGCACATCGTGATCGGAAGCCGCCGGTCGGTGCCCTCGTGTTCTGGGACACCGGCGGCGTGTTCGGCCATGTCGCCGTGTACGTCGGCGACGGACGCGTCGTCTCGAACGACATCGGCGACGACTTCCCGGGCGAAGGCGGTGTCTACCTCGTGGACTTCAGCCTCGTCGAATCCAAGTGGCACGCGGCCTACCTCGGTTGGGCGCCGCCGATCTACTCGACCTGATCAAAGGACCTCTCGTGTTCAGCCACATCATCTTCCTGCAGGACCCCGGCGTCACACCCAACACCGACGGCCTACCTGGCCTGGAGGCACTCCGTCACATGGTCGGAGCGCTGCAGCCCTTCGGCCTGGTGGTCTGCGTGGCAGTTCTCATCGTGTCTGCTGCAGCCTGGGCGCTGGGGAGCATCAACGGCAACGCCGGCTACGCCAGCAAGGGCAAGTTCGGCTTCCTCGTCGCCCTCGGCGCCACGATCTTGATCAGCTCGGCCAACGCCCTCGTCCGCTTCTTCAGCGGCATCCAGATCGGCTGACACGTGAGCTGGATCGAATGCCTCATGAATCCAAGCGTCTGTGTAGCCTCAGGCGCCGCCCAGAGCGCGGCGGACTCGATGTGGGCCTCGTTCGTCGACTGGATGGCCCGCGGGCTGACCGACCTGACGGCCTATGTCTTCACGTCCTTCAGCGAGAGTACGTCGCCACGGTTCGACCAGGAATGGTGGCGCAGCAACCTCGACCTAATGGTCGTGATCACGCTGCCGCTGCTGGTCGGCATGTTCATCTTCCAGTGTCTGTCGGCCGCCATACTGCGAGAACCGGGCCGACTGGGCCAAGCCGTAATCGGAGCAGTCATCGGGACGGCCGGCGTACCGTTTGCAGTGGCTGTTGTCGCTGGGCTTGGCCGTGTTGTCGACCAACTTTCGGTCGGGATCCTTGGCGGCAGTACGGCGACCATGACGGCACTCAAGCGGATGGTCAACCTCACCGCTCTGCAGGCCATCCCCACGTTCGGCGGATCACTCATCATCGCGGTGGTCCTCGGCCTCCTGGCCGTCATCGGGCTCTATCTGGTCATGCTCCTGCGTGAGGTTGCACTGATCGCCTTTGTGGTGTTCGCGCCGGTCGCGATGGCCAGCTGGACCTGGTCAGCGACCCGGCACTGGCTGCGGCGGTGGATCGAGATCGTCGCGGCGCTGTTGTTCTCCAAGATCGCGATGGCCATGATCTTTACGCTCGGCCTCTCGGCGATCGGCAACGTGGGCGACGACGGCGACCCGAGCATCGGAACCTTCCTCGCCGGCATCCTTCTGTTCGCCATGGCGGCCTTCGCGCCCATTGCGACGTACTCGTTCGTTCACTGGGCGGGTGACCACGCTGGTACGGCGATTCAGTTGGTGCAGCACGGATCCGCTGGTGCATCCGCGCTGAAGCAGCGAGCCGATCAGGCTCAGCAGTTCGCAGCCCATCACTTCGGCGGATCCAGCGACGGAGGCCCTGCACCGGTTGTCGGACGCGATGACGACAACCCGGACAAGACCTCCTCCGACGACGGTCACTCTGACTTCACGCCTGCTGGCGGACCCGACGTTGTCGTTGTGGAGAACGCGTCCAGCGTCCCGAACGCGGCGACGGCTCCGCCCTCCTCTGAGGGCGGCAGCTCTGCGACTGCTGTCGCCAGCAGCCAGGTCTCGGTCGCGCCGGGTGAGCCGACACAGGTGTCAGACACAGCAGGCGAGTCCGAAGGAGGCGACCGACGATGAGCACCTCACTGGCAACACGCTTTCCACGGCCAGACCGCAGCGCTGTACTGCTGGGGCTTCGGCCGATCCAGGTGATCCTTGTTCTGGCCGCGGTCCTCATCGTCACCTTGGCGCTGATCAACCAGCTGGAACCGGTGGCGATGGTGTCCTGCTTGGCCCTGGCATCGAGCTGCATCGCGGTGGCGTTCCTGCGAGCGGAAGAGGTTCCGCTGCACCGCTGGCTGGCGCTCCGGTTCATGCACCTGCTGCGGAAGAAGTCCTTCCGGGCCGATGTGCTCGCGCCACGCGAACACGGTCGGCTGCAGTTGCCCGGTGAGAGCGGCGTACTGCGGATGTTGGCGACGAACTCGGGCGTCGGGCTGGTGCACGATCCTCGGCGTCGGCGGCTGATCGCGGTCGCGAAGATCGAGGGGCCCGCCCATCTGCTGCAGAATTCCGACGAGCAGGATCGCCGGGTCACGGCGTACGGGCAGTTGATCGCGGGGCTGTGTCAGAGCAACCGGATTGCCCGCGCTCAGATCTTGGAGCGGACCCTGCCGGACCCGGGCGATGAGCTCACAGCCTGGGCCAACCAGAGACACGTTGACCCGGCAACACCGGCGGGAGCGATCTATACCGACCTTCTGCAGCAGGCTGCACCGGCCGCGGCTCGACACGAGACTCTGTTCAGCTTCGCGATCAACCTGGATGCGGTCTCACGCGAGGTCCGAAAGCATGGCGGAGGGATCCTCGGAGCGACTGCGGTACTCGAGTCGGAGGCACGAGCCTTCCAGACCGCACTTGCCGCCGCAGGTGTCGCCGGCGTCTGGCTCAATGCCAAGGAGTTGGCGATGAGTCTGCGGGTTGCGTTCGATCCGGCGGCGACTCGCACGATCCCATCCTCGGCCGCGATAGAAGCCTCGGACGCCGGCCCGCTGGCCGTCGACGAGAGCTGGGACCAGCTCCGCACGGATTCGTCGCTCCACCGTGTGTATGTCGTCGCCGAGTGGCCGCGGGTCCGAGCGGCGCCGTCGTTCCTTGGGCCGCTGCTGTTGCGGCCTGGCATTCGGCGGACGTTCAGCTTGGTGCTGCAGCCGATTCCGATGGCGAAGGCACTTCGCGATGCGCGCCGGCACCAGGTGGAGCGAGTCACTGATCGGATGACGCGTTCCAGGATCGGGCAGCTGGAGACCGAGGAAGACCGCCAGCTCGATGCCGACGTCGCCCAGCGCGAGCGGGACCTGGCCGCCGGCCACGGGGATGTGCGCTGGCTCGGTCTCGTCGTGGTGTCCGGCGACACCGAGGAAGCACTCGACGACGCGTGCATGGAGATCGAGATCGCCGCCACGCAGTCCTTCATCGACGTACGGCGCCTGGTTGGGCAGCAGCTCGATGGATTCATGGCCGCGGCCCTACCGTTCGGGATCGGACTCTGATGAAGAAGCAATCCGCGTACTACGAACCAGACGGAACCGACCGGGCGACCCGGCGAGCCAACCGCCGTACCCGCGTGGACGGCCCGTCGCAGCGACGCACGGCACCCGAAGCTATGGAGGCAGTATCCGGCCGTGGCAACGCCCGGCGGCTCCTGGTCGACAAGCATCGGGCGACTACCCGGATCCTGCAGGCGGCGTATCCGTTCCTTGCCGAAGGTGGTATTGGGGCCCAAGGCACCTATATCGGATCGGACGTCTTCAGCGGCGGGTCATTCGTCTACGACCCGTGGGTGCTCTACCAGGACCGCCTCATCACCAACCCCAACGTCCTGCTGGCCGGAGTCATTGGCAGCGGTAAGTCATCGACCGCAAAGGCGCTGATCACTCGTTCGCTTGCCCTCGGCCACAAGGCCTACGTCCCGTGTGACCCGAAGGGGGAGTGGACATCGGTCGCTGAGGCGATGGGCGGGGCAACGATCAAGCTCGGTCCCGGGCTGCCGACCAGGCTCAACCCGCTCGACGCAGGCCGACGGCCAAGCACCGTCGATGCCGACGAATGGAACCGGATCGTCTGGTCGCGCCGACGGGCGCTGCTCGGCACCCTGGCTGAATCCACGTTGGGCCGGCCGTTGGTCGCAGTCGAGCACACCGCGCTGGATCTCGCACTCGAGGTCGTCTCGGCGCAGAACCCGAGTCCGACGATCCCGGACGTCGTCGTTGCTCTCTTCACACCCGATCCGCGTCATGCCGAACGAGCCGGGCTGAGGACCTCGAGCTTGGTCAACGACGGCCGCGAGGTCGCACACGCGATCCGGCGACTGGTCCACGGTGACCTGTCCGGCATGTTCGACGGGCCGTCGACCACCGAGTTCGATCCAACCCTGCCGATGGTCACCTTGGACTCATCGTGGCTGAGCACCGGCGGTGATGACCAGGCCCTCCGGCTGACCCTTGCCTGCGCGTCTTCCTGGCTCGAGGCAGCCGTCGCCGACCCGGTAGGCGGCAACCGCTACATCGTGTACGACGAAGGCTGGCGCGTCATGCGAGACCAAGCACTTCTGCGCCGGATGCAAGAGCAGTGGAAGCTCTCACGCGCCTGGGGCGTCTCGAACATCCTCATCGTCCATCGCCTGTCCGATCTTGCGGCTGTAGGCGACATGGGTTCCGAAGCACGCGCCCTGGCCGAAGGGCTTCTCGCCGACTGTTCCACTCGGATCATGCTGCGTCAGGAGTCTGACCAGCTGGGGCGGACGGCTAGCCTTCTCGGTCTGACCGATGTCGAGATCGCCACGATCGCCAAGCTCCCAAAGGGCCGGGCACTGTGGCGGTTGCCGAGTCGCTCGTTCGTTGTCCAGCTGATCCGCCACGCTCGCGAGGTCGAGCTGTTCGACACCGACGCCCGGATGTGAACCCGATGAACCAACGCTCCGGCCATGACCTGACCGACACCATCTTCATCGCCGGGGGAGTCACCTTCGCCTTCGCCGGCGTTCTCTACTTGGCCGGCGGGCTCGCGAGCCTCGGCACCACTGGTCACTGGGTCTCCTCGCCGTGGATCGATGCTTTGCGAGTCCCTGTTCACGCGGGCGATCCCGCATCCGCCTTTGGAATGTCGGCCGCACAGTTCGGCCCCTTGACGTACTGGAGCATCTTCGCCGTTCTGCTTGCTACGCCGCTGGCCCTCGCGTACGCCGGAACCCGGATGTGGCAGAACCGGAAGGCGACGACAACCAACCGCGCCCGCGTCGTGGCCGCCCGCCCTGGACTCGCCAGCCGGAGCGACATCGAGGCCGCCGTTGGCCGGGCACAAGTCATCCGCCGCGGCCGATCCGCCAGACCACAGGCCCGGACCACTTCGCCGTACGCGGTAGGAACTCTCCTCGGTCACGCACGCCGCCGCGAGTGCTGGGCATCGGTCGAAGACTCCAGGATCGATGTCGGTCCACCGCGATCCGGCAAAGGACTCCACCAGATCATCGGCGCGATCATCGACGCACCCGGTGCGGTAGTCACCACGTCGACGCGGCCGGACAACCTGGCCGCGACTCTGGAGCTGCGGCGTGCGATCGGCCCAGTCGCGGTCTTCGACCCACAGGGCCTCGGCCGGGTCGAAGGCATCCGCTGGTCACCCGTCCGCGGCTGCGAGAACCCGACCACCGCGATCGTCCGCGCCAGCGGGCTCGCAGCCGGCGCCGGCTTCGCCAAAGGCAACGTCAGCGACGCGGCCTTCTGGCATGGCCAAACCGAAATGGCCCTGCGTGGCCTCCTCCACGCCGCCGCCCTCGACGACAGCGGCATCGGCCAGCTCTACCGCTGGGGCCTCGAACCTGCCTCGGCCATCGAAGCCGTCGGCATCCTCAACCGTTCCAACGACGCCGCCGAAGGCTGGGGCGACACTCTCGACGGCATCGTCCGCATGGACGGCCGCACCCGCGACGCCATCTGGGCCGGCGTCCGCTCCGCGCTATCCGCACTCGCAGATCCCGCCGTGCGCCGATCCTTCGACCCACCACCTGGCGAAGGCTTCGACCCCGCGAGCTTCATCCGCGAGCACGGCACCATCTACCTCCTCGGCACCGGCGCAGGCGCGTCGGCCACCTCGGCCTTCATTGCCGCGCTCCTTGAAGACATCACCGAATCAGCCCGCCAACTAGCCGCCCACAACCCCGGCGGTCGCCTCGAACCACCACTTGCCCTCGTCCTCGACGAGATCGCCAACCTCTGCGCCGTACCCTCCCTGCCATCCCTCATGGCAGACGGCGGCGGCACCGGCATCTCCACCCACGTCGTCATCCAATCCCTGGCACAAGCCCGCGAACGCTGGGGCGAACAAGCCGCTGCAGCCATGTGGGACGCCGCCACCCTGCGCCTCATCCTCGGCGGTTCCGCTCAACCCCGCGATCTCCAAGACCTCGCTGCCGTCTGCGGCGAACGCGACGAAGAGATCCGCAACTGGAGCCGCGACCCCAACGGAGGCCGCACCACCTCCACCAC